>CANRKQ010000147.1 GCA_947631265.1 uncultured Clostridia bacterium | reverse complement strand
GGCATATCATCTGCATAAGAGCGCAGAAAAGTCATCGCCGAGTGTGTATGAGCATTCTTAAAGCTGGGCATCAAAAGATTTCCGCACAAGTTGATCTCTCTGTCAAAGCTCTGAGACCTAAGCTTATCAGCAGTCGGATTGCCCACAAAGTATATTTTATCTTTATCAACCCATACCTCGCCGTCTGATATATCAAAACCGTCAGCCAGGGTGAGAATTTTTCCGTTATAAAATCTGATCATATTTATTATTTCCCTTTACTTTGTGTTGAGATAATCGGATATATTTTCGATAACATCAGTCAGCAGTCTTTTAAATTCAGGCGCAACTCTGTCGGCAGTTTCCTGAACCTCCTTATGCGTCAGAGGATTTTTGCTTATACCTGCTGCCAGATTTGAAATGCAGGATATTCCGCACACTTTCATACCCATATGATTTGCGGCAATTGCCTCGCACGCTGTACTCATTCCCACAGCGTCAGCTCCCATTGTTTTAAATGCTCTTATCTCCGCCGGCGTTTCATACTGCGGACCTGTCGTCTGAATATATACCCCTTCTTTGAGCTTTATATTAAGCTCCTCGGCAGAGGCTTTTATAATCTCATTTAAATCTCTGTCGTATATGCGGCTCATATCGGGAAAACGAACCCCAAGCTCATCTATATTTTCTCCTATAAGGGGACTTTTCATAAGCATTGAGATCTGGTCGGTGATCAGCATAAAATCTCCGCACCTGAAGTTCTCGTTTATTCCGCCGGAGGCATTTGTCAGAAACAGAACCTTTGCGCCCATCATACCCATTAAACGAACAGGCAGAACCACATCGGATATTTCATATCCCTCATAATAATGGACCCTACCCTGCATAATAGCCGTCTTTACTCCGTTTACCGTACCGAAAACGAACTGCCCCTTATGCCCCGCAACAGTAGACGTAGGAAATCCGCTTATCTCTGAGTACGGAACAGTCAGCTCAGCCTTAACATTTGCGCTCTCTGCATAATCACCCAGTCCCGAGCCCAGTACAAGCGCAATTTCAGGAACAAAGCCAGTTTTTTTGCGTATAGATTTATAGCACTTCTCAAGCTTTTCATATATCTTGCTCATAAAAAACTCCTTAGTATTTAATGTAATATTCTGATAGGTTAAAAGTTATTTCTCCTGCTTTTTGGGAATATGATATATGTCCATATATTCCTCAACGTCTTTATCAAAATCCTCTCCTGTTTCCTTAAGTTTTCTTACATATTTATGCGATTCAAACGATTCGTCTTTCTCCTGCTTGATTGATGACGCAATATTTGAACAATGATCTGATACTCTCTCCAAATTTGTAAGAAGGTCAGTAAAGATAAATCCAAGCTCTATTGTACAGGTCCCTTTTTGAAGTCTTTTTATATGTCTGTTCCTGAGCTTTAAGCAAAGCTTGTCTATAGCCTCCTCAAGAGCCTCTATCTTGACAATCACATTATTGTCCTGAGTTGCAAAAGCCTCAACCGCCATATCAAGAATATCTGTAACGGCTCTGCATATGACCTTAAGCTCTACCCTTGCTTTTTTTGAAAATTCTATCTTCTTGTCATTCATCTCGCCTGTAAGCTTGATGATATTCTTTGAGTGGTCAGATATTCTTTCAAAATCGCCTATCACATGCAGCTGCATAGCTATCGACTGGCTGTCCTTGACCGATAGATCCCTGCTCGACAGTTTTACCAGATAAGTTCCTATCTTATCCTCAAACTTGTCAACCATATCTTCATTTTTCTCAACCATCTTTGCAACATCTGAACTGTACTTGCTAAGCGTATTTATTGAAAGCCGTATGTTTTCTCTTGCTAAATCAGCCATCTTGACCAGTAGTGTTCTGCATTGTGCTAAAGCAACACTTGGAGTCTGCAAAAATCTGTCGTCTAAAAGTGCAAACGTATTTTTCTTTTCCTTTTCTTCCTTGTCTTCTCTTATTGTCAGATAAGCAAGCTTTTCAAGTCCTTTTATAAACGGAAGCAGTATAATGGTTACTCCGCAGTTAAACAGGGTGTGAACAATTGCAATCTGAGCCGCTCCTACAGTATCGTTTAAAAAGCTGAAATCTATTATCGAATTTAGAATATAAAATACTGCTAAAAACAATACTGTTCCTATAATATTGAAATACAGATGAACAATCGCTACTCTTTTTGCGTCCTTATTTGTTCCTACCGATGATATCAGCGCCGTTACGCACGAGCCTATATTCTGTCCTAAAATAATGGGAATAGCCGCACCGAATTTAATTGCACCGGTAGCTGAAAGCGCCTGTAAAACTCCCACCGATGCCGATGAGCTTTGAAGTACAGCAGTAAGAACAATACCTGCTAAAACCCCGAAAAACGGGTTTGTAAACATTGTAAGAATATTTGTCAACCCCGGCACAGCCTGAGGATCTATAGCGCCTGACATTGTATCCATACCGAACATCAAAACTGCAAAGCCTAAAAGAATAGCTCCTACGTCTCTTTTCTTGCCCGATTTAAC
>CANRKQ010000146.1 GCA_947631265.1 uncultured Clostridia bacterium | reverse complement strand
GTTTTTTTACGTGGCTAAAAGAATTGGTCTTAATATTGAAAAATGGAAGGTTGATTAACTTACACCAACCAAATATTGCAAATAAATACCCCCCGGCGTAGCCGGGGGGTATTTATTTATATTGAAACTTTTGTATAAATATTTTAAAATAAAAGTGAGGGAAAAGGAAGTAATTTTCGTCTTAATAAATAGAAGGATATCTTATGAAGTTTCAGAAAGAAGATAAATGAGATGTGTACGGACAAAGAAATTATTGAGTTGTTTTGGTGCAGAAATGAGAATGGAATGAATTTACTACAGGAGAGATATGGTAAGATTTTAACTCATATATCATATCGTATTTTAAACAATATGTCAGATGCAGAGGAATGTGTAAACGAAACATATTTGCGTATATGGAACTCTATTCCACCATCCAGACCAAATTCGTTGCTAGCGTATACAGGGAAAATTATACGAAATCTATCTATAGATTATTTGAAGAAAAAAACAAGTGAAAAAAGACAGAGCAATAATTTTTCGTTACTTTTGTCAGAACTTGAAAATTGTATTGTTTCAGATCATAACGTAGAAACAGAAATTGAGTGTAAGGAATTATCGCATGAGATATCTCTATTTCTAAAACAGCAAAAAAGAGAGTATAGGTACTATTTTATAGAAAGATATTGGTATGCTAAGACCATAAAAGAAATAGCCGAGAAATATCGTGTATCAGAAAAAAAGGTTGAATCAGTATTATATCGTTGCAGAAAAAAATTGAGATTGTTTTTATCTGAAAGGGGACATTCTTTATGACAAGTTATCAATTATTTGAAACAATAGGTGATATCGATGATGAGCTTATAGAAGAAGTAAGTAATTCATCATATAAAAAACAAAATAAAATTTATACTGTAGCAGTATTAGCAGCATGTGCAATGTTAGTTATCTGTCTCTTTTCTTATCAAGAGAAAATACATAAAAATAATAAAGGTAACCAAGTGAATGAAATAGTATATCACACAACAACAGAAACTCTACAAGGAAAAGGAAGAGAAAAAGATTCAGTTGATAATGTGGTAATAAACAAAATCGAATCATCGTATTCAAATGCAAAGTTTGGCGGGAAATTGAAAGAAGTGTCAGAAAGACAATGGCAAAAACAATATGGCACAGAGAACTTTTTAGAGGCACATAAGAAAAAGTATAAATTGAGTTTCTCTAATTCAAATAAAGTTTTATATGGGTATGTGTTACTTCAATTGTCAAAGAATCAAGTCGTAGAGATCACAGCTGATGATGAAAAAATGCTGGATAGTTCATTCAAAGAATTGATAAAAACTGTGATAGGTAATTATGAAGTTGCTATATGTAAAATAAATCACGGTAATTATTGTGCTATTGTAAAGGGCAATAATGCTGTCTATACTATTGAAGGAGGCGATATAATGACTGAAAATCAATTTGTTTTACTCTTAAAGAAAATTTTTGAGTAGAATAATAAATAAAATTAAATTATATAAATATAAAAATAAACACAGAATACGTTTGAATTAAAACAAATGTATTCTGTATTCATTCGGAAAATTCAGCAATATATGGTAGGTTTCTATAGTATTCGCCGCAATCAAGACCATAACCTACAACAAATAAATCCGGAATCTCGAAAAGTGAGTAATCTGCTTTAAAATCAACAATACGTCTGCCGGGCTTGTCCAGCAAAGTAATTACTCTAAGAGATACCGGATTACTTTTTTTAATAAGCTTTGTTATATCATTGAGTGTTCTTCCAGTGTCAATAATATCCTCTATTATAATGACATGGTATTTGCTGATATCCTGCTTAATATCCATTGTTATTTTTACTATTCCAGATGACTCAGTACCTTCGTAATAGCTTTTAGCTGCCATAAAACCTATCTCACACGGTACTTTTATTTCTCTGCATAGGTCGGATAAAAATATAAATGAGCCTTTAAGAATACTTACTAGTAGTATGGGTATTCCGTCGTATATGGAATTGATCATTTTACCTGCCTTTTTTACAGCCGATTTTATTTCCTTCTCAGACACAATAATATGTCTGATTTTTCTCTTATACTCATCTATGCTTTCAAATTCCATTTTAAACTCCCATCATTAATGAATTGATCTACTGTAGTGCAAATGCACTAGCGTTAATTTAAGTCGGACTGACATAATTTTACTTGATATGATTTTGATTTGATATATGTTTGATTTAATGTAAGTGTTCTATCCGCCGTTTATCAAAGTATTATATTATAAAAACTTTTTAGAGGCGATAGTGCCATTAATTAAGTCAGACCGACATAAATTTACTTGATATGATTTTGGTTTGATATATGTTTAATTTAATGTAAGTGTTCGATCCGCCGTTTGTCAAAATAATATATTGTACAAACTTTCCAAAGGCGGCAGAGCCAGCGGTGGCTCACCGCTATTGGCGGAGGTATACGCCGTTTTCTTCAATGTAATCCTCCATATCGTCTTTGTAATGAAGATCAAGAGGATCGCTGTCTAGTGCCTC
>CANRKQ010000145.1 GCA_947631265.1 uncultured Clostridia bacterium | reverse complement strand
ATATTACCAAATTTATGGCTTGTCAATTGACATATTTAACGAAATTGACAAGTTTATTGACATATAACCACCAAAGAAAGTATCTTTGCGTTTCTGCTTTTTGGATAAAGATTAATGATAAAGTTAAAGGCACATAGACTTTATCTATGTGCCTTAATATGCTCAACAGCTTGCTTTGAAAATAAACTAAAGAAATATATTAGGAAATAATTTAGTAAATATATCTTATATTATCATTTAGAATTAGGAGATGGTATCAAACTTGGATTTGGAAATGAAGGGTTTTGTGATAATTTATAACCATCCATAATTGCATTAAATATAATCTGACCATTTGATGTTATCACATTATTAGTTCTGTCAAATAATGCTGTACCACCGTAACCTGTAACACCATTATCCCAGTATGCTGTTACAATATTACCAGCATCCTTTGCATAGTAATTTAACCAATAATCATAATTAGCTACATACTGTATGTTATAAACTGAAGTACCATTCTCAGTAGTGAACTTAAGTTCAGGACCATACTCTCCTAAAAATACAGGCATACCTAAACCATAAGCAAACTCGCTGATTTTAGTCATCTGACTTTCCATATATGTTTTTCCATATTGACCATATTCATCCCATGTAGTTGTACCACTATATGAATCGCCAACAAAGCTATATGGATCCATATAATGAACAGAAAGCATTAATCTATTTTCAGATGGATCTGTAGGTGCTTTAAAACCGGCAATAGTAAAATTAATATTAGTATTGTAACCTACAACTATCAATATTCTATCATCATTATTGTCAGTTGTAGTATTATTGCCTTCTGCATCCACTCCACGTACAGCATTAACAAATGCCTGATCTAATGCATTTATATTGTTATACTCAGTCTGTGTTGGAGGTGCATTGTAATTACCAGCAGAATTCATAAGCTCATTAGCAGCTTCAAATACCAATCTCTGATCGTAACTCTGGAAAGTAGTAGCAATATCTTCCCATACTGCTGCAAATTTTGCTTCAATTTCATCAAATGCCTCTCCTGTTGCATCAATATTTATCCAGCTAGTAGAAGTAAACGGATCACCATCATTGTGAATATTAATTACTACATACATACCCATATCATATGCATAATTAACAACCTGCTGAATTCTAGCCAAGTAAGTATCATTAACAGTATAATTTACTTTGCCTTATTCATCATAAGATTCATCAATCATATTTAGATATGAAATAGGAACTTTAATTGTGTTAAAGCCAGCATCTTTTACAGCTTGAATCAGTTTCTTTGTTGTTTTTGGGTTAACCCAAGCCTTTTCATTTACATTGCCTTTTTCGTCAGTTGCTTCAAGCGAAGCACCTAAGTCCCAAGCAAGACCCATATTTGTAGCAACCTGACTAGCTGTATCTCCTGTTACAGAAGTTGTAACATTTTGATCAGTATTATCATACACGTGAATCTTTTCAACTGTGCATCCATCATATGCTGCGATAAAAGATGTAGTTATATTAGGTATTTCCGTTGTGTATGTATATGTTGCTGCCTCTACATCTACATAGTTTAGGTCAATAGCCTCATAATTAGGAGTTCCATCTTCATTAGCTGTTCCATTTGGAACCAAAATTTCAGCCTGAACATAATCTTGTGCTGATGCATATGTTACAGTAACGTCAATAGTTGGGTTTGTCCAATCGCTGAAATCAATTTCATATACATTAATATTCCACTCATTGGCAATAACTTTTGCTGCTCCTTCCGGAGTAACTGTCATATCACTTGGCTCACCTTTAGTCCATTCGCCACAAATAGTAAAAGGCTGCTGAATATACGGGGTACCATCTGAAACAAGTTCTAACGAAACGATTGATACAACTGACGTACCAAGTTGTCCACCTGTCTGAAGATTAATGCCAAATGGTGTTGAACCATCAGTAAGTTTGCCCTCAATTATTGAGATAGGTACATATACTGTGTAAATTTGATTTTCTTCAGGTATTTCATCTGGATTTGATGAAACATCAACACCAGCTGGACCTATAGTTGTTTTTTCCCAGCCGTTCCAGTATGTGTCGAATACCAGAAACTCAAAAGTATCATTGTATCCGAGATACTCATCTATTGTTCCGTCTTCTCCTTCTACAGGCTGTGAAGGTGTTCCCACAGTATCGTACTTAAACTGGATTATAAATCCTGCTTGATTAAAATAGGTTTCCCTCAAGTAAGTGCTAATGTAATATGCGTCACCCTCATAAGGACCTCCATTTGTAATAAGTGTTGTATCAGCACTTGCACCGAGTGAAGCTCCACTTAAGAGACTTGTTGCTGCTAAGGTAGCAGCAGCTACACAAGATATAAGTTTTTTAAACTTTACCATTTTTATTCCTCCTATTAATTACTAAAATAATGAATATATCCATTATTTACTATAATTATATCACTAAATATTCTGCTTGTCAATATATATGTATTATTGATTTTTAATTGAATAAATTGTATAATATAGACATAAAATTTTTGCTTGACAGGTCTTGTGTAACAGAAT
>CANRKQ010000144.1 GCA_947631265.1 uncultured Clostridia bacterium | reverse complement strand
CAGTATATTGCTTAATATTTAATTTTACCTACCATGAGGGGTGTTTTTGTACTGTCTGCACAATTTGGGGCAGTGCAATGTGGTGGTAGAGAGGGATTTTGTTTGTATCAAAATCAGCAGGAATATAGATATAATCTTGCAATGTTTGATACAACAGCCGAGGAAAACTCAAAAGTGCGCCTTTGCGGTATAATTTTCCGCTTGCAGTGTAAAATGTGAGCCGGGTGATGTGCAACGGCTGGGTTATATACATTTTTGGTATGGCTGATTAAAGTTCGGATATATACTCGCGCAATGAATAGGGATTTATAGGAGGAAATTAAATGAAACGGGAACTGGGGATAGCACGCTGTGGATTGGCATGTTGCTTATGCAGCGAGAATGAACATTGTAGCGGATGCAATTCGGGAGAATGCCCTGACAAGGACTGGTGCGAAAACAGAAAATGTTCTATTGAGAAAAATTATACACATTGTCATGAATGTAAAGTTGAATGCAGAAGAGGATTGCTGTCCAAAATCAAACCTTATGGGTTTACCTTGTTTATCAAAAGATACGGAGAAAAAGATCTTTTAGACTGCCTTGAACGGAATGAAAAAGCAGGCATTGTTTATCATCGAGAAGGAATTTATGGCGATTATGATGACTTTAATGATGTTGAGGAACTAATTGAATTTATCAAAACGGGGAAAAAATGAATTCCTGTTTATCAAAAAATAGAGATTCTTCCCTGTTGTATCAAAATCATCAGGAACATAGATAATCTCTTGCAGAGTTAAAAAGACAATTGCTTTAATGGGATAAGTTAAAGGCAATATTCGCACAATCGTTAAGTTTTGTCTCGTTCCGTGTGCTGTTTTTGAAAAATGAACTTTGCTATAATATTGCTATAAAGCTTAGGAGGTCACTTATGGATATTGGAAAGACAATAAAGGAGTTAAGACAGAAAAGAGGAATCACTCAAGAAGAATTTTCGGAAGTACTACGAGTATCAGTTCAAACGGTTTCCCGCTGGGAAAACGGCGTAAATGCTCCAGACCTGTCAATGCTCCCCCAACTCGCTGCATATTTTAGGGTGACCACAGATTATTTGCTGGGCTTGGAAAGGAATGATACTATGGCAAAGCTGATGAAAACCACGGAAGTTTTTGAACTTGCTTCCAAACAGGAGGCAGAGGAAATGGTGCTGAAATTCAAGGGTGAAAAATTTCCTGTACTGAGAGATTACAAGATTAACTCTGACGGAGATAAAGTGATACTTGAGGTAACCAAAGAATTTAACACCGATTTTGAGAATATGAAGTTCAACTAAGCAGGTGTTATGGAACTATATCACACATTTTACTTATTGAAACTCCAGTTTATACGTAGAAAGTACTATTTGTATCAAAATCGCAAAAAACATAGAACCTACTTTTTAAGTGGGTTCTTTTCTTTTGTAAAGATAAGTATGAACATCATTATAACCATAAGTATAGCAGGAAGACAGCTCTTAGCGTCAGTAAATCCTATAGCTTTACCGCTTATGTATGTTTGAACTGCACTTGCCTGATAATTTATATTAAATACTGCTGTTATTATTCTGGTAAAGGCAGCAGAGAGAAATACAGCAGGTATTCTTGAAAGTATAAGGTATTTGATAGGAACTCCCTCAGAAAGCGATTTTAGCTGAAATAAAACACAAACTCCTCCAAATGAAATAAATGCCGAGATTATAGGAATCAAATCAGTATTAATATACATATCGACAACGTAGGTTACTTCCAGCATGGGGAGTACATCAAATTTAATTAAGCTGAAAACATTCAGACCCTTTAATATTCCGACAAATGACGCAAACATAAGTATCATGGAGCAAATCATAAACATATTCATTGATGCGCTCTTAACAGAATCAACTATCGACGCACTTGACTTATTGTTAGATGTTTCTATGATTTTCGGCATTTCAACAGCGTGATTTAAAACTATTGCAATAACACAATTTGATAAGAAGTTTGAAATACAAATAATAAAGCCGATTGTCTTTGATGAAAACATAGTAATGCCGACTAATCCTATTACAAATGAAGGTCCTGAAGCAAAACAATAGCATGACATTATTTCTGCTGTGAACCTGCCTATTTTACCCTGAGCGTATAGATTATTTATCAGTTTAAAACCTATAGGGTATCCGCATATATTACCCAATAGAAATACTAAGAAAAGGTCGCTGTCCATTTTAAAAATGTATTTTGATATTAGAGAAAACGGCTTGCAAATAATCTTATAACATTCTGACTTTATTATTAAATCAGAAAAAACCATAAATGAGAAAAGTGACGGAATAATAACAAACAAACATCTGTTTAGGGCTGCGGAAATTTCTTTTGAAACCTGAGCGGACATTATAACTGAAAAAATACCAAAAAGAAGTATAAGAATATATATTACAAAATTTTTATATTTTGTCATGAGATATGCTCCTGATATTTGAAGTGTACATGTTTTTAATCAATATAATGTATATGTCAATTAAAATAATAATATAATTAATTAGTATGAAACATT
>CANRKQ010000143.1 GCA_947631265.1 uncultured Clostridia bacterium | reverse complement strand
GAACAAATCGTGAGAATGAGCTTGGAGGGATTTCAGGTAGCTGCCAAAATCTCAGGTGAAGGTGCTAAGAACATAGCGAATTATGAAAGAAAACATAAAGTTTTGTATGTAGTAGAAAGAGGTAAACAAAATTACTAAATGATACTTGTGCAAAAGTCTGTAACTTGTTGAGTTGGGGTTGAAAAAATAAGGGGATTATGATATACTAATTACAAATTGAGTGAAGGGATTATTATAAAAAAACAGTTTCAATCTGCAAAAAGGAGAAAACGGCAATGAATAAAACAATTCGGTTTATTGACTTGTTTGCTGGAATTGGAGGAATACGAAAGGGATTTGAACTCGCTTGTCAAAGCCGAGGAATTTCCGCTACCTGTGTTTTCACATCAGAAATAAAACCTTATGCAGTTTCAGTTCTAAATCAAAATCATCCAACAGAACAGGTGTCTGGAGATATTACAAAAACAGACGAGAAAACTATACCTGATTTTGATTTTCTCCTTGCAGGTTTTCCTTGTCAAGCGTTCTCTGCTGCGGGAAAGAGATTAGGGTTTGAGGATACTCGTGGAACGCTATTTTTTGATGTTGAACGTATTATTAGAGAAAAGCAACCGTTTGGTTTTGTCCTTGAAAATGTTGAAGGTTTAGTAAATCACGACAAAAAGAAACCTACAGATAAGATTGGAAAAACGCTATCAACAATTCTCGAGCATTTACAGGCCCTCGATTATAAAGTTTCGTGGCGTGTTCTTAATGCAAAAGACTTTGGTATTCCTCAAGATAGAAAAAGAATTTATATTGTTGGAACCAAAACGGAAGCTTCAAATTTAGACCAATTTCCTCAAAAGAGAAGTACACTTTCTCAAATATTAGAAAGTGGGCTTCCGACCTCAAAGAGTAGGTTTGCTAAATTGCTTTTGAGCCACTATTCTGTCAAAGAGTTGTATGGTAAATCAGTTAAGGACAAGCGAGGAGGCACTAACAATATTCACAGTTGGGATATTGAGTATAAGGGACCAGTAAGTATTGAGCAAAGAAATCTTCTAAATGAAATGCTAAAAGAACGTCGTAAGAAAAAATGGGCAGAAGAATACGGCATTGACTGGATGGACGGTATGCCTCTTACCCTTGATATGATTCGCACATTTTATAATGCCGATAATCTTGAAGAAATGCTGGAGGATCTTGTTGAAAAGAAATATGTTCGTAAAGAACATCCTAAAAAAAGAATTGGCAATCGTAGAGAGCCTGATACTAATCTTCCACTTGGTTATAACATCGTTTCTGGTAAGATGTCTTTTGAAGTTGGTAAAGTGTTATCACCTAATGATATAGCTCCAACACTTGTTGCTATGGATATGCGACACCTTTTCGTTCCAGACGGCAATGGAATCAGACCACTATCTTTACGAGAGGGTCTTAGATTATTCGGTTATCCCGATGATTATAAGTTTAATGTCTCTACCGATGAAGGATACGATTTGTTAGGTAACACAGTAGTCGTTCCTGTAATACAAGCAGTATCTGGTAGAGCTTTAGATATTTATTGTAAAGGAGAGAAAGCGGTATGAAATTGACGGCACAAGAAATCTACGACAAACTCATAATTGAAGATGAAATAAAGACTGTAAAGGGACAAATTCGTTTTCACCTTGGCGATGTTAGTATAATCATTAAAAGGAAAGATGTTGTCGGCAATATACTTCAAGAGTGGCTTGAAGGTTGGCTATTAAAACGTAATGTCGAATTTGAACCTAATCCGAATACTCAAATGCCGCCTGATGTTTATCTCTGTCCGAAAGACCATACAAAAAACTTGCTTGAAGTAAAAGCGTTTAACAGAGAGTCCAGCCCAGCATTTGATATAGCAGATTTTAAGGCATTTGTGAATGAACTCATTGAGAAGCCTTATCATTTGGATACAGATTTCTTGATTTTTGGATATATAATGGACGAAGCGACGGGCGACGTAATTGTAAAGGATTTATGGCTCAAAAAGATATGGGAAATTACAAAAACAATGGATTCGTGGCCTATTACCGTCCAATATAAAAATGGGATACTTCAGAAAATGCGTCCGGGAAATTGGTTTACAACAAGAGGAAACGCAAAAATGTTTGAATCAAAGACTGATTATCTTGCTGCATTTGAAGAAACCATTTATCAAAACCCCGAAACAAGAACTCAAGGTGCACAATGGAAAAATCGTTTTAAGCGTAGCTATAAAAATCACTATGGAGTAGACATCGACTTTCCTAAATGGAATGACATTAAGGATAAATACGTGAAACAATAAATATTTTCTTTCCGGCATTTTAAAAACTTGGATGCTATTTTCCCAAAATTACACAAATCGGTGTAGGGGTACAACTGAATACGAATAATAGTCCTTGCTTTCTTAAGCGATTACAGAGCAGAAAATGTTAGAGAATTGCTTTGAACATTTACAGAAGGCAAGGGCTTTTTCTATTTCCCAGCAAATACGAAAAAGAGGCGATGTTTGTGTGTAGAGAATAGGCGAAAAGTGGAAACAGTAATGAATGGTGATTCTAAACGAGCGTAACCGTATCACCTACAAAGAGCTTTGCCGCAATCACATTAATACGGCGGAACAGCTTTGTTCATATAAGGACGCACTGGAAACAAAAATG
>CANRKQ010000142.1 GCA_947631265.1 uncultured Clostridia bacterium | reverse complement strand
AAATAGATTTTTGTAATCGGTTTTTCCGTTTACAATTCGGTGAATAATAACCGATTTATCCTTTTCATTCACCTTGTAGAGTACGATATAATCTTCTATAATAAGTAGTGGGCAATAAAATTCACGGACAAATGTCATGTTTTGGAATATCTGTCTTTAAGGGGATTAACTTTTTCTTTGATATGTACTATAATAAAAGAAAAAAATTTTGCAAAAATCTTTGAAAACCTATTGACTCTAAACTTAACATCAGGTTTATGATATACACATAAGGTACCTTATAGATATTATGGGAGTTGAGATCATGAAGATAGGAGACTTTGCCAAAGCCTGTAAAACGAATATCTCTGTTTTACGGCATTACGACAAAATCGGGCTTCTCAAGCCGCTGTACATTGACCGCTTTACCGAATACCGCTATTACGACAAGTCGCAGATAGCCGTGTTTGAACGGATTGCTGAGCTTAAAGCGGTCGGGTTTACTTTAGCGGAAATACGCACTATGCTGTACTCAAATGAACATACTAAGGACATATTTTCCGCACGCAAGGCAGTACTTGAACGGCAGCTCCGTGATCTCGAAATTTTGATACAAAATGGAGGTATTATTATGGAACAGAAATATAAGCCGTTTATAGAGGATGTGGATATACCGTTTGAGAACGATGAGAGGGTAGTTGGCAAATGGCTGGTGTTGGGCGAATATGGTAACGGTGAGGATTACCCGACCCTGCTTCTGGGTGACGGTAACAGGCATCTGTATTTTCTTCCGAACGGCGAGTATTACTGGTGCTTTGGCTGGACTAAGGGCAAGCTGTTTTTTGATGACGGTGAGAGTCGTTTTGCGAACAACTACCGTCTTGAACAGCGTGGTGACGATCTGTATATGATAGTAGATTTCAAGTCACAGGACTACACCGAAACGGGTGAGACAATGGCAATAGCTCTTCGTAAACTGGACAGCGTTCATTACACAAAAGAACAGATTTCCAAAAAGGACGACATAAACAAGCCTTTTATCCCCGATGACAGGGTGCTTGGCAGTTGGAAAGCGTTCTGCTACTTTGACCCGATAGAGCTTACAAAGAAAGACTTTGTGCCATTTAAAAATCCGCCGAAGGGGTCTTGGAATTACGTTGACGAGCCGTATTTCAAAGAGATAAAATTCATGGAAGGCGGTCATGTTACCGCTGTCTATGGCGACGAGGTGATAAGCGGCGATGACAAGCACACATGGACAAAAGGCTACTGGCTGCGCAAGTGGAACAGCAATGCATGTGCCTATGAGATAAAGAAGTTTAGCGGAAAAGAATATCTCATCATAGAATGGAAAAACGGTGATTACCGTTTCGGCGGTAGGGAGAGCAGTTATTATGTTATGGTGAGAAAATAAACAATAAATAATATCTTAACAAAAAAGAGCCTACTTTTTATAAGTAGGCTCTTTAATATAAAGTCAGAAATTAGTCAAGCTCAGCGAAGTACTTGATAGTTCTTACCATCTGGCTCGTATATGAGTTCTCGTTGTCATACCAAGAAACGACCTGAACCTCATACAGACCGTCACCGATAGGTGCAACCATTGTCTGAGTTGCATCAAAGAGTGAACCATATCTCATTCCGATAACGTCTGAAGATACGATTGGGTCTTCGTTGTAGCCGAATGACTCGCTTGCTGCAGCCTTCATAGCGTCGTTGATACCTTCCTTAGTAACATTGTCACCCTTAACAACAGCTGTGAGTATTGTTGTTGAGCCTGTTGGAACAGGAACTCTCTGTGCAGAACCGATAAGCTTTCCGTTTAGCTCAGGAATTACAAGACCGATAGCCTTAGCAGCGCCTGTTGAGTTAGGAACAATGTTAGCAGCGCCTGCTCTTGCTCTTCTCAAATCGCCCTTTCTGTGAGGACCGTCAAGAATCATCTGGTCGCCAGTGTAAGCGTGGATCGTTGACATAATACCGCTTTGGATTTCAGCGTACTTGTTAAGAGTGTCAGCCATTGGAGCTAAACAGTTAGTTGTACATGATGCTGCTGAAATGATTTTATCATCTTTAGTAAGTGTGCCTTCGTTTACCGAGAACACTATAGTCTTAAGATCCTTTCCTGCAGGAGCAGAAATAACAACCTTCTTAGCGCCTGCGTCAAGATGTGCCTGGCTCTTATCCTTTGAGCAGTAGAAACCTGTACACTCAAGAACAACGTCAACGCCCAACTCTCCCCAAGGAAGATCAGCAGCGTTTGCCTCTTTATAGATTGTAAGTGTTTTACCGTCAACAGTAATTGTATTTGCCTCATCATCAGCCTCAACTGTGTGAAGCCCCTCGCCGATTGTTCCGCAATATCCGCCCTGTGCGGTATCATACTTTAGTAAATTAGCGAGCATTGAAGGCTTTGTTAAATCGTTTATTGCAACGATTTCATAACCCTCTGCACCAAACATCTGTCTGAATGCTAAACGGCCTATGCGGCCAAAACCATTAATTGCGACTTTTACTGCCATAATTAATATACCTCCTAAAAAAATTCATATATATATCTTACACCATTATAATCGATATTGCAAGCGTTTTAGAAAAAAATTACTTGGTTTTAAAATAAATTTTACCTTAACAATTTTTAAAATTTTAATGCGTTATGTTTGAGAATATCTATTTGTT
>CANRKQ010000141.1 GCA_947631265.1 uncultured Clostridia bacterium | reverse complement strand
AAAGGCAACAACCATCTGACCGATAAGCCGGATTTTACTACACGCAGTTTATTTCGCATCAGAGGTCACTCTTCACGTCGCTTTGAAAAGTCTCCGTATCTTATGAAATTTGTTAATGATGACGGTAATGACAGAGATATTTCAGTTATGGGTATGGACGCTCATCACGAGTGGGCTTTACACGGACCGTATCTTGATAAAAGTCTTGTCCGCAATTATATGTGGTATAACATATCAGGCGAGCTTATGCATTATGCTCCAAATGTGCGTTTTTGTGAGGTTTTTCTAAACGGTGATTATCGAGGCGTTTATGTTATGACGGAGACTATCACAAACGGGGAGAACAGCCGTTTAAAATTGGTACAAACATTTAAGGGTAACGATATAAGAGGTTGGTTGCTTCGTATAGATAGTCCAACCGACAAGGATTTAGAGACTACTAGAGATGTTTATACTTTTTCTGAAAGGATTGGATTGACTGGCGGTGATATTGCTGTTCGTTATCCGGGAAAAACTAAACTTACTGATGAGATGGCAAAGAAAATTGAACTAGATGTTTCGTCGTTTGAAAAGTCGTTATATTCATATGACCACGACACTGAGGATTATGGTTATTGGAATTGGATAGATGTGGACGACTTTGTGGATTACTATATTATAAATGAGTTTACAGAGAATCAGGACGCAATAACAGCTTCTACATATATTTATCGTGAACCTGATGAAAAAATTAGGATTTGCGTATGGGATTTTAATAATTCCTGTGATAATTATAGTGATGATTTGCTTAACGGAGAATCATTTATTTTCCCTACTACAGGATACTATTGTATGCTGTTTATGGACGAAGCGTTTGTTCAGAAAGTAATTGACAGATATAACAAGCTTCGTAAAACCTATCTAAGTGATGAGTATATAACAAATTATATTAATGAAACTATTGATTGGTTAGGACCCGCAGTAGAGCGAAACTACAAACGATGGTTTAATGCCTTTGCGGCTAACCAGTTAAGTACAGACGAGATTGAAAAAAAAGACCGCAATCAGCACAGCACGAAAGAAGCTGTTTTGTATATGCAGAATTGGCTTAGAGAACGCGGCGAGTGGATGGATAAACACATTGACGCATTGAAGTATTACAGTCATCTTTCAAGCCACAAGAGATGGGAGCATTAAAGATAAGAATAACTGAAAGGTAAGATTTAATGAAGAAATTTATTATTATAGTCTTTGCGGCTGTATTCATATTTTTTGTAGGGTACGAAGCTCATTATCGTCTTGGTTTATATATAGATCTGCACCCTAACGCTCCGGTCACCACATTTACTAAGACTGATGAGAAATCTATATACATAGAGCAAAACGGAAAGTATGTTCCGTATGAAGTTAAGGGCGTTGATATGGGTGTTGGTATCCCGGGTGAATGGGCGACCGACTTTGCCATTGATGAGGAAACTTATCTTAGGTGGTTTGGTCAGATTCAGGAGCTTGGCGCAAATACCATTCGTGTTTACACTATTTTGCACGATGATTTTTACAATGCGTTTTTCAAGTATAATACCGAACGTGAAAAGAAGGGCGAGCAGCCGTTGTATCTTCTGCACGGAGTTTGGGTGAACGACTATGCTTTGTTTTCACATATGGATGCTTATGACGATGATTTGCTTAAAACGCTTATGGACGACTGCCGAACTCTTGTTGACGTCCTTCACGGTCAAAAAAGTCTGTCTCTTTCATATGAAAATAAAGGTTCGGGAAGCTATCGCAAGGATGTTTCACGATGGGTGATTGGATATATTCTTGGCGTAGAATGGGAGGACTATACTGTAATATGGACTAACCAGAATTGCGAGGATAAAGCAGGATATTCGGGCAAGTATCTTCACACGACAGAGGACGCTACACCGTTTGAAAGTATGCTGGCTCGGTTGGGCGATAAGATTATTGAATATGAAACAGAGCGGTATAAGCAGCAGAGATTAATAGCTTTTGCAAACTGGCCTACAACAGACCCTTTTGTTTATCCTATCAGCGTAGTCGTTGCAATGCAGAAGTATGCAACTGTAGATGTAGAACACATTAAAAGAAATGATGAAACATTTATCTCTGGTATGTTTGTTTCTTATCATGTGTATTCGTATTACCCTGACTATTTGGAGGTTATGAGGGACACAAGCCAGTATAGTTATGAAGATATACAAAATCGTCTAGGAACGGCTCGTGTAGCAAATATTAAATATCGTTTATCACTGATGAAAGGGCCGAAAATTGAGGACTATTTATCAGACGCAAATTACACAGATTCTTATGGTCGTTATAACACCTATCTTGCTTATTTAAAAGCATTGACTGCTTATCATAGTCTTCCTGTTGTAATT
The DNA here is from genome assembly GCA_947631265.1 of uncultured Clostridia bacterium. GTDB lineage: Bacteria > Bacillota > Clostridia > Oscillospirales > Ruminococcaceae > UMGS1601. The sequence goes on along the minus strand of CANRKQ010000141.1, from coordinate 332 downwards.
TCTGAATTTGGCGTAACTACTGGAAGAGGTATGGCTCAGGAGGATAAAAACACCAACCGAAATCAAGGTCATATGACTGAACAAGAGCAAGGGCAGGCGCTTATCGACTGCTATAAAGATATTATGCAGGCAGGCTGCGCCGGCGGCTGTGTGTTTACATGGCAGGATGAATGGTTCAAGCGTACTTGGAACACTATGCATTCGATCGATTTGGATAATACGGCGTATTGGAGCGACTACCAGACAAACGAGCAGTTTTTCGGACTTTTGAGCTTTGACCCAGGTGAGGAGAAAAGCATATGCTATGTGGACGGAGATATATCAGAGTGGAC
>CANRKQ010000140.1 GCA_947631265.1 uncultured Clostridia bacterium | reverse complement strand
TTAAGCGGTGTTTGAGAGAATTCAACAGCGGATAGACATAAAGTTTATCCGCTGTTTTTATATAATATGTATATAAAAAGAAATTCTGTAAACAATAATTACAAAATGAAAGGAAGGTGTTTATATGTTCAAGCACGAAAAACAGTTATTTCATCCGGTAGAAGTTGAAAAGCCGAATACTCAGTATGCGGCATTGATGCAGGAGCAGCTAGGCGGGGCAAACGGAGAATTGAAAGCCGCATTGCAGTATATGTCACAGAGTTTCAGGATTAAAGATCCCGAGATAAAGGATTTGTTTCTTGATATTGCGGCAGAAGAGCTGGGTCATATGGAAATGGTGGCAGAGACGATCAATCTGCTGAACGGTCACGATGTGGACGCTCAATCTGTACCGGCAGGTGAAATTGAGACTCACGTTCTTTTGGGGTTGAACCCGGGGCTTATAAATGCATCGGGATATTCCTGGACGGGGGATTATGTTTCTGTAACGGGAGATTTATGTGCTGACTTACTTTCAAACATTGCGTCTGAGCAGAGGGCAAAGGTAGTTTACGAATATCTCTACAGACAGATAGACGATAAGAAGGTAAAAGGAACAATAGATTTTCTCCTTAACAGGGAAGAGGCTCACAACGCATTATTCAGAGAGGCGTTTAACAAGGTACAGGAAACAGGTTCAAACCGAGACTTCGGAACGACTAAGGCAGCGAAAATGTATTTTAGTATGTCAGAGCCTTCGCCGTCTGACAACAGTTTTTCGCACACAAATGTTACTCCTCCATCATTCAGCTAAAGTTTGGGTTAAATAAAGAAAGCGGCAGTCATCTTAATTTGATGATTGCCGTTTTAATTTGCAGAAACTTTATATTTCTCGCCCCAATTTTTCATAACGTCAAGAATCGGTTTAAGGCTTTGCCCAAGCTCGGTGAGAGAATATTCCACTCTGGGAGGTACTTCGGCGTAAACCTTTCGTGTAAGCAGACCGCTTTCCTCCATTGCTCTTAGCTGAGCTGTCAGAACCTTTTAAAATACATTTCCTACTGACCTAATTACTTTTTATTTTTAATGCAATTAATGAGGTTTTGCTCTGCTTTATCCCAATCAATTATGCAAAACCAATCGTCGATATAATCAGCACGGAGGTTATAATGTTTAAGATAGTATGCGTGTTCCCACACGTCAATGCAGAGAACAGGACATAAACCTTGTTCAATAGGATTGTTTTGATTAGGAGTAGTTACAATTTTCAGCTGATTGTTTCCGAAAACAAGCCAAGCATATCCAGAACCGAATACTGACAGCGCTGCTTTTTTGAATTCTGATTTAAAGTTTTCATAATCGGTAAAATATTTTCTGATTGCCTTAGCGAGTTTTCCGAAAGGTTCACCCTTAGCAGGGTTGGTAAGTCCCTCAAAAAAGAATCGGTGATTGTAAACTCCTCCGGCGTTGTTGCGCACAGCGGTTTGAATCTTTTTTGGAAGTCTTACGGAGATTTTTATAAGCCGTTCAAGAGATAATTTCTGTAGTTTAGTATGTTTTTTTAAGACCGCATTCAGATTATCTATATAAGTTTGAAGATGTCTGTCATGATGCAGGTGCATTGTCTTTTCATCGATAAATGGTTCAAGGGCGTCATATTCATAAGGCAGCGGAGTGTTGACAAACGGATAATAATTGTTTTCCATAGAAAGTTCCCCTTATTATTTTTAACATATATATGCGTCGTTTAAAAAAATATGAAATAAATGATTCAATTGATAAGTTAACGAAGTTTTCAAAAACAACTTTTAAGATATGCTGTATTGTTAATTAAAAATAATATATATTAAAATTGACTTATGATTTTGCTTGTGCTATAATTTTACTATACTTATAAATTGGAGGATGTAACTATGGCTTTTTGTTCACAATGCGGCAATAAAATTCCAGATGGAAGTAAGTTTTGCGACAAATGCGGCGCTGAGGTAAAGGGTAACAATCAAAAAACAAATAATACAGCAAAGAATATTTATGATGCTGTTGAAAATTTAGGCTCAAAAATAGTAGATTTGAATAACACATCTGATTATACAACTGAGTACGATCAGGCAGATATAAAAAATAATAAGACTTTTGCAGCTTTATCTTATATTGCATTTTTGTTTTTAATTCCGATGTTAGCCGCGCCAAATTCAAAATTTGCAAGATTTCACTCAAATCAGGGATTAGTTCTTTTTATTGTAAGTGTTGTATGCAGTGTTGTTCTGTCAATTTTAAGAATTGTTATGTACTCTATTGCTGACCCTTTGGGGAAGATCCTTTCCGTAATATCTTGGGTAGTAGGACTATTGCTTTTAGTACTGGCTATAATAGGTATCATAAATGCAGTTCAGGAAAAGGCTAAGGAGTTACCCATCATCGGGAAAATCAAGCTTTTAAAATAGTATATAATTTTATACTATTGCTTTTATTGAATTTATGCTTTTATTTATGTTCTTAATTTGAAATATATCAGTTACAAAAATGACCGCTTAAGCTTTGAGCCTAAACGGTCATTGATTTATTAGTTAATCGCTGTCGTTAGTAACGTCTTCTCCGTAAAGTCCTGCAAGGAAAATGCTGAGCTGATTATCATTCATATTTAAAATATCCTTCTTTGTATAGCCCATTTCAGCCAAGTCGTCGTCTGTAATTCCCATTGAGTCGAGAAGACCTAGAATGTATTCATCTGATGAATCAGATTTATTCAGAGAGTTAATAAGCTTATCCTCAGAG
>CANRKQ010000139.1 GCA_947631265.1 uncultured Clostridia bacterium | reverse complement strand
TATTATTGATTTTTAATTGAATAAATTGTATAATATAGACATAAAATTTTTGCTTGACAGGTCTTGTGTAACAGAATATAATATATACATACAATACAGTTTTGTACATAAATTATGCAAGATAAATACTATTATTTACTTTGATATAGGAATTCAAGTTGTAAAAAGGATAATAAAAATAAATCTGATAATGTTATGTTTAAAATGATTTTGCCTAGAAAAATTAAAAGAAAAGGAGAGATCGCTGTGAAATCCAGTATTGAAGATATTGAAAAGAATTTTGGATTTGGGTGTATGCGTCTGCCGATGAAAGGCGATGAGGTCGACTATGTTGAATTTAGTAAAATGATTGACGCTTTTATTAATGCTGGCTTTAATTATTTTGATACAGCTCATATGTATGTGGACGGAAAAAGCGAAACAGCGTTACGTGACTGTCTTGTAAGCCGTTATCCGAGAGAAAGTTATGTGCTGACAAATAAACTTTCCTCTGGTTATTTTGAAAAACAGGAGCAGATAAGACCTTTATTTGAAAGTCAGCTTAAGGCTTGCGGAGTTGAATATTTTGATTTTTATCTGATGCATTCACAAAACGCAGATAATTATGAAAAATATAAAAGATGTAAAGCCTATGAAACCAGTCTTGAGCTTTTGAATGAGGGTAAAATTAAGCATTTCGGTATTTCATTTCACGATAAGGCGTCGGTTTTAGAAAAAATTCTGGCTGAGTATCCGCAGATTGAAATTGTACAGATACAGTTTAATTATATCGATTATGATGACGCTGCTGTGCAATCCAGAAAATGCTACGAGGTCTGCCGCAGGTTTAACAAGCCTGTAATTGTAATGGAGCCTGTAAAGGGTGGAAGTTTAGCAAATCTTCCGGAAGAGGCAAAGAAGATTTTTGATGGGCTGCATGGTGGCAGCTATGCAAGCTATGCGATTCGTTTTGCAGCAAGCTTTGATAATGTAAAGCTAGTGCTTTCAGGTATGAGTAATATGGCTCAGATGGATGATAATCTCAGCTTTATGACAGACTTTAAACCTATTGATGCCAGGGAAATGGCGGCAATAATAAAGGTATGCGATGTATTACAAAAACAGGATATTATTGCCTGTACAGCATGCCGCTACTGTACTGAGGGCTGTCCTGCAAATATATCGATTCCCGATTTGTTTGCGTGTTTAAATGCCAAAAAACAGTATAAAGACTGGAATAGCTCGTTCTACTATAACGAAGTGTATACGGTAAAAAACGGTAAGGCGTCAGCTTGCATAAAATGCGGTAAATGCGAGGAGGTATGTCCTCAGAAACTGAATGTACGTGATTTATTGGAGCAGGTAGCATTGGAATTCGAGCAATAAAATGAAGAAGTATAATTTTTGATTCAAAATAAGTAAAGGAGATTTTATTATGACAAACACTGAGGTATTAAAAACAACTAAAAAACGTTTATCTGCAAAGGTTCAGATTTTAGCAGCAGTTTCGGCAATAGTGGCAGCAGTTGCTGTTCCGCAATTATTTCACTTACTTGGAGCTGTTTCGGGGCTGGGCACAGCTCTTGGAGAAACATTTTTGCCTATGCATCTGCCGATTATTTTAGTGGGACTTTTAGCCGGACCGTATGCAGGTGCGGTTTCAGGCTTGTTAGGACCTTTGGTCAGCTTTGCTCTATCGGGTATGCCGTCAGCTGCAATGCTGCCGTTTATGATGCTTGAACTTTGTGCATACGGTCTTTTTTCTGGGATTCTCAGAAATGCAAAAATGCCGACAATAGCAAAGGTACTTATTGTTCAGATAGCAGGACGTGCAGTTCGTGCTGCGGGAATACTTATAGCGGTATATGCATTTGGAAATGAAAGCGTTGGTATATCTGTTATTTGGAGCAGTATTGGAGTTGGAATTTTCGGTATTGTACTTCAGTGGGCATTACTACCGCTTATTGTTTACCGTGTGGAGAATATGAAAAATGAAGGCTGATTTAAAGAAGGCTATAGATTTGCTGTCAGGCGGAGAGTACACCTGTGTTTTGTGCAAAGGAGATATTATTCTAACGAGTACCGAACGAGGTGTAAAGCCTCTGCTTAATTGGCTGAGTGAAGAAAAAGATTTAAGCGGCTTTTGCGTTGCTGACAAAGTTGCAGGCAAGGCAGCGGCATTTCTTTATGTAATGCTGGGCGTGGATACAGTATATGCCTCTATAATGAGCAAAGAGGCTGTCAATATTCTATCAAAAAACGGAATTGAGTTCTTATATGACTTATCAGTTACAGCAATTAGAAATCGCACAAATACAGATCTCTGTCCAATGGAGAAAGCATTACAGGACGTTGAAGATCCACAAGCTGCACTTAAAGTAATAAAAGATAAAATTAAGCAGATGATGGTTTTTGAAAAATAGGATTGAATTAGATTAAGTTAAATTTTTTTATTTCAATCTCTATGTAATAGTATTCAAGTTTAAAGCTTTGAATTTTTTATTAAGTTACTTGACATATTAAGCTTAATTTGATATAATTATTAAGTTAAATTTGATTAGATTAACTTAATAATGCGCCAGTAGCTCAGCTGGATAGAGTGACTGGCTACGAACCAGTAGGTCGGGGGTTCGAGTCCCTCCTGGCGCACCAGCAACGGTGATGTTGCATCCAGTCCGCGTATTAGCGTGGATTTTTTTATATCTCGCGTTAAAAAAACAATAAAAATGAATAGTTTTTTATAGATGCATTTTGCTAAATTTGCGGAACTGTAAGGACTCGAACTATCACCAACA
>CANRKQ010000138.1 GCA_947631265.1 uncultured Clostridia bacterium | reverse complement strand
ACAGCAACCTCAACACGTCTGATTGTATTTCTTGTCATAAAGTCAGCTGAGGAAATATAAACTCTTTGTTCCTCGTTTTTTCCGAAAATGTAAAACCTTGCGTGTTCTAAGTATCTGCCAACGATGGATACTACCTTGATGTTTTCGGTTTCTCCCTCAATACCGGGAATCAAACAGCATATACCGCGAATTACAAGCTCGATATCAACTCCGGCCTTTGAACATTCAATAAGCTTTTTGATAAGCACCTTGTCGGTGAGCGAGTTTGCTTTAATGCCTATGTATGATTCCTTTCCGTCTTTAGATTTTTGTATTTCTTCGTCCATCATATCAATCAGCTGAGGGCGGAGAGCCTTTGGCGCAACCAAAAGATGATTTGCACTTTCAACAAGATTGTCTGTTGCAAGGGCATTGAAAATATTTACAGCGTCTTCGGCTATTCCCTGATGCGAGGTCATAAGGCAGACGTCGGTGTAAAGCTCTGCCGTTTTTTCGTTGTAGTTTCCTGTTCCAACCTGAACGGTGTATTTAGCCTTATTGCCGAATTTTCTTGTAATAAGCAGCAGCTTTGAATGTACCTTTAAATCCTCTGGACCGTATATTACCTTAACCCCTGCTTTCTCAAGACGCTTTGACCAGTCTATGTTGTTTTCCTCGTCAAATCTTGCTCTAAGTTCAACTAAAACCATAACGTCTTTTCCGTTTTCGGCGGCGTCTATCAGAGCCTCGACAATTTTACTTGCCTTAGCAACACGGTAGAGAGTGATTTTTATAGATACTACGCTTTTATCGTATGCCGCCTCCTGCAAGAGCCTGATAAACGGTTTGATGCTTTCATATGGATAGGACAGGAATATATCTTTTTTATCTATCTGAGAAATCATAGGGATCGATTCGTCAACCATAGGCGATTTTTGAGGAACCTGCTCGTTGAAAAAAAGGTTTGACCTATCCTTAGCTTTATTTCTGACTGTGAAAACATATGACATATCAAGGGGTGCTTTTTCGACAAAAAACTGCTTTTTTGATATGTCAAGACGTGATGAAAGTTCAGAAACGGTAGACGCAGAAAGCTCCTTTGAAAGCTGTATTCTTACAGCGCAGAGCCTTTTTCGTTTCTTGATAAGCTCTGACATTGCACCTCGAAAATCCATCTCCTGATCAAAGAGAGCCTCCTTGACGTCAATGTCAGCATTTCGTGTAACGCGGATAAGGCTTTTTTCTTCTACTTTGTAGTCTGCAAATATCTTGTTTGCATTGTGAAGAATTATATCCTCAACTAAAATATATCTTATTTTCTTTTTACCGGGCAGAAATAAAACCCTTGAGAAAACTCCTGAGGTATTCACTATCCCGAGTACGATATTTGACTTCGATGTAAGACGTGCGACAGCGTAGATGTCCTTGCCGTTTAAAAATGGAAAGGGATGCCGCTTGTTTACTATCTGAGGAGATAAAAACGGACTTACTTCATATTTAAAAAAGCTGTTCACAAACTCCTTGTCTTCTTTTGAAAGGTCTTTGATGTTTACACGTTTTATTCCGTTTTCTTTAAGCTCATCAGATAGCTTTTCGTAATACTCATCGTGCTTGATGTTGAGCTGTGCAACTCTTTTGAAAATTGCGTTCAGCTGTTCTGACGGTTTCATTTTGGTTTTTCCGTCTAGGTCATCGTCGTCTATCAGCATCTGGTCGTGCAGCGAACCTACCCTAACCATGAAAAATTCGTCGAGATTGCTCGAATATATCGAGGAAAAAAACAGCCTTTCCAATAGCGGTACCGAGTTATCATTTGATTCCTCTAAAACACGCTGGTTGAATTTAAGCCACGAAAGCTCGCGGTTATCATATATTTTGTCAGCCAAGTTAATTCCCTCCCGCTAAGACAATACTATAAACAGAATATAGCAGATTACAATCAGAACGCCCATTATTCTGAAAACCATACTTAAATTTGTTTTTTTATCTGATTTTCTGTTTTTTAAAAGCAAGCAAAGTCCTGTAATAAATGTGGCAATCAGTCCGAATATAACTAGTGAGCTTGAATCCTTGCTCTTATATACCGAACCGCCCCGGTAAAGAATATCTGAAATAGAGAGAATGGTAAAGTTAAATACTCCGCTGCCGAGGATATTTCCGGTTGCTGCGTTAAAGTTTGACTTTTTAGCCAGAGCAAAGGTAGATGTAAGCTCTGGAAGACTTGTTGCTATTCCCAAGAATAACGCTCCTGCTATAGTTGCGCCCAGATTAAAGCCTTCTGCTAAGATGTCGGTTACATAGGTTATTGCAATTGATACACATACAAGAATAACCGCAAGAATAATAAATCTTACGGCAATTTGCCTTATAGTAAGAGGATTGTCAGTTGTTTCGTCGTTGTCGCTTTCGTCATTTGCCATATATTTAATAGAAATTATATAGGTGATAATTATAATAAAAGAATAAATGCTTATATTGAAAATGCTGTAATCAAGACCGAGTATCACCGCAAAGAACATTAGTGCAAACAAGAAAAGCGAAAACAATGTTATTTTTAAGTGACTTTTTCCCACAGTTGCTTTTGAGAAATTCTTAGCCCAAATGACCATTATTATTCCGAATATAGTAATGTTAAAAAGGTTGCTGCCTAAAATATTTCCGATAACAAGACTTGGGTTTTTGACAATTACAACTGCCGAAAATGATGTGAAAAGCTCAGGCAGAGACGTGACAGCTGCCAGAATAACTCCTCCGATAAATGCTCCGGAAATATTGGATTTTTTATCTATCAGATCAACATAATCGGC
>CANRKQ010000137.1 GCA_947631265.1 uncultured Clostridia bacterium | reverse complement strand
TTATCTCAGATCGTGTTGGAAGTGCTTGCATCTCTCAACTCTGTCAAAAACCAGCAGGAGCGTTTAATTGAAATAACGGCTGATGGGATCATTACGGCAGATGAGGTCGATGACTTCATACATATCCAGGAGAATCTCGAGCGGATATCCATTACCGTCGAAACTTTACAGTTGTGGGTAGAGCAAAAGCTTGCTCGTGGTGATATTGATATGGACGCATACGCGCAAGCAAAGGCACGAAGGAAATAGCAATATAAAGATAGCATCTTAAAAGGCACTGTGGACATTGGCCACAGTGCCTTTTTTGCAGTTGGAGCAGAAAAGCTAGTGCTTATTTTGCAGTTGCTGTTATGGTGAATTTGGCAAAAGCAGAGTATTCTAGCATCATAAGAAGCTACGACTACAACGAGAGGCGGTATAAGGTGACTGTAAAAGAAAGAATACTTACAATTCGTCTTACTGAAAAACTCAGATACCACCCTGAGTACATACCATATGTTCTAGCTTCGACAGACAGCATAAGAGAAAGTAACATTGATAATAAATATACAACCACAAAAACGAAAGGAAAACATCATGAACAACGAAAGAATTGAGAAGATCAAGGCAAACCTAAACGGACTTGGAACCAGGACAGGAGAGATGTACACAAATCAACAACTTGTGGACGTGCTCAAAGAGTTCCAGAGTGCCCTTGCCAAGGGAGTATTTGAAAAGACCCACGCTGAGAACCTGAGAGATAAGGATCTCCTGGTACATTTCGAGGCGCTGGCAAAAGAGTATGGTCTTGATCAGACAAGCACTTTCCTCCGGCTCAAGAGAAACCTGAATAATCTCGGGTACACGATCGGAAGTTACATCAAGGGCCTGAATGGGGAAAGAGTTGCCCGAAAGACGCTGAAGCTCCTATCACTTGACAAGAGTGCGAAGATTCTCTACAACGTACAGCTTGAGGATGACGACGCTGAAGCGGAGTACGATGCCATCGTAATCACACCTTATGGGATGTTCGTGATAGAGGTCAAGAACTGGGGGTCTTCTGTAGTGATCACACAGGACGGCATTCTGAAAAAGAATGATGACCGGGAGATCACTTATGACCTTGCCGGACGGATGAGCATCAAGCAGGCGCTGCTGAAGGAGTACATAGGCGACAGCTTTCCGGAGCACTATCAGAGCATCCTGATGTTCCCGGACGAAAGAGTAACGGTCGAGAATCATTACAATGGCGTCCTGGTTTGCTGCGGTGGTGGTATTTCTTATAAGATTCAGGAGTTCACTGCGGGAGAAGACAGTTTGACATCGGAGCAGATCATGAACATCGAGCAGACCATCAGGGCACACCACATCATCAAGAAGGCGCCCTCGCCGGTCAATTGCAACGAGATTATAGAGGACTACGCTGTTCTGATGGCACGCATTGAGGAGGCATCCGCAGCACAGGGAAAAGAGGAAACAGATATCCGCACATTTGAGCAGGAAAAGGACACAGATAAGACGCCCATCACCCAGCAGATCAAGAAACTTAAGACAAACAGCATCCCCAATGCTGGCTGGAAAAAGAAGATAACACGTGTTGCAAGTGCAGCTGTCGTTGCTGTGCCAGCTTTCCTCGGCGGTCTGTGGTTTATGAAGAAACTTTGAGCGGCCATTCTGCGGGGGGCAAAAATCAACTTGATCCCGCAACAAAAATATCATTAAAGTTGAGGAGGTAAAACAAAATGAATGGCGTCGCAAAAGGAATGCTGCTTGCATTGGTCTTTCTGTACATCGTATCCCCGTTGGATCTGTGCCCTGGGCCAATAGACGATCTTATTGTCCTCTTGGCTGGGATAGCAGCACAGAAGAGGATCGGCAAAGGTGAAACATGAGAAACTGGGTGACAATACTCTGTTCAGTAAAAAAGAAATTGATTTTGGGAGGTAAAACGCGATGAGACTTACAAAGGCAAGGCAGAAGCAGCTTCTCGATCAGAACGATGGCTTTACAAAAAGAACCTATTATGAGGGTAATAATTCCAGAGAGGAGCGCATTTACAAGGTTTCCGAGGGAAAGTTACATATAAGGGCCAGCGGGAAAACATCATGGGCAGATAGTCATTACAATGACGAATGGGTTGCAAACGATGAAGAAACCCATAGGTTCTTGTATCGGCACAAGGATGAAATGAACACCGATGGCATAGAGTGAGCAGACATTCAGGCTGCAACTAAAACCCTGCGGGAACTACTATTTCAACAATAACTCAGGAGAATTCTATTCTCTCATATCCCGTAAACCACAATTTGTATATTGGAGTTATCTTTAGTGTAATCCCGGCCAGACACAGATAAAGCGGTCTGGCCGGGATTATTTATCTAAAAAGCTATTCGATTTATAGAAGACATGCGTTTTGTATTGTAAGCCCTACATCCTGGTTAACTGCGTTTCTGCGCTTCCCATTCTTTCGACGCAAGCATGAGCAGCTGTTGCTGCAAGTTGTCATGTATCTCCTGATCGCTGAGGGTATAACTAGGCTGTGCCGTTCCTCCGCTGCTGGAGCCGATTGCAACAAAGATGTCAGCATATTTCGTATAATTCAGTCCCATTCGCAACTCAGCAGACAGTCTGTTAAACGGATGTTTTGTAAGCTCTTTGGTAGTTTCTAATATATCGGACTCCAGCTCTGTCAAAACTTTCTTTGCCCTTAGCGCCTCAATCAACGCACTAATGTTGTCCATTTATGATACTCCTGTAAGGCTTATTTTATCTCCTGCTCCAGATCGTCAAAGAGCGGGGAGGCAAAGAACTCGGAAATGCCGATGTCTAGGCCGTCGCACAGCTTCTTCACCGTGGCGACCGTCGCGCTGTTGTTGCGGAGGCTGACGATGTTGTTCACCGTGGA
>CANRKQ010000136.1 GCA_947631265.1 uncultured Clostridia bacterium | reverse complement strand
AGAAGTCATATGTACTTGTCAATAGTTTATTTGTACAATTATAAGAAAAAAATATGTGCATATTTCATTATTTTTTTCAAACCAGATGTAAACATTCTATTAACAAAATCGTCTAAAAAGTATGTTTAAACACGTCCTGATGTTGAAAACTCTGTTGAAAGTGTTAGAAACTTCCTATTTTCGGCTTTATTTTAAACAACAGATTTTAAAGTTTTCAACATTAGTACAAAAAACGACACTTGTTTAAAAAGCTCGGTAGAATGTCATATTTTGCTTGTAAAATCAAAAAAATTTTAGTGCCGACTAAAAAAACCTGAGAGTCAAAATCGTTATGACTTTCAGGTTTTTTTTATTACTTTAATCTGATAACACCTAATTTGCAGGCTCTTGCGCACGCTCCGCAGTTTAAACACTTGTCGTAATCAATGCTTGCGAAATTATTTTTTACCTTTACAGCGCCCGACGGACACGCTTTCTCACACTGTCTGCAACCCACACAACCGTTTTTGCATAATTTCCTAGTAGCCTTTGCACTAGCCTCGCTGCGGCATACAACATCAACACGCTGGCTCTTGCGCCTTACCGTAATGAGCTTTTTAGGACATACCTTTGCACAAAGACCGCAGCCGGTACAAAGCTCCTCATCAATGAACGCTACGCCGTTACAAATCTTTATCGCACCGTTAGAACACACCGCCATACAGTCTCCTAAGCCAAGACAACCGTTTGTGCAAAGCTTTTCACCCCCGTAAAATCTGCTAGCCGCAGCACAAGAGCTTATCCCATCAAACTCGTATTTAGACGGAGATGCGTCGCAGTTTCCGCTGCAATGGACAAACGCGCAAACAGGCTGAATATCGCCCGCATCTTTTCCCATTATACTGCTGATTTTCTTTGCTGTTTCCTTTCCGCCGGGATTGCATTTATTTACTGCCTCGCCGTGATTAACAATAGCGTTAGCATAGTCGTTGCAGCCTGAAAATCCACAGGCTCCGCAATTAACCTGCGGCAGAGCGTTCTGCACATCTTCAAGTCTTTTGTCTGTTTTTACCGCAAATACCTTTGAAATAATTGTAAGCAGTATTCCGGCGATCAAGCCCAGACCGGCAAAAATCAGCATTGGTAAAACATAATTTATCATTATCAAGCTGCTCTTTACAGAGCATTTCCTCCTCTCTTAGTTTATCCGAATAAACCTCCGAACCCCATAAAGCTCAGCGCCACTATAGACGCCGCTATCAGCGTAGACGGAACCCCCTTAAATGTTTCAGGTATTCCTGACGCAGCGTCTATTCTTGAGCGCACTCCAGAGAATAGCAATATAGCAACAGTAAAACCTATACCTGTTCCCAAAGCGTTTGTAATTGATTGAATAAAGGTATATTCCTCATCAATATTTGTTATGGTAACGCCTAGTACCGCACAGTTGGTTGTGATAAGGGGAAGATAAACTCCCAAAGCTTTATACAAGGGAGGAATAGTCTTTTTTAAGACTATTTCAACAAGCTGCACAAACATTGCGATCAGAAGAATAAAAGCAACAGTTTTCAGATATTCGACCTCAAGAGGGATAAGAATAAACTTATACACAGGATATGTAACAGCAGTTGCGCATAGCATAACAAAAATAACGGCAATTCCCATTCCCAGGCTGTTTTTTATTACCTTTGAAACACCTAAGAAAGAACAAATTCCCATAAACTGCGACAGCACAATATTATTAACAAGCACAGCCGATACCATAATAATTATCAGCTTTAACATTACTCGCATCTCCCTTCCTCAGTTTTCAAGGAGCAGGAATTTACATTCGGACAGCCTGAGCAGCCGATTTCCTTCGGCGGTTTTTTCTTTTTTAGCTTATTCACAACAGCTATGATAACTCCCAGAGTGAAAAAACCGCCTGCCGGCATAATGAACACGCTCATAGGGTTTTGTGAAATGAAAGGTATGCTTATCCCGAATATCGAGCCTGTGCCTATTATTTCACGGACAGCGCCCATCAGGAATAATGCAAGCGTAAAACCAAGTCCCATTCCCAAGCCGTCTAAGACAGACGGTATAACCCTGTTCTTTGAGGCAAAAACCTCAGCACGCCCAAGTATTATACAGTTAACCGTTATAAGAGAAAGGAAAATTCCCAAACTGTCATAAAGCGCGGGAACATAGCCCTTTAAAAGAAATTCTATTAAAGTTACAAAGCCCGCTATTATAACAATGTAACAGGGAAGTCTTACCGCTCCGGGTATAACCTTTTTAAGCAACGATATAACAAGATTAGAACAGACAAGAACAAAAGTGGTAGCAAGACCCATACCTATTCCGTTTGACGCCATAGTTGTTACAGCTAATGCCGGACACATTCCAAGCAAGGTGACTAGCACAGGATTTTCTTTTACAAAGCCTTTAGTAAGGTCTTTTAAATTACTCACCTAAAATCGCCTCCTTGTTGCTTTCAAATACTTCAAGTGCGGTCTTTATTGCCTCTTTCATTCCCTTAGAAGAATAAGTTGCCCCTGTAACATTATCTACATCATCTAAGTTGTCATCAGCCGTAAAGCCTATAAACTTATCGCTGAAAATTGCTTTTTGGTCACGAAGTTTAGTGCCGAGACCCGGAGTTTCGCCGCAGCTTATAAACTCAGTTCCGGCAAGCTTTCCGCTTTGATCTATCCCCACAAGAATATGTATTCCGCCCTTTGAATAGCCGTCAGCCGTAACTTCAATAAGGCAGTTTCTCTTGTCATCGCTAAGAATAACCGAGTTTACATTGTCTTTTCCAAAAGTAAGCGGAACCCTTTTAGTCTGCGAGCTGTCAAGCAGAATTTCGTAATCATCTCCGTCAGTATCAGGAAAAACAGCCTCGCAGCCTGCTTTTAAATCATCTGTCAT
>CANRKQ010000135.1 GCA_947631265.1 uncultured Clostridia bacterium | reverse complement strand
ATATTATTCTGTAGATAGATAAAAATAATATACTGAACTGTAAATTTCCTTTCCGATTTTGGAAAGGTTTTTTCTTTATTACTATTATTTTATAATTTTTGCAAATAACCAGAAAATTACTTGACAATTTTATAAAAATGTATTATAGTTAAAATATACAAAAGTTTTTGTATAAATATTAAAAAATTGGAGGATAGTTATGAAAAAAATTAAAGGGATTATTTCATTATCATTGTCGATATTGTTAGTTACAACATTATCTTTTAGTACATATGGTAATAGTGTAAAGGCTCTTGAATTAACAAAGCAAAAAAAGATTTCAAGTGTTTTGCTTAAGGAATTGGACAATTTAAAAACAAATGAAACTGTTCCAATTTATGTAGAATTAAAAGACAACATAAGCAAAGAATATCTTGAACAAAAGGTTGATGCAAAAACAGGTATGACGATTGAGCAATTAAGAGAATTAGAAAGTAAAAATCTTAATTCGGAGGAGTTAAAAAATGCCTCAGATGAAGAATTAGAAACTCTTTTACCTGAGTATTTTAAGAACACAGAAAGTAAAAGAGAGTATATTCAGAGTTTAGTTAATAAAAGAATAAAGGCTGAACGCAGTATTGCAAAAGAATTGTATGACAAACAAAATGCAAAGTATGTTGAGCAAACAGGTATTGATGAAACTGATGTTGAATTTGTAAGCAGTTATTCTCCTATGGTGATTACTGAATGTACAGAGGATGAGATTGAAGATATTGTTATACAAGGTGATGTAAAAAGCATTGATATACATGATGATGTTAAAATCACTTCGGACAGCGATATAAGCGGGGCTGAAATATCAGCAACAGCGGATTCTTATTATACTACAGCATGGAAGTCTGCAATAAGAGCTGATTTTACTACAGGTACAATTGGTATTAAAGGCAAGGGGGTTACTATTGGTGTTTATGATGGAGATGCAGTTTATAAAAATTATTATGATTTAAAAGATACAGATATTACAGTACTTGACAAAGTTTATAATTATGAAGATTATCATGCGACAAAGGTAACCAGAATTTTAGCTGGAGATTATGGCGTAGTTCCTAAAGCTAAAGTATATGCATGGGATGGAGATGATAAAACTGATGAAGAAGCAATAGAAAAGCTAATAGAAAAAGGTGTTTCATTAATAAATATGAGTTTAGTATTTGGCAAACGAGAAACTGATTATTATACTCAATTTGAAAAATGGTTAGACCATGTTAGCTATATGCACGATGTTCTAATAGTAAATTCGGCAGGGAATGTAGATAAATACAATGATGAAAATTGTCCTATAGGCTCTTTAGCTTATAATACACTAACTGTAGGTGGAATTGATACGAAAAATACTGAAAAATACTCAGATGATACATTTCACAATAATACTTGTTATGCCAATGGGGATACAAAAGGCTGTGCAAAGCCGGACTGTGAAGCTGCTTATAATGATGTCTTAGAAGAGACTCTTGAAGGTTTTGGTGATAAATGTAATTATAGTGGAACAAGCTTTGCAACACCGGCAGTAACAGGTGTTTGTGCACAGGTTATTCAATCAAATCCTAGCTTGGCATTTGACCCTCAAATAACAAAGGCTATAATTTTAGCTTCTTGCGATAGAAAATGCGGCAAAAACTATGCGAACGGATTAACTGCAAAAGAAGGTTCGGGAGTAGTTAATGCATTTAAGGCTATTGTAATTGCTAGCACAGAAAGATATATGTATCAACGTGTATATGGTAGTGATAGTTTTACTGGTGATATTGATTATGTTAAAAGAGAAACAAATACTTCAAAATTAGCAGTATCATGGATTATATCTTCGTATATTGCTGGAGATCAGCATTCAAATGTAAATGATGCAAATTCAGCTGGTAATTGTAATTTTGATTTAATTATTTGGACAGCTAATGATACACTGTTTAGTGAAATCTATAACAGTTCAGCAGAAGCAGTTGTCTTTAATTCAGCAAATGATACGATTACATTTACTCTTAATAATATGACAAATACATCTGACCATGCATATGAATTTGGCATAGCTTGGTATTAATGATAAGGGGGGTAGCAATATGAAAAAAGTTTTTAATTTAATATTTATATTAGTTATGCTAGTTATATTTATAATGTCGCTTGCAATGATTTCAACGGCAGAAGGCAAGACAATTAGTTATAAAAGTACAAGGAACAGTGGCATTCCATTAAAATTTTCTTATTTGGTTCATAATAATATTACTCATCATAATGGACTTCAAAATAAGAAATATTATAATAAAGACTTATATTATGTAATAGATAATTATGACACATATAAATATCTTGGTTTTACTGATAAGAGTAAAAGTTTTTTTAATAATAATCTATTGATTATAAATTCAATAATTAGTGTTGGATCAATATATAAAACTTTTATAAACAATGGTGTTACAATAAATGATGGTATAATTAATGTTTCATATACACGTACTTCCGGAGTTAAAAATACATGTAATGATGCGGTATTCTCTGATATTATAGAACTAAAAAAGTCCGATGTTAAGGGTGTAGATTTAACAAAACAAAAAGTTACTATAAGAACTGTACAGTTGACTTCCAGACCTGAGGACGGACAAATCCCTGATACGTATTCAACAAAGGAATTGACATATGTTGATGCAAATAAATTAATTGAAAAGCCGTCTCAAGTAGAAAAGGTAAAGGTCAAGCCGATAAAGACAAAACAGCTAAAAGTAACATGGAAAAAGATAAAAGGGTCTACTTATGAAAGAAAAACTTCATTTAAGAATGGCATGAAGATACAACTAAAAGTAAAACCGAAAAATATAAGCGGAGTTAAATATGAAGTAAAATATTCATTAAAGAAAAGCATGAAGAATGCAAAGGTTAAAAAGA
>CANRKQ010000134.1 GCA_947631265.1 uncultured Clostridia bacterium | reverse complement strand
GAGATGTAAATTACCTATTTTAGTTTACACCTTAAAAGGACAAGTTTCAAGTATAAAATATAATTTTAAAGAAAATGTTTTTAGGAGAGAGTTTCTATGGATAAGAATAATAAAAAAAGGAAATCTCAGGCGTCGATTGCACTTGTTTATTTTTCTACGATGGTTGTTTTTATCATTATATTCGGTGCGATTGCAATAGGTCTGATGAATAAAATGGTGATGGAACCGGAAAAGTCAACATCTTCTGTTGCGGAGGACAGCAACCCCACAGACAAAGATAATCAGACCTTTTTCTATATGGTAAAGGACGATAAAAACAAACTGGAAACAGCTATGCTTGCAAGATTTATGCCTGCTGACGGAAAAATTATGCTTGTTCCTCTGTCACCGTATACGACGGCGTCGGCTGACAGTAACGGTCAGACAATAGATCAGATTTTTCAGGCAAGCGGCGCGTCAGAAACCGCAAAGGCTTTGTCTGAGACTCTTGGAATAAGCATTGACAGATATATGTCTATGGGGCAGACCTGCTTTGAAAATTTGTGCGATAATATCGGCAGCATTACATATGAGGTGGAGGAAAATATGTATTATGTCGATAAAAACTCCGACGATATAGTAAATTATTCAAAGGGAGATAAAATTTCACTAGAGGGTTCTCAAATAAGAATGTTTATAACATATCCGAAATACAAGAGCGGATATGCACAGAATGTTCTGGTTGCAGGAGAGTTTATGAAGAGCCTGATCAACAGCGGCTTTAAACTTCAGACGACTAGAGATAACCTTGATTATATATATTCAAATTTACTTAAAGAATCGTCCGAAAAGAACTTTAATGTGAATGATTTTCAGGAAACAGAGCAATTTTATTATTACATTATGGATAATTTTGATAATCCTGCCAATGTGCTTATCCCTACGGGAACATGGTCGGATAATGAAAAATTCACCTTTGACGAAACCTTTCTGACGCAGGTCAAAACCGAGTTTAAGGTGGCTCAATGACAACAATTAAGACATTAAACTAAATCACCGCGGAGGATACAGCCTTATGAAACTTATGGTTCTGATACTGAATAAAACGGAGTCGCTTGAATACCTGCTTGAAGGACTGTCATCTGCGGGAATAAGCGGCGCTACGATAATTGATTCGTCAGGGCTTGTTATGACATTGTCTAAAATGGAATCAAGTCTTATCAGTTCGTCTATTCGGTCTCTTTTTGCCGGCAGCGGGACCGATGAGGACAATAAGACTATAATTTCTGTTATAAAAGACGAGCAGCTTGATATTGCAAGAAGAGTTGTGTACAGCACGGTCGGGGATCTGTCAAAGCCAAACACAGGTATTTTATTTACTGTTCCTATTGACTTCGTTGAGGGTACGAAGAAAAGCGGCAGTCTTGAATCAATGGAGGACTTAAACAAGGAGTTCTCACATTCTCATAAAAATAAAGGAATACGCAAATTTTTAAGTCATGAAAAAAATTAGTGTGAAAATACTGCAAATTTTATTTTGCAGTATTTTTTGTAATATTTCACAAAAATATTGGTTAATTTTCTATGCTGAAGTAACAGTCTTTTGATAGACAATCAGTATAAAATAAAGTATAATATTAGTGTATAATTTTGAAAGGACGTAATTTTTATGTATGAGGATATTAAAGAGCAAATAGTTGACGTTTGTCACAAAATGTGGCAGCAGGGTTGGGTAGCCGCAAATGACGGTAACGTAACAGTAAAGGTTGACGAGGGAAAATATCTCGCTACGCAAACAGGAGTTTCAAAGGCATTTATCACTTCTGATAAAATAGGGCTGATAGATGATGAGTTTAATATATTGGATGCAGCAGAGGGCTGGCGTCCGTCGTCTGAGGTTAAGATGCATTTAAAATGCTATCACGACAGACCTGATGTGGGGGCGGTAGTTCATGCCCATCCGCCTACAGCGACAGGCTTTGCCTGTGCGCAGCTGCCTATGGACGATTACTGTATGATCGAAACGGTTATCGCGATAGGTTCTGTTCCGCTTACGCCTTACGGCACACCGTCTACTTATGAGGTTCCTGAAGCTATAGAGCCGTATTTGCAGGAGCACGACTGTATGCTGTTGGAAAATCACGGGGCATTGACGGTCGGTGCTGATCTTATTACAGCATATTACCGAATGGAAACGCTGGAGCTGCAGGCTAAGATCTCTCTAACGGCAAGGCTGCTAGGCGGTGTTAAGGATATATCAAGAGAGAATATTGACAGGCTTATCGGTATGCGTCCTCAGTACGGAGTGACAGGAAAGCATCCCGGATATAAGAAGTATTCAAAATGAGAAATAGAAAATTGAATAATAAATATAAAATAGAGGGAAATTAGATGAGCGGTAAAAAAAGAGTATTGGCATTTGATTTCGGCGCGTCGAGCGGTCGTGCAATGCTTGGAATTTTCGACGGAGAGAGCATTGAGCTTTCTGAGGTACACAGATTTTCAAACGACCCTGTGTTTCTGAATGGAACTCTGTATTGGGATACGCTGAGGCTTTTTCACGAGATTAAGCAAGGGTTAATAAAAGCAAAGCTTGCCGGTGGCTTTGACAGTATAGGAATAAATACCTGGGGCGTTGATTTCGGTCTGCTTGACAGCAACGGCGTTCTTTTGGAGAGCGGAGTAAACTACCGCGATAAGAGAACGGAAGGAATGGTTGATAAAGCGGCTGAGCTTATTCCACTTTCAAGGCTGTATAAGGAAACAGGAAATCAGATTATGGAGATAAATACTGCCTTTCAGCTTTTATCTCTTATAGAAAACAGACAGGAGCTTTTAGACAGAGCGCAAACTATGCTGCTTACTCCCGACTTGTTTAACTACTTTCTTACGGGAGAGATGAAAACAGAATACTCTATCGCCTCGACTACACAGCTTGTTGATCCGAAAACAAAGGATTGGAA
>CANRKQ010000133.1 GCA_947631265.1 uncultured Clostridia bacterium | reverse complement strand
CACACCAAACCTTTACTATACTTAGTGAATTTCTTTTTAACTGAAAAATATCATGTTTTAAGGATTTGTATTAGCCATATTATTTATATTTCTTAATATAGTGCAGTTGCCCCTGTTGTTGGATTTAATTTATATTCTACAAAAGTATCATCAAAAAAAGTTATATGATACAACCAAAAATCAGATTGACAAGTACATTTAATTGACTTAATTTTACAACTATTCTTTGTTGATACTTTGTCTAAAATTATGCTTTTCGCTTCGTTAAAACTTAAACTCCATTTACTAGTATCAAAATCATCATATGGAGGTGATAAATTCATTTCAGCTGCTAATGCTTTTGGATGTCCCTTACCATATATAGAATATATTATTGCACCCTTACTTTCATTGTAACTTAAAACTAATCCGTATGCCCTATCATCACTAACATCATGAAAATAAATGAATTCTATATTTAGTACATCTTCAGAATTGTAATTTAATCTAATTTCACTTAATTCTAAATTATCGTTAAAACTTTGAGCATAATTACTTACTAAATTTATAAATTCAATAAATTTAACATTTATATCGTATTCTATTTTATAATTTTCATCTGATTTATTTATTTTGTTTCCAAAATCATCACAACCAAAAAAATTCATGGATATGAATAAAACAACAATATAAATTAAAATTTTATCAATTTTAATGGTCAAGATTACCATCCCTTTAAAAATTGTTTGTATATCTTCATTGTATTACGTTTCTTGAAAAACAATCCAGTTGCCTTTTACTGAATCAGTAAAATCTTTTACCTCAAATGTTTGCAAATCTATATATTTATCTAAACTTTTATTTTTTATATAAAACCTTTTACCTTTAACCATATAATATGATTCTTCAGGATTCTTAAATGAAAATATAGTTTTTGATTTTGCAGTTAAATCAGAATAATCATCATTATACGTTAAATCAGTTTTCATAATTACTATATTTTCATCAAGTGTATAAAATAATACATTATCATTTATTTTGAAAATGTAACCGTCCATTCCAGAGGCAATTATAGTATTGTTCTTTTCTTCTAAATAATTTTCCTGTTTAGTTTTAACACTACCAAAATCAAACGAGATTATTTTAAATACTTCAAACACTAAAAGTATACAAAATATAACTATTAAAATGGCTAGAATAATTAATAAAAATTTTTTTGATGACTTCATAATTTGCTCCCTTATTTATATAGAATACTTGCTTCAAAGTTAATAAGACGATTTTATAAATTAAAATTTTTTAAAATATTACTTAATTTTCTATGCTGTCTAATGAATGTGATAATTAATCCTAATAGCAATATAACCATAATAAAAATCATAAATAAAGCAGCATATAAAATATTATTTTTCATAGCTACAATTAATAGAAAATTAAATAGTGCTAGTACTAAAGAATAAACAGATAAAAGTCTTTTTACATAATTAAAGTATTGATTCTTAAAATCTGCTTTATTAATTATATAATTTATTGACGTTATTTTACCAACATCAGTGTTTAATTTAGGTTTTATGCATTTATTTTTATTATATTTTGAACTTACATATACCAAATTAACTTCAGTATCTTCATTTAGATCAATAATTATCTTAGCTTTCATGCCATAAGGAGTTATTTGATTAAACCAATCCGTATCAACATTCATAAGTAAAGCATTAAATAATCCTTGTATAATAATTGTAACAACAAAAATCAATAAGTTAATTAGACTTCTATTGCTTTTATCAGGTCTTCGCTCAACCTCAAGAACATACTGCTTTTTCTCATCTAAATTAAATACAGTAAACGATTCAAAGCTGTAAAGTTCCTTAACTTCATCATTTACCTTTATATAAATAATTTCCCCTTCAGGAACTGAACATTTTACTTTTAATTTCATCATATCACCCAAATTTAATTATTCGGTTTTTTGTCAAACAAAACATAATATACCAGATATGGCTCCCCCAATAGATAAAACAACATCTACATTTAACATCATTCTATTTAATAGCCAGTTAATAGTACCTATGCCGCTTATTATTGCTAATATATCACCCTGTATGTTTGTTACATAGTAATAGTAGTATTTTTATGTTTTAAGTACATATGATTATGCGGCAATTTCATCAACCAATTAACAATTGACGGTAATAACAAAATTATTCCAATTAGCAGTATAACGAAAACTAAAAATGGATTGTATATAAAACAATTCCACAGAGATAAATCTGATAGTTGCTTTTCATTATTTCCATTTTTCATAAAGATTCTTCCGAATGATTTTGTATAAAATGTAACACCATTAATTGAAATAGTTTGATTAGAACAGTCATTTTCAAAATGCTCAATGTTGTCAGTCGTTTTTCCCAAATATCCGCTTTTATCAAATGCATAAGTTTTTACATTGAATTCTGAATAAGAAATAATCACTTTCTCAGAGTTTGAATAAACAGAAATATCATTCTTTGATCCAACAGGTACCTCTGAAGAATACAAAAATTCTCCATTTAAATCATACGACGATATTTTTCCACTGCTAATTGAAACAGCTAAAACAGAGTCATCCATCTTAGCAAAAACAATGTCACTACCCATTTTAATTTTGTTATTATTTGTTTGAACGTCAAATGTTTTTAAACAATTATACATTGATAAGCAAAAAAGAATAAATCCAATACTAAAAATAATACAAGATAACACATTTCTAAATTTCATTTATACTACCTCCTATATTTCCAACTTTGGTAGTAATATATAACCTCTTCCTGTTTCTTTAATTATATATTGACCATCGTCCTTTGTCAAATTTGCTTTTTATCTTTATTTAGACAAATAGACACATAGACTTTTACTTCTATGTGCCTGATTTTTTTAAATATTTGTTGGTGATAGTTCGAGTCCTTACAGTTCCGCAAATTTAGCAAAATGCATCTATAAAAAACTATTCATTTTTATTG
>CANRKQ010000132.1 GCA_947631265.1 uncultured Clostridia bacterium | reverse complement strand
CTTCCCGAATCAACAACCGACGCAACAGTTTCACCTACCGTTATTTCATCGCCCGCCGACAAAGACGTTAATTCAGAGATAGTGCCTGAGCTCTTTGAATAAAGAAATGAATTATCCATCTGCTCATTCAGCTGGTCAAGCTCGTTTTTCAGAATATCAATTTCGACCTGAGCGTTGTCTATCTCCGCTTGAAACGCCTTGTTCTTTACCAGAATTTTTTTCTGCAGCCTTGCTTTTTCTATCCTAAGCTCTTTATCCCTGATTTGATACTCCAAATCTCCGGTATTCAGCTCGCAAATCAAATCGCCTTTAGATACCTTGTCGCCGGCAGAAACGTAAAGCTTTTTAATTTTTCCGCCTTGATTTTCATATGAAAGCTGCGTAGTATTTAATGATTCAATTTTACCTGAATAAATAATCTGTTTAATAAGGTCGCTCTTTTTCGCTATAATAGTTGTATATTTTACCTCGCTGGCCTTTACATTGGGCGCCTCCAGAATCTCTTCTTCATCGGGAAGAAAATAACATCCGCTCAGGCAAGACAGAGAAAGCGTCAAAGCCACAAACATAGACAAACATTTTTTTATCATATAAATCACCGTTCCTTATCAGCAGATTTTTTGACAAACAAAAATCCATCGCCGTACTTGTAATATGAAAAGCAAGGGACACATAAATGCACCCCTTGACTGTTCAAAGCTATTTGAAGAGTGGTCCGTAATTTTGGCAGGCTCTGTAATCAGCGCCCTCCAGATCCTTTGTGCCGAAAGCGCTCCAGCAATGCGGACGGTAAATATCGTCGTCAGGAACATTGTGCATTGATACAGGAATTCTCAGCATTGATGCAAGCGTGATAAGATCGGCACCTATATGTCCGTATGAAAGCGAACCGTGATTTGCTCCCCAGTTAGCCATAACGCTGTATACGTCTTTGAATGCGCCTTTACCTGTTAGTCTCGGTGCAAACCATGTTGTCGGCCACGTCGGGTCTGTTCTCTTATCAATCGTATTGTGAATCTGATCAGGCAGAACACAAGTATATCCCTCTGCAATTTGCAGCACAGGACCTAATCCGTCAACGATGTTCAGTCTCATCATTGTAACAGGCATTTCAGCAAGCGTTTTCCAATGCGAAGAAAATCCGCCGCCTCTGAAATATCCTAAGTTTGCAGGTCTCCAGTCGGTAGCCTTAAGACAAGCGTCAATATTCTCATCTGTCATTTCCCACCACTTTTTCATCATACCGTCGGCTGCTCCTGTTCCGTCAAGTGCGGCAGCGCCGGAATTGATAAGGTGGATAAATCCGTTTGCCGCCTTGCCCTCAGGTCTCATTCCGCAAACTCTTTCAACTGCGTCAGGACTCCAGTATGTTCTTACGTCTGCAAAAATACTTGCGGTGTGAGAAAGCAAATGTCCGAACAGCATAGAAACACCGTTGAGACCGTCATTTTCTGTCGCAAGTATTACAGGCTTTCTCTTTCCGTTCCAGTCAAAGGTTGAGTTTAGTATAGCCTCGCAGAAATCTGCGTTCGGTTTATAGTCGGTCCATTGTCTTTGTCCCTGAAAGCCTCCCAGCAGAGCGTTTCTTCCGCAGGATTCTTCGATCCATCCCATTTCAGCCAGCTTTGGATTGCCAAGCATAATGTCACGGATAATAAGCGTCATCTTAACGGTAAACTCCCAATCCTTTTCGCTTCTCTCATCGCCCTGAACAATAGGAGGATCATTTACATTGTCGTCACCCTGAGGACAATGCTCTTTTGTCCATGCAAGAGCCTTTTTAAACTCCTCATTATCATAAATTCCAAGCTCCATACGCCTGAGAATTTCAACCTCGTCTACCCACTCGGCGCGAAGTCCCAGATATTTTGCAAAGAAATCTACATTGCAGTAAGAGCCTGCAATACCCATAGCTACAGCACCGATATTACAGTAAGATTTGTTTCTCATTTCTCCGACTGCAACAGCGCACCTTGCAAAACGCAGAAGCTTTTCCTCTACATCGGCAGGAACTTCTTTGTCGCCTATATCCTTAACGTCGTGACCGTATATAGCAAAGCACGGCTGACCGTTTTGCGCGTAAGCCGCCATAGCCGCCGCAAGATATACAGCGCCCGGACGTTCAGTTCCGTTAAAGCCCCATAATGCCTTGATCGTAGTAGGGTTATTGTCTGTAGTTTCTGTTCCGTAGCACCAGCAAGGTGAAACGGAAAGAGTTGCAACCACATTTTCTTTAGAGAACTTCTCCTCGCACAATGCAGCCTCGTATCCTCCGCCTATTGTAGTATCCGCAATAACGCACTGAACAGGTGTACCGTCTGAATACGTTACCTTGGAGCTGATTAAATCAGCCGCAATTTTAGCCATATCCATTGTCTGGTCTTCCAACCCTTCGCGAATACCTTTTCTTCTTCCGTCAATTATAGGTCTTATTCCTATTTTGTAATACATTCTCTTTCCCTCCGATTTATTTTATTTTTATTATTTTCTTAAAGCTTTTATATGCCTTTTTAAAGGCTTTAACTGCTTTTTCCTCGGGTTCATAACTCTTTACGTTATCCGATTTTGCTATAATTTCTCTTGCCTCTCTTACGCCGGATATGCAACCGTCTGCCATTAGCTGAACCGCAACATTACCGAATACCGTCGCCTCAACAGGTCCTGCTAAAACACGCGTGCCGCAGGAATTAGCCGTCATCTGACATAGAAGACCGTCTTTTGTTCCTCCGCCGACAATATTTATGACCTTGTAATCCTTACCCGTAAGCTCTTTGATCTGGTCAAACGCATAACGATATTTCAAACTCAGGCTTTCGTAAATACATCTTACAATCTCGCCTACCGTTTTAGGTATATACTGTCCTGTTTCTTCACAGAACTTCTGAATCCTCTTAGGAAGATCACCGGGAGGTGTAAGAGCAGGATAGTCAGGATCGACAAAGCATTTAAACGGCTCGCTCTCAAGCGCAAGCTTTTCCAGATCGGCAAAGGAATA
>CANRKQ010000131.1 GCA_947631265.1 uncultured Clostridia bacterium | reverse complement strand
ACGGTAATTGGGGTAAACATACCTATAATTCTAATGGACTTTGTACTTATTCTGAATATACTGACGTTTGGTTAAAGTATACCTACGATACAAGTTGGAATATGATTTTTCAAGAATCTAGTAATGGTTTTTGGGGTAAATATACCTATGATACAAATGGATATAAAACATATTATGAAGATAGTTATGGTAATTGGGAGAAATACATATATGATACAAATGGGAGAATAATATACTCTGAAGACAACTACGGTGTAAAGTTTAAATATACATATGATTCAAATGGTAATATGACTTATTATGAACATTATGAGGATGATTATTTGTATTGGTATTGGGAAAAAGCAACCTATGCAAAAATAGGCAGCAAGGAATCTATGGAGCTATATAACCCATCACAAAACTCAAGCAATAAACCAAACAACAACCCAACCAAACCAAATCAAACCGTCAGCCCAGTAAACAAAGCAAAGACACCAAGTACAACAAAAGTTACCGTCCCCAAACCCGCCAAAGTAAAATCAGTTAAGCTGACCGCCAAGAAAAAGAAACTGAATGTAAAGTGGAAAAAGATTAGCGGAGCAACAGGCTATGAGGTAATGTATGCTAAAAATAATAAATTCAAAGGCAAGAAAACGGTTAAGGTAAAGAAAAACAAGGTAACATTAAAGAGACTGAAATCAAAGAAAAAGTATTTTGTAAAGGTCAGAGCATATAAGACTGTAAACGGCAATACAAGTTGCGGCAAATGGAGCAAGGTTGTTAAGAAAAAAGTTAAGTAATAAAAAATATAAAAACGGCTGGCACATTATTCTGTGTCAGCTGTTTTTGCTCTGTTTTAAGAAATAATTGACTATAAATATTTTTAATATAAAAAGTAAAAAGACATATTATACTTATAAGAACCAAAATGTAATAAAAAAAGAATTTCGGAGAAGTAATATGAAAAAATTATTAAGTATAGCTTTATCTGTTTCAATGATGTTTTCATTAGCTTTCGGACTTAATATAACTGCCAAAGCAAGTGAAATATACAACATTCAGGTAAAGGGCGTATGCGATTATACCAAAGCAAACGAAATATTAAATATTGTAAATCAGAGAAGAAGTGAAAACGGTCTAAGTGCTTTAACAATGGATACCGAACTGCTTAATGCGGCAATGGACAGAGCTATGGAAACGGGTATATACTATTCGCACACTCGTCCAAACGGAGACTCTTGCTTTACGATTTTAAGTAAGCTGAACGGTGAAAATATTGCAATAAATTATCAGTCATCAGAGTCTGTTATGACCGGCTGGATGAATTCATCGGGTCATAGAGCCAATATTTTGAGTACAAATTTTAAATCAATAGGCATCGGATGCTTTAAAAGCAATTCTGTTTATTACTGGGTTCAGTCCTTTAGTAATAGATCAGCTGAAAGTGTTCCCAACAAATCGGGAACCGTTGAAAAAACTAACACAGTCGCTATTCAAAAGTCATTAGTTACGTTATATGCCCGCACGGTTAAAAGCAGAGCAAACGCAGGTTATATGAGAGTAAATAAAACAGGATATTTTAATTATGGTATTGTCAATCAGGGCTGGTCTTCGACTTATTGCCCGGGTGTTGCAAGCGACTATAAATTTTCCTCAAGCGATACTTCTGTAATAAGTATAGATTCTAATGGCAAGTTTACAACGGTCGGCGAGGGAACAGCAAGGGTAAGCGTTCAGTTAAAAGCCGATCAAAGCAAAAGCTATAGTGAAGAAATAGCTGTCAGAAGTGGTAATTCAGTGACAAATACACCTAGTAATCAAACCAAGACAACAAATAATCAAACTAAGACAACTGCTTCATATACTATCCAAACAAAAACAAAATCACCTACTAACCCGACCCATTCAACAATATCATTTACATTTCCGACTAAGTCAACAAGACCGTCTAACAATTTATCAACACATCTAACAAAGTCAACAAAGGCAACAAAGACAACAGAGCCATCTAAAAGTCCTAACCAAATAACAAAACCATCTACAAAACTAGCACAAGTCACAAAACTAACCGTAAAAGCAAAGGGAAAGAAATTAATTATAAAATGGGAAAAAGTTGATAATGCTACAGGTTATAAGGTACAGGTATCAAAAAATAAGAAGTTCAAAAAGAAGATAATATTTAATAAGCTTACAAAAAAGACTAAGGTAATCGTCAAGGGAAAGAAGATAAAGAGAGGAAAGACTTATTATGTACGGGTAAGAGCCTACAATACTGCAAACGGTAATAATAACTATGGTAAATGGTCTAAAGTTGTAAAGAAAAAAGTAAAGAAAAAATAAAACTGCTCAATCATACTAGAATATTTTAAGTTTGATATATAACGGCTGGCACATTAATATGTGTCAGCCTTAAATTTTTGATCTTGCTTGATAATATTTTAACTTTTAATGCAAAATAATGTATTTATTATTTAAAAGTAGATTGACAAATGGCTTTATATTATATAAAATATATATGGTTATTATTAATTTTGCACAATAGTTTTTGTAATTATAATTAATAATTGTCAATGTTTATACTTGAATAAAATTTACAAAAGTTATCGGTTTAGGTATAAGAAATGTCAGGAGGAAGAATTATGGGATTTTTCGGAAGAACTGTCAGCACCTCTGTAGCGATTGCAATGGTTGTTACGTCGGTTGGATTTTCTGCTTTTATAACAGGAGCAGAAACTCCTAATATTGTAATCAATGAGGTATGCTTGGGAAATAAAGGGGAAAACGGAAATTTAACCGATGTAAAAGCGGTATATGAGGAAAATGGCAGTACTGTAACAGAGCTATGCGACTGGGTCGAGCTTTATAATCCGACAGATACAGAAGTTGATGTGTCAGGTTATCAGCTTGAAAAGACTGATGTGGACAGTTCTACTAATTCCAAGAGTATAAAAGGTACGGCTGTTGTTCCCGCACAAGGATATTTAGTTTTATACTGCAATAAGAATTTAGACGACACAATGGTTAATTCAAAGCC
>CANRKQ010000130.1 GCA_947631265.1 uncultured Clostridia bacterium | reverse complement strand
CTTATTCAGAACTGGGCTGATATTTTGTTTGATAACAACCGGTCAAGGGATCGTCTGAACGATTATCCCTTGACTAATGGTGAAATGCAGCAGATTCTTGAACAAATCGGAAGTTTGAAAACTCCCCTCAAACTCAATGGTTTTATTAACGGTCGCAGTGTGACGATAGTCCGCGACAATCCCTTGGACGAACAACACTTTGGCAAAGAAGTGTCACTCAAAATATATGACCGCAGAGAGATAGCTGCCGGGCAAAGCCGCTATCAAATCGTGCAGCAACCTAAATTTCCTACCAAGTCAAGAATACTGAATGATCGGCGCGGAGATTTAATGCTGCTGATAAACGGTATGCCGGTGATACATATTGAACTCAAGAAAAGCGGCATTCCGATCAGTCAAGCGTGCAATCAGATAGAAAAATATGCTGCCGAGGGCATCTTTACAGGTTTGTTCTCCCTTGTTCAGATTTTCGTCGCAATGAATCCCGAAGAAACAGTTTACTTTGCCAATCCCGGACCGGAAGGCAAGTTTAATCCCGACTTCTATTTCCACTGGGCAGATTTTAATAACGAGCCTGTCAATGATTGGAAGCAGGTCACTTCAACGCTGCTTTCTATTCCTATGGCTCATCAGTTAATTGGTTTCTATACCGTAGCGGACAATTCCGACGGTATTTTGAAAGTAATGCGCAGCTATCAGTATTTTGCTGCAAGCGCAATATCTGATAAGGTTTCCAAAGCAAAATGGGAAGGAAAGGATCAGCGCGGCGGCTATGTTTGGCATACGACGGGATCGGGCAAGACAATGACTTCCTTTAAGTCTGCTCAACTTATTGCTTCTTCTAAAGATGCTGACAAAGTGATATTTTTAATGGATCGCATCGAGCTTGGAACGCAGAGTTTGAAAGAATACCGTGGATTTGCCGATGAAAATGAAGCTGTTCAAGCAACCGAAAATACAGGTGTACTTGTTACAAAACTAAAAAGCTCAGATCCTTCCAACACGCTTATCGTGACCTCTATACAAAAGATGAGCAACATAAAAAACGAAGACGAAGGAGGCTTGAAAGCGGCAGATATTGAGCTTATGAGTTCAAAGCGTATTGTCTTTATTGTGGACGAGTGTCACCGCTCCACGTTTGGCGATATGCTTCTTACCATTAAACGCACTTTCCCGAACGCAATGTTTTTCGGATTTACCGGCACTCCGATCCAAGACGAAAATCAGAAAAAATTCAGCACGACTTCAACCGTTTTCGGAAATGAATTACACAGGTACAGCATTGCAGACGGCATAAGAGATAAAAATGTGCTTGGTTTTGACCCGTATAAAGTCCTGACCTACAAGGATAACGACTTGCGTCAAGCCGTAGCTCTTGAGAAGGCTAAAGCTGAAACTGTCGAAGAAGTGCTTGCTGACTCCCAAAAGAGTAAGGTGTTCTATGAGTATATGAATCTTCCTATGGCGGGCAGTTATGATACGGCGGGTAATTTTGTGAAGGGAATTGAGGATTATTTGCCGAATAGTCAGTATGAATGTGAAGAACATCAGAAAATGGTAGTCCAAGACATTATAGATAACTGGGTAATGTTGAGCCATAACAGCAAGTTTCACGCGATTTTCGCAACAGGCAGCATTTATGAAGCACTTCAATATTATCGACTGCTGAAAAAGACGGCTTCACAGCTTAAGATTGCTGCTCTTTTTGACCCAAGCATAGACAATAACGGAAATGGTCCTATTAAGGAAAACGGCTTGGTAGAGATAATAACAGATTATAACAACAGGTACGGACAGGATTTTACAATTCCCACTTTCGGCAAAATGAAAAAAGATATAGCCGCAAGGTTGGCGCATAAAAAGCCGTATGAACGGATTGAAAAAACGCCGGAGAAACAGATTGACTTGCTGATAGTAGTTGATCAAATGCTCACGGGATTTGATTCCAAATGGATCAACACTCTGTATATGGATAAGATTCTTCATTATGAGAACATTATTCAGGCGTTCTCCCGTACCAACCGTCTTTTTGGACCGGAAAAGCCTTTCGGAACGATCCGTTATTACAGAAGACCTCATACTATGGAGAGATATATTGCCGCCGCGGTAAAACTGTATTCGGGAGATAAACCGCTCGGTTTGTTTGCAGAAAGATTAAATAAGAATCTTGAAAGCCTAAATTACTACTATACACAAGTCAAAGACCTTTTTGAAAATGCAGGGATAAATGACTTTGTTCAACTCCCGAAGGACATGACGGAAAGAAAGAAATTCGTCGATCTGTTTCAATCGCTGAACAACTATCTTGAAGCCGCAAAAGTCCAAGGCTTCTACTGGGATAAACTATCCTATGACTTCTCCAAAGAAGAAACCGGAGAAAAGTTCACGATTGAGGTTTTAATGGACGAGAAAACCTATAAAATTCTTGTTTTGAGATACAAAGAATTATTCGTCGGAGGTGGTGGCGGAAACGGCTCTAATTTACCGTATGATATTGACGGACATCTTATCACAATCGACACTGATGACATTGATGCAGACTATATGAACTCGCGGTTTGAAAAATATATTAAATTACTACAGAGCAAAGATGCCTCAGCCGGGACGATCAAACAAGCTGAAGACGTGTTGCATAAGACGTTTGCTACTCTGTCCCAAGAAGAACAGAAATTTGCAAATTTATTCCTTCACGATATTCAGAGAGGTGATGTTGTTCCGGAGGCGGGAAAAACTTTTCGTGACTATATCACCGAATATATCTCCAAAGCAAAAGACGATCAGATTCACCAAGTTGCCATTGTACTTGGTCTTAACGAAGTAAAACTACGCAATTTTATGAATCTTAAAGTTACAGATGCTAATATCAATGAGTTTGGCCGTTTTGACGCATTAAAAGCAACTGCCGATAAAACGAAAGCAAAGGAATACTTTGAGAAGATAGAGGGAAATAAAATTATTCCTCCAAAAGTACCTATGAAGATTGACAAGTTGTTGCGCGATTTTATTTTGAGCGGTGGATTTGACATCAAAATGGTT
>CANRKQ010000129.1 GCA_947631265.1 uncultured Clostridia bacterium | reverse complement strand
GCCATAGCAAGGGCTTTAGTCAACAATCCTGATATTATTCTTGCCGACGAGCCTACCGGCGCACTTGATACTGAAACAAGCATTCAGGTTATGGAGCTTTTAAAAGAAGTTGCAGATGATAAGCTTGTTATTATGGTAACGCATAACCCCGAGCTTGCTGAGAAATACTCAACAAGAATAATAAAGCTTTCAGACGGTGAGGTAATAGATGATTCAAATCCGTTTGAGTGTTCTCAGAATGAGAAGACAGACGCAGAGGTAATAAATAAAAAAGAGGAAAAGAAAGAAAAATCAAAAAGAAAAGAAAAAAAGAAAAGGTCAATGAGCTTTTTAACAGCACTTTCATTGAGCTTAGGCAATCTAAATACCAAAAAGACGAGAACAATTCTTACCTCGTTTGCCGGAAGTATCGGAATTATAGGAATAGCGCTTATTCTTTCATTATCGAGCGGTTTTCAAACGTATATCAATGTAATGGAGGAGGAAACTCTTTCATCGTACCCATTGCAGATAGATAAGCTGGCAATGGACGGTGAAAGTATGGCGGCTATGTTTTCAGATGATTTTGATACCGAAGATGAAACTGAATTTCCTGATGAGAAGAAAGTTCATACAAAAGATGTTTTGGACACAATAGTAAACTCATACGCCGAGGGCGTAACAGTAAACGATATGAAAAGCTTAAAACAATATATAGAGGATAATAATGACAAGATAAATC
Source organism: uncultured Clostridia bacterium (assembly GCA_947631265.1). Lineage (GTDB taxonomy): Bacteria > Bacillota > Clostridia > Oscillospirales > Ruminococcaceae > UMGS1601. Next base: position 2,412 of record CANRKQ010000129.1, on the reverse strand, counting down.
ATCTGGTTAACGGAATACAGTATAAGTATTCAAACGAGTTCAATGTATATTCTTCCGAGTATAGTGAAACCGAAAATACAAGGAATAATCCTGTAGATTTTGACAGCACGTCCGAGGTCACGCAGGGAGGAGTAAATATGATGTTCAATCAAACTCCTGTTTGGAATGAGCTTATTGATAATCAAAAGCTTTTAGAGTCGCAGTATGACGTTTTGGAGGGCAGTTGGCCCAAGAACAAAAACGAGGTTGTGATTGTTGTTGATGAGTATAATAGAATTGACGATTATGTTTTGTACTCTCTGGGGCTGAGAAGTATAGATGATTACAATAAATCGGTAGAGGCTATTGTTACGGGGAAAACAGAGAATATTCCTAATCAGGCGACAGAGTTCAGCTTTGATGAGCTGTTAAACAGAACCTATAAGCTTGTTTTGACAAGCGATTATTATCAAAAGCAAAACGGCGTATGGGCAGATATGAGAAATGATACAAAGTATATGAAATCGGTTTTAGATAAGTCTTTGGACTTAAAGGTTTCTGGTATTATAAGAATTAAAGACGGAGTAACCGGAACAGCCTTCGGCAGCGGAGGTATAGGCTATAAAAGAGAGCTTACTGATTATATCATAAATTCGGTAAATGAATCACAAATAGTAAATGAGCAGAAATCAAATCCTGATATAAACGTGTTTACAGGAGAGAAATTCAGCGGTACTGATACTTTTGAAAATAATCTGACAGCCCTCGGAGTTTCAGATTTAGACGATCCTGTGTCAATACTTTTTTACTCAAAGGGATTTGACGAGAAGGAGTCCTTGGTCAATTTTATAGACGATTATAACAGCTCCAGAAAAACAGAAAGTGAGAGAGTTCGGTATACAGATTATGTGGGCTTAATGATGAGTTCGATTACTACGATTATCAATTCAATATCGTATGTATTGATCGCATTTGTTACTATTTCACTAGTTGTATCGTCCATTATGATTGGAATTATAACCTATATTTCAGTTTTAGAGAGAACAAAGGAAATAGGTATTCTCAGAAGTATAGGTGCGTCAAAGAGAGATATATCCCGCGTGTTTAATGCTGAAACCTTGATTATAGGTTTTACCGCAGGAATTATCGGTATATTAATAACTGTGATTCTTGATATTCCGATAACGATGATTATAAAGCATCTGACCGATCTGGACATTGTAGCTATGCTGCCTGTCGCAGGAGGAGTAATTCTTGTAATAATAAGTATGATCTTGACCCTTATAGCAGGCTTGATTCCTTCAAGAATGGCTGCCAAAAAGGATCCGGTAGTTGCTTTGAGAACAGAATAATTTTAAGTATAATGATTATATTATTTTTATCCCGTGCATTAATTTACGGTATAAGGCAGCTTGATGTTTAACTGTCAAGTTAATACTTTTTTGCTTTTGTTTATGGTAATCAAAAATATATGTAATGTTTTTAAATACCAAATATATCTGAATCGGTTTTGCTTTAATTATCTTTTTATTAAGATTTAAAAGTTGCATTTGCAACAGAATTGAAAAAATCAATATGGTATATTTAATATATGACAGTAAATTGATCTATTAATTGGTAAATAAACGGATTGATTGGTATTATAAAAACTAAAATGCGTTAAATCTCTATTCATTAAAAGAGAAATACTGCATTATATCATCAAAAGGAGGAAATGCTCATACAGAGCATATAAAAATATGTCAGCAATAAAAATTACAGAAAACTTATACTCAGTTGGTATTTTGAATCCTGCAATGAGGATTTTTGACGTTATAATGAAAACGGATTATGGTACTTCATATAACTCGTATATATTAAAGGGAAAAGAAAAGACAGCTTTGATTGAAGTAAGCCACGCTGACTTTTTTGATTCTTATTTGAATAATATCAAAGAGGTTTGCGAGCCGTCGGACATTGATTATATTATTCTTAATCATTGCGAACCAGACCACAGCGGTGCTTTGGCGGACATTTTAAAGCATTGTGACGCTAAAATCGTATGTACGAAAGCGGGTTCAAATTTTCTAAAGAACATCACTAATAGTGAAAGCATTGATTATATGGTAGTCAACGACGGTGATACTCTGGATTTGGGCGGTATTGAACTGAAATTTATACCGGCTGCGTTTTTGCATTGGCCTGATTCAATGTTCACATATTGTGAAAGTGAAAAGGTACTGTTTTCCTGCGATGTATTCGGCTGCCACTATTGCGAGCCGTATATGTTTGATAAGTTTATAGCGTATGATAAATCATATAACATTGCTTTGAAGGGATATTTCGATGCTATTTTCGGACCGTTTAAGCCGTTTGTGGTTTCAGGTATGAAAAAGCTGGAGGGGCTTGAATTTGATATTGTTTGTCCTAGCCACGGACCTGTTCTTACAAAGG
>CANRKQ010000128.1 GCA_947631265.1 uncultured Clostridia bacterium | reverse complement strand
TTGAGTCGAGAAGACCTAGAATGTATTCATCTGATGAATCAGATTTATTCAGAGAGTTAATAAGCTTATCCTCAGAGACCTTTTTATAATCCTTTATTTTATTATAGTAGCTTTCGTTGCTTTCATGAGAAATTTCTTTAACGCTCAGATATGAATCTATTTTCATTTCCATTACCTGATTAACGTATTGAATCATTTTTAGCTCCTGATCTATGAAGAAATATGAAATTGTCTGACTTGAACCTTTTGAATCGGCAAACTCATATCTTTCACGGATATATTTCTGATTATTATAGCTTACGCTATAGGTGTCCTTATAAACCAAAGAATCCTTAGACGGAAAATATGTGTCTATTGTAGATTTGATGTTTTCTGCTGTCTTATCTTTTGAAACAGCATATAGTTCATCGTTTGAATTTAAAACATACGATGTCCCGTCTGATACCAGATATTCCTGATACGACGATACTGTTTTGACAGAGTAGTAGTAATTGTCTTTGTCCTTTACTGAGATGGTTATAGGATTTTCTGTGATAAGTCCCATTGTACTGGATTTAAGCATTCCGTTAATGGTATACGCTCCGCCGGAGATTATCTTATCTACGTTGTCGATATAGTTTGTTTTTTCATCAAATACAGATAGCTCGGTGATACTTGTAGAGTCTTTTGAAATAGTTGCGCTGCTATCCACAGATGATGTGTTAGTTTTATTGGCTTTTGTGCAGGCGCAAAGAATTGCTGTCAATATACTCAGGCATATTGTGACGGCTAGTATTGATTTTCTTTTCATTGCTGTAACTATCCTCCTTAATAAGTAACGAAAGCTTTAACTTTCAACTATTCAATATGTTTTTAATGTAAATATATCAGTTCTTTAAAGAATGAAGTGGCGCAGGAATCTGACCGCCTCTGTTTATAAATCTTGATGCAGATTCTTTTTTAAGCGGCATAACAGGCGCATGACCGAAAAGTCCTCCCCAATCAAGTTCATCTCCTACATCTTTGCCTATAGCGGGAATTATTCTTACTGCTGTTGTCTTTGTGTTTACCATTCCGATAGCTGCCTCGTCCGCAATAATTGCCGCTATTGTATCAGGCGAGGTATCTCCGGGAATAACTATCATATCAAGTCCTACCGAGCAGACTGCCGTCATTGCCTCAAGCTTTTCAATATTAATAACTCCGTTTTTTGCTGCCGCAATCATACCCGCGTCTTCCGATACTGGTATAAAAGCTCCTGAAAGCCCTCCTATTCTTGAGCAAGCCATAACTCCACCCTTTTTAACAGCATCGTTCAAAAGTGCAAGAGTTGCGGTAGTTCCGTGAGTTCCGCATTGTTCAAGCCCGATTTCCTCAAGAATATGAGCAACGCTGTCGCCGACAGCAGGGGTCGGTGCAAGTGACAGGTCTACTATTCCAAACGGAACACCCAGACGTTTTGAGGCAGTCACGCCTACAAGCTGTCCTATTCTTGTTATTTTATAAGACGTCTTTTTTATTATGTCCGAAACCTCTGTGATATTTGCATCGGGGTACTTTGAAAGTGCAGAACGCACAACTCCCGGTCCTGATACGCCGACATTTATCATACAATCAGGCTCCCCGACGCCGTGGAAGGCTCCTGCCATAAAGGGGTTATCTTCAACGGCATTACAGAACACGACAAGCTTTGCGGCACCGAAACAGTTTTTATCAACAGTTTCTTCTGCGCATTGCTTTACAATACTGCCCATCAGCTTACACGCATCGAGATTTATTCCCGTCTTTGTAGAACCTATATTTACAGAGGAGCATACCTTTTCTGTAGACTTCAAAGCCTCTGGAATAGAATTTATAAGCTCAAGGTCTCCTGCTGAAAAGCCCTTTTGAACAAGCGCCGAATAACCGCCTATTAAATCAACCCCGACAGCCTGAGCTGCTTTATCCATAGCTAAAGCAAACGGTACAGGAGAACATTTGCAGGCGGCTGACACTATTGAAATAGGAGTTACCGAAATTCTCTTATTTATAATAGGTATACCGAATTCCTTTGAAATTTCATTTGCTGTTTTGACTAAATCTTTAGCGCATCTTGTTATCTTTTCATAGACCTTCCCGCAAGCCTTGTCAATGTCGTTGTCTATGCAGTCAAGCAGGGAAATTCCCATTGTAATTGTACGAATGTCAAGATTTTCGTCCTGAATCATACGAATAGTTTCAAGTATATCATATGCGTTAAGCATTACTCAACCTCCAATATCCATTGTCAATTATTATTTATCAATTGATAGACCTGCCGTTGTACAAAGTTATCACATTGTACAAATTCTCCAAAGGCAGCAGAGCCACCGGTGGCTCACCGGTCAATTAAATATGGTGCATACAGTTAAAAACGTCCTCGTGCATTGCGGTTATCGAAAGACCGAGTTCTTTTCCCAATTCTGACATTTTATCGCTTAACTCTGCAAAAGGGATATTCAGCTTTGAAATATCTACAAGCATAATCATAGCAAACATATCCTGCAATACAGATTGAGTAACCTCTATAACATTAGCTTTGTATTCAGAACAAACTGACGAAACCTTAGCAAGAATACCTATATCGTCTTTTCCTATTACGGTAACTATAGCTCTCATTATTAGACCTCCGCAGTATTTTTATTATAATTAAGTATAACATAAAACAAGAAAAAAAGAAATACCTTAATTGGATATTTTTATTATAAGTAAAAAACAGATGCGTTATAAATTAAAATAAACGATAAAAAAGTGTAAAATAATATTGACAAATCTTAAAAAATGTAATACAATGTATTACAGAAGGAGCTGATACTATGACTATTTCGGTAAGATTAAATGATGAAGATACAGAGCTTTTTAAAAAATATGCGGAGCTTAATAATATTTCCTTATCGGACTTAATCAGAAATGCGGTAATGGAAAAAATTGAAGATGAATACGATTTAAAGTGCTATGAGGAAGCCATTGCAGAACACAGAAAAAATCCTATAACCTATTCTATTGATGAAGTTAAAAAGGAGCTAGGTATATGAATGGTTACAGGGTAGTTTTTTCTGACAGAGCATTAAAGGATTTGAAAAAATTAGACAAATATACAGCGTCATTGATTATAGGGTGGATTGAAAAGAATCTTGAAGGATGTACTAATCCACGAAGTTTTGGAAAAGGCTTGACTGCTAACAGGTCGGGTCAATGGCGATATCGTGTTGGAAATTACAGGCTGATTGCTGAAATTGAAGATAAACAGGTTACAATCTTAGTTTTAAATGTTGGACACAGGCGAAATATCTATGATAAATAAGGAAAAAACATTCACATATTAAAACCGGCAAGGTTATCCTT
>CANRKQ010000127.1 GCA_947631265.1 uncultured Clostridia bacterium | reverse complement strand
GCAACGTCACAGTTGCCTTATAGGAGGTTTAAAATGAAAATACTGGCGATTGACGGAAACAGTATAATGAACAGAGCCTTTTACGGAATACGCATACTTTCAAACAGCAAGGGCTTTTTTACGAATGCCATTACAGGCTTTATGAACATATATTTAAAGGAGATCGAAACAGTCAGACCTGACTGTGTTGCGGTTGCATTTGACCGTAAAGAGCCTACGTTTCGGCATAAGGCATCAGAAAGCTATAAGGCGAACAGAAAGGCAATGCCGAATGAACTCGCTATGCAGATGCCTGTAATAAAGGAGATTTTAGTGAATCTGGGAGTAAAGGTTATTGATTTCAAGGGCTATGAGGCTGATGATATACTGGGAACGATTTCAGATATTTTCTCAAAGAGCGGAAACGAATGTTTTATTTTAACAGGCGACAGGGACAGCTTTCAGCTTATTCGTGACAACGTAACCGTAAGGCTTGCCGGCACTAAAGAAACAAAGGTTTACACTCCTGAGAGAATTATGGAGGAATACGGTGTTGAACCACGCCAGATGATCGACGTTAAGGCTTTGATGGGAGACACCAGCGATAATATATCGGGAGTTAAGGGAATAGGCGAAAAAACTGCATTAAGTCTTATACAGACTTATGGAAATATAAATAATCTCTATAAGGAATTTAGGGAATCTGACTTGCCTAACGGAGTAAAGTCAAAGCTTGAAGTTGGAGAGCAAATGGCATATGAAAGCAGGTTTTTAGGGGCTATCGCTTTGAATGTACCGATTGATAATGATGTAAAATCCTATATGCCGGGCGAGGTCAACAAGAAGGCTCTTTCTGATATTCTTTCAGAGCTTGAGATGTTCAGGCTTTTGGACAAGCTTGATTTAAACGGGGTATCAACGGGTGAAGGCGGTCAGTCATCGATATTTGATATGCCCAAGGTTGATTTGCCGAATATAGAGGTTTCCTCTTTGACAGACGAAACAGCTGACAGTATAATAAAGCAGAATAATGAGTTATACTTTATTTTCAAGAATAAAGACGGTAATGCTTATCTTGAAGTTCTGTCAATGAACGATGCTTATTATACCGATAATAAAGAGCTTATTAAAAGGATTTTTGAATCGGATAATGAAAAGCTTTGCTTTGATGCAAAAGAGGCATATAAGTTTGCTTTCACAAACGATTGCGAGCTGGTAAATATAAAATTTATATGCGACTTAGCAGGATATTTGTTAAATTCTCAGGCAAGCGATTATTCTGCGGAGAATTTATGTGCTGCCTATAAAGTTGTGTATCGGCGCGATATGGAGGAATATGCTGATATATCTTCGCTTAAGGGGTTGTGTGAAAGGCTAAGGGCTGAGATCGAGCTGACAGAAATGGAATCGCTTTTATATGATGTAGAACAGCCTCTTTGCGAGGTTCTGGCATCAATGGAGTGCGTAGGAGTTAAGGTCGATATAAAGGGAGTAGAGGATTTTGGTACGGGACTAAAAGCGCAGATTGAAGAACTTCAGAAAGGCATTTATGAGCTTGCAGGAAAAGAGTTTAATATTTCCTCTCCCAAGCAGCTTGGAGCAGTTCTTTTTGAGGATCTATCACTGCCGTATAAGAAGAAAACAAAAAACGGTTATTCAACAAATGCCGAGATTTTAGAATCTCTTGTAGACGTACACCCCATTGTTTCAATGATTTTGGAGTACAGAACGCTTACAAAGCTGAGTTCAACTTATGTAGACGGACTTTTAAAGCTTGTTCGTGATGACGGCAGGGTTCACTCGGTTTTCAAGCAGACAGAGACCAGAACGGGAAGAATATCATCGACTGAGCCCAATATGCAGAATATCCCTGTAAGAAAAGAGCTGGGCAGGAATATGAGAAAGTTCTTTATTGCAGACGTGGAAAACGTGCTGTTAGACGCCGATTACAGTCAGATTGAGCTTAGAGTTCTTGCGTCTGTGTGCGGCGACGAAAATATGCAGAACGCTTTTATCAGCGGTGAGGATATTCATACCTCTACCGCCGCAAAGGTATTTGATATGCCTGAGGATTTTATTACCTCTGAGATGAGAAGAACAGCAAAAGCGGTCAACTTCGGAATAATATACGGAATAGGCGCGTTTTCGCTTTCGCAGGATATAGGCGTATCTGTTGCAAGGGCTAAGGAATATATCAATGAATATTTAAGCCATTATCCCAAGGTAAAGGAGTTTATGGATAAAACTGTAGAGAGCGGAAAACACAACGGCTATGTAACAACTATTTTCGGAAGAAGAAGATATATACCAGAACTTTCGGCGTCTAACAGAACGCTTCAGGCATTTGGAAAAAGAGCCGCTATGAACGCTCCTATTCAGGGTGCGGCGGCAGACATCATAAAGATTGCTATGGTTAAGGTCTATCAAAGACTTAAATCGGAAAAGCTGAATGCAAGACTTATTCTACAGGTTCACGACGAGCTTATTATTGAGACCTCAGAAGAGGATAAGGATAGGGCAAAGGCTATTCTCGGAGAGGAAATGATAAACGCAGTAAAGCTAAAGGTTCCTCTGATTGCCGATGTGAACGAAGGAAAAAGCTGGTACGATGCAAAGGGTTAATGCAATTTTATTCACAGGAGAGCGGCTGATATTTATTTAGAAATATGTCTGCGTAAAAGTACTTATTAAAGAAAGGGAGACCTTTGTGATATAAGGTATGGTGATCTAAATGGCTCTTGACGGAGTGTATCTTAATTTAATAAAGAAAGAGCTTGAAAGCGTTTTGCTAGACGGTCGTGTGGATAAAATCCATCAGCCGTCAAAGGAGGAAATACTATTTACTATCCGCACGCGTGAGTGTGCATATAAGCTTATTTTCAACACAAGCGCGGGAACAGCCCGAGTTCACATAACAAATACACAAATTGAAAATCCAAAAACTCCGCCTATGTTCTGTATGCTTATGAGAAAGCACCTGTTAAACGGAAAGCTTATATCGATCAGGCAAGACGGGTTTGAGAGAATACTGTATTTTGATTTTGATTCTGCTAATGAAATGGGTGATATTTGCAGGTTTACTCTTGCTGTTGAGATCATGGGCAGACGCTCTAATCTGATATTGATAAATAATGAGGGCAAGATCATCGACAGCATCAAGCGTGTAGGACAGGATATGTCGAGCGTCAGAATGGTCTTGCCGGGAATCACATATCAGGTTCCGCCAAAGGAAAAGAGGCTGTCGATATTTGACTTTTCTGAAGGTGAGTTTAAGGACCGCCTTGCTGAAAATGCAGAGCAGATATTTTCAAAGTCGCTTACAAAGATCTTCGAGGGTATCTCTCCTGTGTTTGCACGCGAGATAGAATTTTTTGCACTGCGCGGCGAGGAGAAAATCTGTACTGAG
>CANRKQ010000126.1 GCA_947631265.1 uncultured Clostridia bacterium | reverse complement strand
GGAACATTATGAGTTGTAAGCAATTATGAAAAGACTTCCTTTTGAAATCTCAATATTCTTTAAAAATTCAGAAAACACTGTGCATAATTTTCCTGTATAATATGTGTACCACATATTAAAGGAGGTCAATTATATGCTTGACAAAAAAGAAATTCCCATTGCTGAACTGATGGATGCAGCGAACATGGAGTTAATTCGCTTGGACTTCAAATCGTCAACCCTCAGTCGGCATAACAAGGAGTTTCGTAACTTCTCTAATTATTGCAGAGAAAACGAAATCTACTCCTACGACGCAGAAACCGGACCGCAATATTTCCAACGCTGTTATGGTTTGAATATTGGTGACTCCACCATAAAACTGACCAAACAGCAGCTTGACACACGCTGTTCTATTCGCTTTTTGGATGATATCTTTCAATTTGGGTATGCGCTACGATATAGCCACCATGACTATTCTATGCCATCGAAATATGTTAGTTTATTGGAAGAATACCTTTCATGGTGCCAAAAAAATAACGATTCTGCTGGAACCATCCGTGTCAAAAGAACGAAAATGCGGCAATTTTTCGGTTTTTTAGATGGGCGCAGAATAGAACTTTCAGGTTTAAATGCTGAAGATATTTCTGATTTCATGACCACACTGTGTCGTTACCATCGTGCAACCATCCATGTATTCAGCAGTGTTTTGCGCAATTTCTTCCGATATATCCATGAAAACGGTACTCTTGAGAATGATTTATCATCAAGTGTTCCAAGACCCAAGATCTACGTTGAAGAAAACATTCCCGAAACATGGACTCCAGAGGAAGTACGGCAATTATTGTCCGTCATTGACCGTAGTAATGCAATTGGAAAAAGAGATTACGCTATGCTTCTGCTAGCAATTCTGCTGGGTATGCGGGTAGGAGACATCTGCGCATTGAAGTTCAAAAATCTGGACTGGCATCAGAAGTTAATCACTTATACACAGCAAAAAACGAAAAAGGTCAACACACTGCCCCTGCTCCCTGTAATTGGCGATGCCATTATTGACTATCTGAAAAATGGACGGCTAGATTCTGACTGCGATAATGTGTTTATCCGCCATATCCATCCTTATGGGGAATTCCAATCCAGCACATCTCTTTCTGAAAACCTCAAGCGATACATGAAATATGCGGGGATGACGGTGAAGAAGCGCAAGGCAGCTCATTCACTGCGTCATACACTGGCAAGTAGCCTCTTGTATGACGGTACACCGCTTATGACGATTTCCAATATTCTTGGACATAGTAGCCCAAAGACAACCTCTGTATACACCAAGGTGGACCTTCCGGCATTGCGAAAATGTGCATTGTCTTATGGAGAAAGGAGGAAATTTGTATGACCTCTAAAATGCTGTTGGAACAGTATATGGCAGAACGTCGTGCTCTCGGTTTCAGCCTAAAAACAGATGAAGGCTGTATCCGACGCTTTCTCCGGGACTATGTTGAACCCGATGATGGAATAATTGAATTTACAAAAGAATATGTCCTTAAACATATTGGCAACAAATTGAACCAGAAAACCAACACCATACTTAGGGATGTTAGCGCAATTAATGGATTCCTTGATTTTGCGATGCGCAAAGGATTCAAAGCGTACAAAATTCCTCCCAAATCTCTCCCAAAGGAGAACAGAAACTTTAGAGCATATATTTTTACAGATGATGAGATTGAGCGAATGCTGATTGCTGCAGATAATGCACCATTTACGGAACAAAACCCTGCACGAAAATACCAACTTCCTGTCATGTTCCGAATCTTATTTAACTGCGGACTGCGTACTTCTGAATTGCTCAAGCTGCGTATGAGAGATGTGAATCTCAAAGAAAATGTGTTTACCATTTTGGATACGAAATTTCACAAAAACCGTTTAGTGCCATTTTCTAATGCAGTTGCAGAAACCTTGACTCAATATTTGGAAATGCTTCCACCGAAATCTACAGATTCATTGATTTTTCCAAGTTCAAGCCCTCGCAGCAATGGTGGAAAGTACGGAAACAGTTGGCTGCAAACTCAATTCCGGCAGCTTCTTAGAATGGCGGATATTCCTTACAATGGTTTAGGAAAAGGCCCTAGGCCTCATGATATCCGTCACACCTTTGCAGTTCACTGCCTTAATAACTGGGTGATTTCGGGTGAAGATCTTACGACTGCGTTGCCCGTACTTTCACGGTATCTTGGACATAATGGACTGACTGGCACACAAAAATATCTTCAATTAACAGCGCAAATGTACCCAGATATTATCACCAAATTGGAAGTGCAGTTCGGTGATCTCATTCCTCAGATGGAGGTGTACAATGAAAGCATCTGATTTCTCAAGTTTTTTGACGCAGTATCTTACACACTACCTGCCCGTTCAGAAAAATCTAAGCAGCAACACAATTCGTTCCTACCGGGATACGTTTAAGCTTCTCCTGATTTTTTGTAGGGATGAGAAAGGTTTCAATATTGCAAAGTTGAATCTGACTAAGTTGGATAAAAAGTGCATAGAGGATTTCCTTTTGTGGCTGACCAATACCAGAGGATCTTCTCCATCCACTTACAACCAGCGACTATGCGCTATCCACGCTTTCTTTGATTATGTTATGACCGAAGAACCAGCGTATATGGAGCAATGCATATCAATTCTCAAAATTCCGAGCATGGCATCTCCTGTTCCGCCTGCACAATACTTAACGCCAGAAAACTTGAAGATTCTACTGTCTATGCCGGATACCTCTACTCCTAAAGGACGAAGACATCTTGTTTTGCTAACTGTTTTGTATGATACAGCAGCCCGTGTTAGTGAACTTGTGGATATTTGTATGCGAGATGTGCGATTGGATTTCCCAGCAGTTATTACTCTGCATGGAAAGGGTGGGAAGATTCGTACTGTTCCTCTTATGAAACAGACTACTGAATTATTACATAGTTACCTTTCTGAAAACCATATTGATGTGCGACGTAATCCAGATATGCCTCTGTTTTGGAATGGAAGCAGACACAAACTCACTCGTTCAGGAATTACATACATTGTCCAGAAATATGCGGATATGGCACGGGAAACTGTCTCCGGAATACCTGCCAAAATCTCTCCGCACGTTTTTCGTCATACAAAAGCCATGCATTTGGTGCAGGCCAATGTGAATCCTGTATATATTAGAGACTATCTGGGACACGCTGACATTTCTACCACTGAGGTCTATGCCAGAGCAGACAACGAAGCCAAACGAGTTGCTTTAGAGAAAGCTACGGTCCACCTTGATCTACCTAAAGTCTCTTATTGGGAAAAGGATGCTGAGTTGATTGATTGGCTATCCTCACTTGGCTAACAAATACTCAAAATATTATGCACAGTGAAACAGAGTGTTTTGCTCTGTTTCTCTGCTTTTTATGG
>CANRKQ010000125.1 GCA_947631265.1 uncultured Clostridia bacterium | reverse complement strand
GACTTTATTATATTTATCGTATATAATGACATAGTTAGTACTTTTAGGTGCTAAAATCACAAAAAATGAGAAAAATTAAAAAAGACAATTTTTTGTGAAGCATATTTTTGTTTAAAGGAGGCTGTACATAAGTCATTGTAAAATTTAATATTTCGGTTATTTAAAAATATTTAGGAGGTCAAAAAATGAAAATTAAAAAACTTTTGTCATTGCTGGCAGCAGCAGCAATGGCAGTAACATCCCTAACCGGTGCGATTTCTGTATCGGCAGATGAAAAAGGAGATGTTATTTATACTGAAAATTTAAGTGCTGTTTCCGGTCAGGCAAATGGTGCAAAGTTGACCGTTTATTCCAGCGGATTGTGTGAAATTGAAGGAACAGGAGAAAACGGTGCTGGATCATTTAATAATGCTCAGCATATAAATTTCAATGTATTTAATACGAATAACGTAAAAATTACTGAAATTGACATTAAAGAAGGAATTACTCATCTTGGTACTTCGGCTATATGGAGTATTTCAACGCTGACTAAACTTACAATACCGTCTACCGTTGTTTCAATTGGTACTAGTACGTTTAATGGTTTATCAAATCCTGAGTTAGTTGTGGATTGCAAAATGAAATGTGATAATACTGAGGAGTTGAATATTCCACTAGATTGGCAGTTTTTCTCAGGTTTTGCTGGAAAATTTCAGGTTCATACGCAGGAAGCAGCCGACTATTTTGCAGAATTCTCTAATTTAGTTGGAAAAGTAGTTTTAGTAGATGACAGTGGTGGAGAGCAAGATGTAGTTACAGTTGTTGCAACTGGTTCCGCTAATGCTTATTCAGGTCAGACATATGGAGCAAATTGGTCACTTGATTCTAAAGGCGTGTTGACAATTACTGGTGCCGGAGAAGATAAATCTGGTTCAGTTGGAAACACTAACGCGCTTTCCGTTAATTATGTAAACTATTCTAATCAAGTCAAAGAAGTAGTATTTGAAGAGGGAATCACTCATATAGGATCGGGTTTGATTTCACTTGTTAATTGTACTAAAGTTACAATCCCAGAATCTGTTACGGAAATTGGTGATAATGCATTTAGTAATTTTAATAATCCTGAGTTAGTTATAGATTTAAAGGGCACACCTACAATAATTGCAAGTAGAAGTAATACTACTTTCTATAATTTTTTTGGAACAATAAAGGTTTATAATCAGACTGCTTATGAAAACGTAGCAAAGGTAGTACCTAACACAGCAACTATTGTATTAGATGGCGATACAAGACAAGATACTAACTTAACGATTTCCCTCGATAAAACTGAGTATAATTATGGTACAGACTTAGCTGTTACTGTTAATGGAAATGATGGCGGTGGAACTGTAACCTTTGGACTGTATGCTGAAACTGATACAAATTGTGTTACTAACCAATCGACAAATGAATTTGTTACTACTGGTAATCTTAAGTACATTACCAGAACAGGAACATTTCTTATAAGAGCGTCAGTACCTCAGACTGCTACTCACAAAGCTGCACGCAGCAATATTTTGACTGTAACAATTAATTTGGCAGTTGATAAAACTGAATTACAAGCAGTATATGATGAGTATAAGGAAAAAACTAAAACAACTGATATCGTAAATGCACATTCCTATTACTACACAGATGAATCCTATAAGCCGTTTGGCGATGCTATGGATGAAGCTAGAGGATACTTAAGAAGTTATACTGTTACACAAGATGAATTAGATGCATCTGTTGAAAAGATCAAGACAACATATGATGACCTTAAGTTTGATTATGCAACAGATGAGGAAGTAAAAGCACTTCAGGATTTAATTGAAAAAGCAAAAGAAAAAGCTATCAACAAGTATGATTATTTTAAAGAAACTTGGGACGCAACAGGATTTGATAAGGCTATAGCAAATGCTGAAAATGCATTGACAGAATTTTCAATGGATAGACAGGAAGAACCATTACATTATACAGTTGTGAATTGTACTAATAGTTTGAATGCGTGTTTTGAAAAACCGTTGCAGTCTGACCCTACAAAAGAAGGCGTTTGGGCAGAGCTTGAGGAACAAATTGCAGAAGCTAAGAAAGCAGAGCTTGAAAAGGATGATTTTACAGCTGATTCATATAAGCCGCTTGGAGATTTATTGGCAGAAGTAGAGGGCAAAACAATTCATGATATGTTCAGAGAAACAATTGTTAGCTATACCGAACAATTTAAGACTGCATTAGCAGGTCTTGTAATTGATCAGGTATTACCAACCCCCGGAGATGCATTTATCAATATATATACAGGCGGAGCGGAAGCATATGTTATTAAAGATGGTATAACAGATGTTTCATTGGAAGGCGTAACAAAAATTAGATTTACAATAGAAAAAGGATTAGCAGCATCAGGTTCCAGTGCCAATGTAGAGTTTACAGCAGTTGTAAATGGAGAAAATAACCATAAAAAATTTGCTAAAACAAACTATGGTGCGTCTTGGGAAGATAACTTAGAGTTAACACTTAAAAACCCAATTAAAGCCGGACAAAGCATATCGATATGGGGATCTACTCTGTCATCAACGACATCAACAGAGGATAATCCAATTATGTATAGTATTACTATGGTAGAGTTCCTTGATAGTAGAGGCCGTGTACTGTCATATATGACAGACATAACGGTAGCTAAGGACGCATTAAACGCATCAATAGCAGAGGGTAATGCATTAGAGGCAGGCAATTACACAGATGACAGCTATGCAGCATTGAAGAAAGCATTAGATGCAGCAGAAGCATTAGGAGATAGTGCAACAGCAGCAGAATGCAATGCAGCAAAAGAGGCAATAGATGCAGCAATCGAGGCACTTGTATACAAACTTGCAGATTACACAAAGGTTGACGAAGCAATTGCAAAGGTACCGTCTGATTTAAGCAAGTACACAGATGAAACTGCAAAAGCAGTAACCGATGCTGTTGCCGCTGTAGTAAGAGATAAGAATATCACAGAGCAAGATGTAGTTGACGGATATGCAAAGGCAATTGAGGACGCAATAGCAGGACTTCAAGCAAAACAAACATCGTCTAAAACTACATCTAAGACAACAAATACAACAGCAAAAACGACAAAGGCAACAAAGGCAACAAGAAGTGCAGATGCTGTTAAGAAGGACAAGTCAGCAGCGAAGAAGGCAATGAAGCAAGCTAAGATAACAAAGCTGACAGTCAAGAGCAAGGCAAAGAAGATAAATGCAACCTGGAACAAAGTCAAGAAAGCAAAGGGCTACGAGGTACAGGTATCAACAAACAAGAAGTTCAAGAAGAGTAAGATAATCTTCAATAAGTTAACAACAAATAAGAAACTTACAATCAAGAACAAGAAGATAAAGAGCAAGAAGACTTACTATGTAAGAGTAAGAGCATACGCTACATACAAGGA
>CANRKQ010000124.1 GCA_947631265.1 uncultured Clostridia bacterium | reverse complement strand
GAGAAATTTAAAAACGATATGCAGGGAATTGTCGAGATGGTTGAAAATCTTCCCGACGATATTAAGGACGAGCCGTTGCTTGATCCTGAAAACTCAATGATACTTAGAGAAGATAAGGTGAGAGAAAATAAATATTCAAGAGACGAACTGACAAAGAATGCTCCTCATGTTACAGCAGGCTGCCTTGTAGTTCCGAAGACAGTAGAATAGGAGGGACCTTCAATGGAATTATATCAAAAAAGCGCATTTGAGCTTTCTCAAATGCTGAAAAATAAACAAGCAAGCTCAGTAGAGATAACAAAATCCGTTTTTGACAGAATAGATTCTGTAGAAGAAAAAGTAGAATCTTATGTTACATTAAACAGAGATAATGCTCTTAAAAAAGCAGAAGAGGTTGATAAAAAGCTTGCCAATGGAGACAAGCTTTCTCCATTGGCAGGTATACCGATAGGCATTAAGGACAATATCTCAACTAAGGGACTGAGAACAACCTGTTCTTCTAAAATGCTTGAAAATTACGTTCCACCGTTTAACGCAACTGTTATTGAAAAGATAAATAATGCTGATATGATAATAACAGGTAAGCTCAATATGGACGAATTTGCTATGGGCTCGTCTACTGAAACGTCATACTTTAAAAAGACTAAAAACCCGTTTGATGCAGAGAGAATACCGGGCGGATCATCAGGAGGATCTGCTGCATCTGTTGCAGCAGGTGAGGCTGTTGTATCGCTCGGTTCTGATACTGGCGGCTCAATTCGTCAACCTGCCGCATACTGCGGAGTTGTTGGGTTAAAGCCTACCTACGGCAGAGTTTCACGATTCGGACTTGTTGCGTTTGCATCATCTCTTGACCAGATAGGACCTATAGGCCGTACTGTTAAAGATGTTTCTATGCTGCAGTCAGTTATATCAGGTCACGACAGATATGATGCAACATCAGCCAATGCTGAAATTCCTGACTTTTTAACAAACCTGAAATCAGATGTAAATGGCTTAAAAATTGGTATTCCAAAGGAATACTTCGGAGGCGGAATTGACAGCAATGTAAAGGACGCTGTATACAACGCTGTTAAGATTTTAGAGCAAAACGGAGCGTCTGTAAAAGAAATAAGTCTGCCGTCAACCAACTACGCATTATCAGCTTACTATATTATTTCTTCTGCCGAGGCGTCATCTAATCTTGCTAGATATGACGGAGTTAAATACGGCTACAGAGCAAAGGAATTTGACAGTCTTATTGATATGTATGAGAAAACACGTTCAGAGGGATTTGGTGATGAAGTAAAGAGGAGAATTTTGCTAGGAACATTTGTGCTAAGCTCCGGTTTCTTTGACGCTTATTATAAAAAGGCAAAGCTAGTTCAAAGAAGAGTATCGGCAGAGTTTAATGAGGTTTTCAAAGAAGTTGACGTTATCTGCACGCCTACTGTTCCGTCAACAGCATTTAAAATCGGTGAGAATATTGATAATCCGCTGAAAATGTACGCAACCGATATATGTACTGTAACTATAAACATTGCAGGACTTCCTGCTATAAGTATTCCCTGCGGATATGACGAAAAGGGACTTCCCATCGGATTGCAGCTTGTAGGAAACAAGTTCTGTGAGCAAACGCTTTTAAACACCGCAAACGCATATGAGAACATAATCGGCGGATTTAAAAGTCCTTTGCTTTAAAGATAGGAGGTAGAGTATTATGGTTAAAGGTTATGAAGTTGTAATCGGTTTAGAAGTTCACGCTGAGCTTAATACCGAATCTAAAATATATTGCGACTGCAAAAACGCTTTCGGATTAGAGGTCAATACTCAGGTATGTCCTATTTGTATGGGTATGCCCGGGGCACTGCCAACCTTGAACGAAAAGGTGGTTGACTATGCAATAAAGATGGGTCACGCGCTGAACTGCACAATAAACAATGTCTGCAAGCAGGACAGAAAGAATTATTTTTATCCTGATTTGCCTAAAGCGTATCAAATTTCTCAGGCAGAAGTGCCTTTATGCGAAAACGGCTACCTTGACATATTGGTAGACGGAGAGGAAAGAAGAATCGGCGTTACTAGAATTCACATTGAGGAGGACGCGGGAAAACTTCTTCACTCAGACAAGTTTGACGGCTCACTTGTAGACCTCAACAGGTGCGGAGTTCCGCTTATTGAGATAGTTTCAGAGCCTGATATGAGAAGCTCTGCCGAAGCGCACGCTTATCTGGAAACTATAAAGTCAATTCTTCAATACTTAAACATAAGCGACTGCAAGATGCAGGAGGGTTCAATAAGATGCGATGTAAACGTATCTGTTCATAAGCCGGGAGAGCCCTTGGGAACACGTTCTGAGATGAAAAACGTAAACAGCTTTTCAGCGGCAGTAAGAGGAATAGATTTTGAAGTAAACAGACAGATCGAGATTCTTGAGGCAGGCGGAGAGGTTATTCAGGAAACACGCCGTTGGGACGATACAAAGGGCGAAAGTCTGTCTATGAGAAGTAAAGAGGACGCACAGGATTACAGATATTTTCCTGAGCCTGATTTGCTCACTATTGTAATTGACAAAGAAAGAATTGAAAAGCTTAAAAGCGAGATCCCTGAATTACCGAACAAAAAGCTGGTCCGATATGTTAAAGAGTTCGGTCTTTCTCAAAAGGACGCGTCATTTATATCGGAGGATATAGAAAAATCCAGTCTCTTCGACGAATGTGTTAAGGATAATCCTAAGCTGGCTAAAAGCGTATCCAACTGGATTTTAAGCGATGTTGCAAAATACTGCAACGAAACGGGCAAGAAAATTTCCGAAACAAAGCTGACCTCAGACAAGCTGTTGTACATTATTAAGCTGATTGGCGACGGCAAGATTTCAAACAGCGCAGGAAAGACAATTTTTGAGATTATCATAAATGAAGACAAGGATATAGACGAGATAATCAAGGAAAAGTCTCTTGCTCAGGTTTCCGACGCATCAGCATTAGAGGCCATTGCAGATGAGGTTATCGCTAATAATGAGAAGTCTGTGAACGACTATAAGAATGGTAAGACAAATGCCTTGGGTTACTTAGTAGGTCAATGTATGAAGACGTCAAAGGGCAAAGCTAATCCGGGAATGATGAAAGAAATTATACTAAAAAAGCTTGAGGGGTAACAAAGTAATTATTGAAATGGGAAGCCTTGAGACACAGGAATTTATCGCAGTTTACTTGCCTTATCCTTTTATACGATTTCACTCGAAGTTACCCTTGTCTTCGCACCTATAAGGGAAAAAACAAGGGAAGAGAAATTTGATAACAAAGGAGATAGAATATGAAAAACATAGCTTTTGAAAAAGCCCGCAGATTTATCTACCGCAATGCCAGACCTGTAGACTTGGCGATCTTTAAGTATCACTTTGAAAATGGTTCTCGTGAAGATGTGCTGACCGCATTGTCTGCCTATCAGAATCCTGATGG
>CANRKQ010000123.1 GCA_947631265.1 uncultured Clostridia bacterium | reverse complement strand
GGTCGTGTTCGCGGTAGATGTTCAAGGAGTGCTGTGGATCGTCACAGTCAACTACCGCGACTTCGATACCTTCCACGTAATAGAGGTAGCTGGCTACCAGCGTGGTCAAGGTTGACTTGCCCGCACCACCTTTCTGAGTGGCGAAGGCGACGTAAACTGGGTCGCGCATAAAAATAATGGGGATTAAAGTTAGTGAATGGGTGGTGCAATTTCACCATAATCGCCCGGCTTGATAGCCATGTCCGGGTCGAAGCCATCTCCATGCAAAAGACCGGTCTTGCCTATATATGCAGGAGGGTAAGGAGGTGGATATGTCTCCATATCTCTTCAGACATCGCTCTGCAATCATGAATGCTGCCACATACATACACACATACACACCGATGTGGCGACATCTCGATATACCTCTCGACAAATGAAGGTGGATATATCCGGAGAGACAGAGGAAGGGATGGTGTTATGCAGACATGGATGGAAATAGAAATGTCTCAGCAGATGCTTGTATCATCATCTCTATGTCGCTCGCTCCATTTGAGCCTCTGTGCAAGTAAAACGATGGATTGTTGTAAATAGTTTTCTGAAAATCAGGCACTTCCCCAATATGTCCCACACGTTCCTCAATATGTCCCAACTTTTTTTCAAAAAAAAACAATCAGGGGTAGCAACATTGTTATTATGGCAAAGCCTGAGGCTCCGAAATCGAGGTATTTACTCATCGGACAAGGCTTATCGGAAGACTCCTTTATATATTAATTCGGCATAGACCGGCGCCGATTATTCCCGGTTGTCACTGAAATCACATCCTTTTTACCTTTTTTCAGTGATACTCCTGTGGTCAGTTTCCGAATCTACCTTTTCTTTAAGGTGGGATGTTCACATGAACATAGCAAGGTATGTTCCGAGGCACTCATAACTGAGATTGTGCCTCGAAACCCTTGCCATGTGCATGGAGCCAGCGATTACTCCAGAGTCGTAATCGCCAATGAAAACCTGCGGTGCAGTTATACACCATTTTTCAAACCACTTAATCCCCGTTTTTTATGAAACAAAAGTTTAATCAGGGAGGGCGACCTCCCAAACTCAATCCGGCATCTTACCGCTACGTCGTGCGGTTTGATGCAGCCGAGAACGGAGTGTTCCTGTCTCTCTTTGAGAAGTCAGGAGCTACCAACAAAGCCAACTTTATCAAGAGTGTACTTCTCGGCAAACCTTTCAAGGTATTCGTAATCGATGAAAATACCCGCGAGTTCATTGACAAGTTATCGGCTCTTAATGCCCGATACCGTACTTTCGCAATCGACTATGACCTCGTTGTAAAGACACTCCGAGAGAATTTCAGCGAAAAGAAAGCGATGAAGGCTCTCTATAAACTGGAGCAGATTACCATTGAGATGGTAAAAGTCAACCGCGAGATTGTCGCACTCGCCAAAGATTTTGACGAGCGATGGTTGCAAAAATCTCAGTAGGCAGTTCTCTTTACGGTGCTATAGTCTATAACGGCGAAAGTGCGTCCGTAATGGTCGCATAACAAATACCTCTTTGGCAAGAGGTTAGATAAGTGTTCCAAATAACATATTGAGGCAAATTTGCCTCAATAAACAGTTGTTAACAATCAGATAACAAAGTTTAACTATGTTATATTATCTATTCCCATCCGACTTACCCTGCGGAGAAATCCTTAGGGGGAACATAGCACTTCGGAGAAGCGGCAAGTCAACTAATTACCATGTTGCGACTGAGCTGCAAGGGAAAAAGACTGACATAAGGATGAAGCCTGAATGGTTGAACGATAATCTATCGGTATCAGTTGTGACGGTGGCGGAAGGTAGCTATTTACGCCATCCCGTGGCACCGTGTCTCTCTTTTCGCGTTGACACGGCTGGAACTTACCACGGCGAGACCGCAGTAAGCGGAGAAAAAGGTGAAAGTCGCATCCGACAGTCAGTCGTGCCAATAGTTGTTATGCGTGCTAAACGGAGATTGCCTAAATCGGAATGCCGCAAGGCTATGGACTTCGGTTCTGAATATCCGACATGGCAACGGAGCGTCCATAGTAGTCCGAGCAGGGTAACGCCCTGTACATGGCAAAGGGACGCAGTTGGTATCTTCAATGTAATCAACGGATAACGTGAGAGACGTATGAGAAATCCAGAGATAATATTGAACACTCTATGCTCACACAGTAGCGATGCTGACTACAAGTATGAGAGGCTTTACCGATTGTTCTTCAACGAAGAACTGTTTATGGTAGCGTATGAGCGCATAAAATCAAAGCCTGGCAACATGACACCCGGCTCGGACGGAAAGACCATAGACGGAATGTCGCTGGAGAGAATCAACGCTCTTATCTCTTCGCTAAGAGGGTCTATATTCCTAAGAAAAACGGAAAACTCCGACCTCTCGGCATACCTACAATCGAAGATAAACTGGTGCAAGAGGTGGCAAGGATGATTTTGGAAGCTGTCTATGAGGGATACTTTGAGGATACCTCACATGGCTTCAGACCATCCCGAAGCTGCCACACCGCACTGAACAGTCTTCAGAAACGGTTCACGGGTAGCAGGTGGTTTATCGAAGGGGACATAAAAGGCTTCTTCGACAACATCGACCACTCTGTACTTGTGAACATCCTCCGTAAGCGTATTGCCGACGAGCGGTTTATCCGTCTGATATGGAAATTTCTCCGTGCAGGTTATCTTGAGATTTGGCACTATCACAACACCTATTCGGGAACACCGCAAGGTGGTATTGTGAGCCCTATTCTCGCCAATATTTACCTCGACCAATTCGATAAATACATGGCAGAATACGCTGAAAATTTCAAGAAAGGGAATAAACGTAAGGTAAATCCCGAATACGACAGTCTTAAAAAGAAACTCGCGAAAGTGCGCAAGAAATGGAAATCCGAAACAGATGAGACGGTGAAAGCCTGCTTGTTTGAACGGATTAAGGAATTGCAGGCAAAATGTCTTTCAGTACCCGCAGGGCTACAGATGGATGCGAACTATCGCAGACTTCAATATGTCAGATATGCGGATGACTTCTTGATTGGGGTCATCGGGTCGAAAGCCGACAGCGAAAGGATAAAGGCAGACATCACACAATATATGAGTGAAAAACTGCACCTTGAACTATCCACTGAAAAGACCTTGATAACCCATGCGTCAGAGAACGCAAAATTTCTTGGCTTTGACATCACCGTCCAAACATTGGATGATACTAAACGAAATAAACGAGGTGTACTCCAGCGCATGTTTGTCGGTTTAGTCAAAGTGAATCTATCGTCCGAAACTGTCAGAAAGAAACTGATTGAACTCGGAGCGGTAAAATTTACCCAAGAAAAAGGCAAAGAAGTTTGGAAACCGAAAGCAAGAACCCCGATGATAGGAATGAGACCACATGAAATGGTCGCTCAATACGACCTTGAAATCAGAGGTTTCTACAACTATTACGGTTTTGCCAACAACTCCTCCGAAGCCTGCGCAGGTTTTGGCTACATAATGTCGTATAGCCTTTACAAGAC
>CANRKQ010000122.1 GCA_947631265.1 uncultured Clostridia bacterium | reverse complement strand
CGCTCCGGGAGCAGCGTCTGCAAATACTACCCCGTGATAGCTGTCGCATGGCTCTGCAAGATTTGGATATTTGCCGCCGGATTTCCAATCGGTTTTTCCGCTTTCTACTATAATACCTCCCAAAGTTGTTCCGTGTCCGCCTATAAATTTAGTCGCAGAATGTACAACAATATCCGCGCCGTGCTCGATAGGTCTTATTAAATATGGTGTTCCGAAGGTATTGTCTACAATCAGTATAATTCCGTGCCTGTGCGCAGTCTCAGCCAGAGCGTCAATATCTATTATATTTGAGTTCGGATTTCCCAAGGTCTCAATAAAAATTGCCTTTGTGTTATCCTTTATAGCCTTCTCAAAAGCCGAAACACCGTCTCCCTCATCAGGGTCTACGAATGTAGTTTCAATCCCAGACTCAGGCAAAGTATGCTCCAGCAAATTATATGTACCGCCGTATATCGTCTTTGCTGAAACAATATGATCTCCCGCTCCGGCAATGTTCAAAATTGCATATGTTATAGCCGCCGCACCCGACGCTACCGCAAGCCCGGCCGAACCCCCCTCAAGAGCCGCCAGTCTCTTTTCCAACACCTCCTGAGTAGGATTTGTAAGACGTCCGTAAATATTACCCGCGTCAGCAAGCCCGAACCTTGCCTGAGCATGATCGCTGTTATCAAATACATATGAAGTCGTCTGATATATCGGAACAGCTCTTGCACCTGTTGCAGTATCTGCCTCCTCCTGTCCGATATGGAGCTGCTTTGTTTCAAAATGCAGTTCTCTTTCTCTTAATTTTGTGTTTATTTTTTGTGCCATTTTTAATTACCTCGTTTCTTTAATTTATTAATACTGATAATCTGAACTATTCATATATGTATAGTATGAATTTATGTATTTACAATATCACTTTTACACTATTTTGTCAACACTTTATTCTGAAAAAAATTATTTTTGTGCAAAAGTATATTATTCCTACTTATATTGTGTGGTATATTAATATATATTGCACAAATGTTATTATTGTATAAAAGCTCTTATGAAAGTTTAATATATGATATCATAGCAAATATTCTATTTTTTATATAAAAAGAAATACCACCACATAAGAATGCAGTAGTATCATCTTTTACCAGAATAAATCACTAAAATAATATGGCATTTTTATTTTTTAAGCATAGACCATGCTTTAAGTATTGCTATTTGGGTTTTTGCATCGGGAATCTCATCATTCATCACCATATCATAAGCTTTACTCAGGGGAATTTTCACTATGTCCAGAAATTCATCATCATCTAAGTTCTGCTCGACAAAGCTGAGATCCTGAGCCATATACATATATATTATTTCGGTATTATAAGCTACTGTAGGATAAAGCTTGCCTAAAAAGGTTATGTTTTTTGCCTCTGCACCGATCTCTTCTCTTAATTCTCTTATTCCGCACTCTTTGGGGTCCTCGTCATTTTCACGCTTACCGGCAGGTATTTCCAGCAGAACATCTTTAAACGGATACCTAAACTGCTTGACAAACAAAATCTCGCCTTTGCTGTTCAGAGGAAGAACACAAACCCCTCCCGAGTGATGCACAACCTCACGATAAGCCTCGGACTTATTTTCAAGCATAACCTTTTCACGAGTCACCTCAATAATTTTTCCGTCATAAATCTTTTCAACAGAAATTGTTTTTTCTTCTAAATGCATATTGTAGATCCTTTCAATCAATATCTTAAATGCGTTAATCATAAAAGTCAATTGATTTTACCTTTTCTTTTATTCTTTTAATGCGTGACAGCCTCCTGCAAACCAGAACATATCCTGCTAACAGCACTATTCCCGATAGCGACAAAAATACTCCCTGCTTTAATCCGTAAAGCTCATAATCAAAGCGTATCTTATTTTTGCCCTCGCTGCACATAACTGCCATAAGTCCTCCATCGACTTCCTCAATATCGGTCTTTTCCCCATTTACATACGCAGTAAAGCCCTTATCATACGGTACGCTGAAAAATACAAGGGCGTTTTGTGAAAGATCTGTTTCTGCCGAGAAACCTTTATTGTCAGGTTTAAACTCTAAGCTGGCGTTTGATCTTTTATCATTACAAGCCTCTGCATAGGTGCTGTCACCGTTATACTCATTTATATTATAATGAGTTAGTATATCCTTGTACTTTTTTATCTGCTCATCGTTCAGCACAAGAGAGGAAATCAGATTTCTTGTCTTGTTTTCAGTAGACAGATCTGCAAATTCGTCATATGTCATATATGTGTTGTAAGCAGATCCCATAGGAATATAATATTCATTCTCGTAAATATCAAAGCCATTTTGCGAATTAATATAAGTAAATCCGTGCATATTCAAAGCATTCTTATTACCTGAGCTTTTACTGCTTTCGTCTAAACTGCTGAAGCGATCTATTCCAAACATAGTTTCACTATTAAAATAAGGTGAAGATGTATTTTCAGCGTCCTTTTCATCAAAATAGTATTTTACCGAAAGCAGACTTCTCAAAGCATAGAGCGTTTTCTCGGGGCGCGATGCTACATTGCGTTCTATCCCGAGCGTATTATAAAACTTCATAATTGAAGTAGAAACTGTACTGTTAAACGCACGGATTGTCGAATATCCCCACAGCATAGGCCAGTTATCGGTATTCTCGCTGGTTTCAATTCTGTAAAAGCCTGTCTCGTCGTATGACGGAAGATGTATATTGTCTCCGCCTTTGACCGCCAAAGATATATAGCTTTCAGGATTCGGTCCCTGGGCTACTCCGTAATATACGGTAGACATCATACTTGCCGCGCACGCCAAACAGGTTATTAACGACACGGTTTTTACATACTTTTTATTTCTCTTAATATGATAAACTACAACAATCAGCTCTGCAAACAATGCAGCCGAAACAATAAACTGAATGTAAAAAAGCTTAGGATATTCTGCTATTTTGAAAAACTCATACTCACCGTTTTCATTGGCAACAGGCAGGAAAAATACTGCCAGACACGCTGCCAAAACTATCGCAACAGCAGGTATTCCTTTCTTTAGGTCAACAGGCTCATCTGATGAAAAATTGTCATCGTCAAAAGCAGACGCCGTCATAACGCACATTATAAGTATAGGCATAAAAAACCAACGCGCATAGTATGTTCCCTTAAAAAGCTGAAATGATGAATTAAGCACAGGTACAAAAGCAAATACCATACAAATAATAATTAAATTTTTCATCCAGTTTCCCTTTTTTGCTCTCATAAAGGCGATCACTCCTGCCATTGAGAACATAGGTAGATAACCCGCAATAGAAGCCCAGCGCGCTGTTTCAGAGTTGAACAGATTAACCCTTGCAGGAGGATCGGGCATCATAAAAAAGCTTTGAATTATTCTCAGTATCCTGAACTTATCAGAATAAACTATCATATCAGTACCTGTAAGATACTCGTCAACACGGGGATTTTCGCAAATTGCATAGTACGACGGAACAAGCACTATACAAGCAATAAATGTTCCGGTAACAGCCTCAAAGGCTAATTTTATAAATCTACGGAAGGTTATTTGAAAGCTTTTGTCAGTACATCT
>CANRKQ010000121.1 GCA_947631265.1 uncultured Clostridia bacterium | reverse complement strand
ACAAAGCTATAACTACTCAAAGGCAGACGGAACGATAAGCAATGACGAAGCAGCGTTTACTAACATCTATAATGTAAATTCAACAGAGTTTACACCAAAGGTAAACAAGACAGTAAAAGGCGATACCCCAAGCGATAAAACGTTCACCTTTAACATTACCGCAAGCGAGGAAAATCCTGAGAACGGAGCAATCCTACCGGAAGATAAGACAGCAACGGTAACAGGAGCAGGCACAGCAAGTTTTGGAAATATTACATTCAGCAAGGCGGGAACATATAACTTTGGAATAAAAGAAACAAAGGGAAATGACTCAGGTTATACCTATGACGAAAGCGTATGGACGCTTACAGTAGTAGTTGTAGATAATAACTCACAGCTGGAGGTTGAAAGCCATAGCTATACAAAAGCAGACGGAACGACAAGCAATGACGGAGCAACGTTTACTAACACCTATAATGTAAATTCAACAGAGTTTACACCAAAGGTAAACAAGACAGTAAAAGGCGACACTCCAAGCGATAAGACGTTCACCTTTAACATTACCGCAAATGAGGAAAATCCTGACGGAGCAGTTTTGCCTGAAAACACAACGGCAACAGTAACAGGTTCAGGAACGGCAAGCTTTGATAACATCAAATTTACAAAAGCAGGAACGTATAACTTTGAAATAAAAGAAACAAAAGGAAATGACTCAGGTTATACCTATGATGAAAGCGTATGGACGTTGAGTGTTGTAGTTGCAGATAATAACTCACAGCTTGAGGTACAAAGCTATAACTACTCGAAGGCAGACGGAACAACAAGTAATGACGGAGCAGAGTTTACTAACACATACAGTGTAGAACCAACAGAGTTTACACCAAAGGTAAACAAGACAGTAAAAGGCGACACTCCAAGCGATAAAACCTTTACCTTTAACATTACTGCAAAAGAGGATAATCCTAACGGAGCAGCTTTGCCTGAAAACACAACGGCAACGGTAACCGGAGCAGGCACAGCAAGCTTTGATAATATTACATTCAGCAAGGCAGGGACATACAATTTTGAAATCAAAGAAACAAAGGGAAATGACGCAGGCTATACCTATGATGAAAGTGTATGGACGCTGACAGTAGTAGTTGTAGATAATAACTCACAGCTGGAGATTGAAAGTCATAGCTATACAAAGGAAGACGGAATGACAAACAATGACGGAGCAGCGTTTACTAATACCTATAATGTAAGTCCGACAGAATTTACACCAAAGGTAAACAAGACAGTAAAAGGCGATACTCCAAGTGATAAGACGTTCACCTTTAACATTACCGCAAACGAGAATAACCCAAGCGGAGCAACCCTACCGAAAGATAAGACGGCAACGGTAATCGGAGCAGGTACAGCAAGCTTTGGAAATATTAAATTCAGCAAGGCAGGGACATATAACTTTGAAATCAAAGAGGAGCAGGGAAATGAACCTGGTTACAGCTACGACGGAAGCGTATGGACTCTGACAGTAGAAGTAATTGATGATAATTCACAGCTAAAGGTAAGCAAAGCTGAATATACAAAGGACGGAGCAAAAAGCACAGAGAATGCTGAATTCGAGAACATCTACAGCACAAAAGAGGTATCATACTCACCGCAGGTGACAAAGGAGATCACAGGAGATAAAACTCCAAGTGATAAGACGTTTACCTTTAACATTGAGGCAAGTAAAGATAATCCTGAGGGAGCAGAGATGCCGGCAGACAAAACAGCGACCGTCAAGGGAGCAGAAAGAACAAACTTCAATGCTATTACATTTACCAAGGCTGGAACTTATTTATTTGTGATAAGTGAAACTGCAGGAGAAGATGCGGGTTACGCATATGATAAGAGTGTTTGGACGCTTAGTGTAGAAATAGAAGATGTAGATTCTGTTCTTGCGATAAAGAGCCATACATACACAAAAGAAGAAAAGACAAGTGAAGACGGAGCGACCTTTACCAACGGTTACAGCACAACTAAAACGGAATATGCACCGCAGGCAGAAAAGACAGTAACAGGAAACACTCCAAGTGATGAAGACTTTACGTTTAATATTAAAGCAAATAAAGATAATCCTGAAGGGGCAGAACTTCCGACAGATACTTCTACAACGGTAACAGGCTCAGGCACAGCAAGCTTTGACAAAATTACATTTACCAAGGCTGGAACATACACATTCGAGATAAGCGAAGAAAAGGGAACTGCATTTGGTTACACATACGATGAGAGTGTATGGACCCTGACGGTAGTAGTTGTTGATAATGAATCTAAGCTGGAAGTGCAAAGCCACACTTACACAAAGACAGACGGAACGACAAATGAAGATAAGGCTGAGTTTGAGAACATCTACAGTTCGGGAAGTCTGACGATAAGCAAGGTAGTTACAGGAAATGCAGGGGATAAGAACAAAGAGTTCACATTTACTGTAACATTCACAGACGTTAATGGAAATCCGCTTGAGGGAGAGTACAGCTACACAGGCTCTAAGGAAGGAACGATAAAGAGCGGAGGAGAGATAAGTCTCAAGGATGGAGAAAGTGTAACGATAAGCGGACTTCCGATAGGAACGAAGTACACGGTAGTTGAGGCTGATGCAAACAAGGACGGATACACAACAACATCAAAGGGTGAGAGCGGAGAGATAACGGAAAAGGAGCAAAAGGCTGAGTTTACGAACAGCAAGAACACAGAGCCTACAGAGCCGACTAATCCGACAAACCCAACTGAACCTACAAAACCAACTAATCCGACTAAACCGACAGAGCCAAAGAAAACAACTACAACAAAGAGAACAGAAAGCAACCCGCCGTATAGCAAGACAAACAGACCAAAAAGCAACAATAACAATGCAAATGGTGGAAATAGCGGAAACACACCGAATACGGGAAGTGAGGCACAAGGTAAATTGCCATTAGCATTCTTAGTTACATTCTTGCTGGGACTGAATACTGTTTACTTCTCTTTCAGAAAAAGAAAGCTTAAAGGCAGGAAGGCGAAATAGGAATAATTAAACAGGGGCTGTGTATATATTCACAGTCAATAAAAACATTTTTAAAACGTCTTTTATATTACGTAACAAGGCTGATGCTCAAAATTAGAGCATCAGCCTTGAAATTTATAGTTTTATTAAATAGTTTAAGTAAAATTTAAAAAATGTATTTGTGTAAGCTACCTGCAGATTACTGAATAAACATACATCTATTTTTCACTAATCGTTTTTCTGTTATTATAAAGAAAATTAACGATTGCCATAGCCACAATTAAAGCATATCCCAAAAAGCTCCAAGCGTCTGGGATCTGATTGAAAATAAAGAACGAGAAAAGGGTCGTGAAAATAATTTGCGTGTAGTCATAGATTGAAATTTCCCTCGCAGGAGCGTATACATATGCGGCGGTTATAGTAAATTGTCCGCCTGCTGCAGACACTCCGCATAGTAGAAGAAAAATAATCTGTTTTAGGGTCATAGGGGTGAAATTAAATATCAGATAGGGAAGTGTTACAAGGCAGGAAAATGTCGAAAAGAAAAATACTATAAACGGACCTTTAACACCTCTGTTTCCTAAAACCCTTACAAATGTATATGCCACTCCTGCGGAAAATCCGCTGAATAATCCAATAAGAGAGGGAAGTAAATCGGCATTTAT
>CANRKQ010000120.1 GCA_947631265.1 uncultured Clostridia bacterium | reverse complement strand
TTATTTCAGACAATTCAAACGAGGTTGAGGCGTTTGTACACGCTTATATGATATTTGAGGGTTTAAAAGTAGATGATAATACAATAAAAGAAGGACAAAAAAACGGTTCTTTTGTACTTCCTGCTACTGGAACACAGCAGGGTAAAGTATATTTCTTAACTAAGAATATAAATGATAACTTTACCGAACATCATTTACAGAGGCTAGAGGATAATATATATCGTTTTTCACGTACACCTAATCTTACAGATGATACGTTCGGTGCGGCAAGCGGTGTAAGCCTTAAATTTAAGCTTCACGGATTAGAAACAAAATGCGGTATGTTTGAAGCCAAAATGTTAGATGCAGCACAGTATATGTTTAAAGTGCTTGCTAGTGCTTGGCGTAAAAAACAAATTACATTTGACCCTTTACAAGTGATTTTAGAATTTAAGAGAAACTTCCCATTAGATAGACTGTCGGAGGCACAGACGGCACAAGCTTTTATTGGTGCAGGACTGCCTAAAGAATGGGTATATTCGCAAATTTCCGGCATTGATGATGTTGATTATATACTTGAATTGCTCAAAAACGAGCAAGGAGACATAGCGCCGCTATATGATACGGATAATCAAATTGAAACATCAGATAAAAATAATACAACTAATGCCGAGTTAAACGAGGCGTTTACAGCGGAAGAAAAGTTAAACCTATTGAACGGTGCGCAAATTCAAGCATTAACCGGTATTGTAGATAGTTACAATAAAGGTATGCTCTCAAGAAACGCTGCTATTACAATAGCAGTTTCGACTTTAGGTATTTCAAGAGAAAATGCTGAAGCGATAATTGAGGAAAAAATAAATGATTTGGGATAATGAGGAATGATGTAAATGTCAAAATCTGAAACAAGTCTTAAAGAACTGCTGTATGATTTAAGGCGTATTGAGCAGCACAGAGAAAAATTAAGTGAGAAGAAAATAAGGGCAATATACCGAACCCTTATGAAAGATTTAAACGCATTCTTAGCTGATGAGTATATAAAGTATTCGGATAATGACGGACGTTTTTATTTCTCATATTTAGACGCTCAAAACAAGAGAGCAAAATTCTTAGAGGAAATAGTAGAACATGTTGATAATATTTCTCCTAGTCTTAAAAAAGAAATGCTTTCACTCATAGAAGATACATACCAAAAAAGCTATGATGGAATGATAAATGCCTTTGAAAATGCTGATATACCGGAAAAATTCAAGGCGGCGTCAGAAGCTATAGACGTAAATCCTGATGTCATAAAACAAGCGGTGAATAATAACATAAGCAAGCTTACTCTGCCTACTGTTATGGAAAAGCACAGGCAGGAAATCATATATCAGATACAGCAGACGCTTAATGTCGGCTTAATGAACGGAGACCGTTATGAAACGCTTGCTAAAAAGATTTCCGAACGTATTGATGTAAGCTACAACAAGGCTATAAATATTGCGCGTACTGAAACACATAGGGTTCGGGAAAGCGGTTTAATTGACTGCGCTAAAGATATTGCAAGCTCTCTTGACGGTTCAGGTATGATATATACGGCTACTTGGAGAACGATGATGGACAGCATAGTAAGACCTAATCAGAGGAGACATACAAAAAGCGGTTGGAGAACATATAAGTCGGGCAAAGCCGACCATACAAAAATGGAAGGGATTACAATAAAGGTCGGCGATAAATTCAAGCTCGAGCCTAATGTTTTTGCCGACTGTCCCGGTATGAGCGGAGTTGCAAGACACGATTGCCGATGTAGGTGTTACCTTGACTATGATTTGATGACAGAGGAAGAGTTTAATTCTCTTGAAAATAAGCAGATAAATGGGTTTACAAATGAGAAAAACGGTGGTATAATCAAATCAGGGAATGATAAGATAATGACTATAAATAATATTGATAGCCCTATTGAACAACGAAACACAGGAAAAGGACAACCGAACGCTATAATTCATACGGGCAGACCTCTTAATAACCGTCAACGGCGGATATTAGAACAATTACCCGAATATGATAGCAGAATTGTTGTTTCTAAGAAAAACGTTAATATGAAGGATTTAGCAGCGTTGACCGCTGAAACTGGCGATGAATTTACTATGTTTACAAAAGGACAAGAAAGATTGATTGTACGTGGTAATTCAACAAGTGTTAGGATTGATACTGAGCAAGCTATTCAACTAGCACAAAGCGGGTACAAGTGGAGCGGTCATACTCATCCGGGTATAAATGATAATTGTATGATTTCATCTCCGGGTGACCATGCTGTGTTAGATTGTTTTAAGCAAAGAACTAGTGTAATTTATAATTCCAAAGGACAGTTCCGTACATTTGAAAAGGAGGAATAATATATGTGCAAGCTTTTTGACGAGTGGGAAAATGAAATTAAGGAGTATTGCAAAGAAAATATGCTTAACTTTGAAAAAGCAAGGAAGCTGCCAAAATCATGGGGAAAGAGCGACATTGCATTACAATATGTAGATAAGGAAAAAGGTAAAAATGGACTTTTAGACGATATTCCTGCTCCTGTTATACTTTGGATAAGAAAAAAACCTGATGGCAGGATAGCGTTTGAGCAAACTGAATATACTCAGAAATATCTTGCTTTATAAAAATAATTTTCTATATATTTTGTAGAGATCTAACTGCTTTGTACTTTAATCAAATAATTGCTTTAGCACTTCGTATTATACGGAGTGCTTTATTTATGCCTATTTTTAGGTGCTTTTAATATGTAAATAAGTTTGCTAAAAGGTTTTTCAGCGTACGGGAATGCCTAAAAGCAAACTTTTTTAGAGCGTATCTTTATGGTGCGCTTTTTTATATTATGCTTTATCTATATGGTGAAGCAAAAAAATTCTATATGGATTTGGAGGTCAAAAATGAAAAAGGAAAACACATTTACAAGCGGAATACGCATTAGTATGCAGTATTTTGCGGACAATGGGGCGGATGGTTCTGGCAAAACTGACGGTACAGACGGTTCAGACGGTGCAAACAATTCAAGCAGCGGCTCTGACGGCACATCGACAAATCAGAACAGCGGTGCTGATAACGGACAGTCAACGGCAAAGGGGCAAGACGATAATAATGGAATTATAACCTCTCAGGCTATTGAAAAGATTGTACAGGCAAAGGTCGACCGCATTACTGAAGATTTGGGTGAGAAAAATGCTGATCTGCAAAAGCAGGTTGACAAGCTTAAAAGGGAAAAGATGTCCGATGAGGAAATCAAAAAGCTTGAAATGGAGGAAAAGGAAAAGTCAATAGCTGAAAAAGAAAAGGCTTTGCTTGATAGAGAAAACAAGCTGACCGCTATTAATGCCTTAAAAGAGGTTGGATTAGATGACGGCAGTAAAGATGCCTTAGAGCTTGTTGACTTCATCATTGCTGATGATGAGGAAAATATCAAAGCAAGAGCAACAACTCTTAAAAAGCTTATTGATAAGCGTGTATCGGAAGAGGTCGCTAAAACATTTAAGCAAAACGGCAGAACCCCAAACGGCGGAACACAAGAACAGGACGCAGCAAACAAAGAAACAAGTCTTGCGCAAAAGCTGGGCAAGGCAAAGGCGGCTCAAAATAAAACCGCTGATGATGTACTTAAATATTATAAAGGGAGGTAAATTAGTACAATGAAATTCACAGAAAAGACAGTCGTTTCAGATACTAA
>CANRKQ010000119.1 GCA_947631265.1 uncultured Clostridia bacterium | reverse complement strand
CCTCACGCGGTGTAAATCTCCTATATCTTCCTTCAACCATTAAAACAGGGTCGGTGCTGTTGAGAGAAACCTTTGCAAGATGAGAACTGACAGTATTACAAGGCTTTGTAATATCCTGCGCACGCCCTTTATTCATTGTATCTCTGTTTTTCATCATACCCTGAACTGCTCGTTCGCTGAAAAAGTATTTTTCAGCAACTTCCGCCTCAAGAACCTTTTCAAGAGGAACAAAATCATTTTCTTCGTTAATAGGAGAATCAGGAAATATGAATTTAATCCCTAAATCCTTGCGGAGACCTACAATGATAACACGTTCACGTTTCTGAGGAACACCGTAGTTTGCCGAATTTAAAAGATCATGTGTAACAATATATCCGCTTTTCTCAAATTCCTCAATAATAAGTGGAAATGCTTCCTTCTTGTTTGCTGACATAATACCTTTTACATTCTCAGCTATAAAACACATTGGCTGTTTTTCACGTAGAATACGACACATCTCAAAATACAGCTTACCCCTGTCGTCATTAATTCCCAAACGTTTTGGATTCTGAGCTACTATTGAAAAAGACTGGCACGGAAAACCGCCTGTTAGTATATCAAAATCAGGAAGTTCTTCAGACTTTACTGCTCTAATATCTCTATTGTCCGGCTTTATTCCGAAGTTTTCCTCAAACAACTTGCAAGCATTATCATCAATATCATTGGCATAAACTATCTCCATATCATTGCTCTGATAGTATTTTCCTAAAAAGGTAAAATCGCCAAGCAAGCCTATATCTGTACCTCCGCAGCCGCAGAAAAGAGATGCTACTCTTAATCTATCCATGTCAACAACTCCTCAAAATTACCTACCTCAACATTATTAGTACTAAATGTTATATCTGCACCGTCTTTTGGTATCATTTCAATCAAATCTTTCTTGTAAAGACCAACAGGGTCTTGTATAAGAAACAGTTTCTTTTCAGCTTTGCTTATCATCAAACGATAAATAAAATAACGATCTCTCATTGAGCTTGCTGTATTCCATTCATTTGATGTAAGATGAACTTTGTTAAAATGCAACGGCTTAGAGCTGATCGTTGTTTTAACTTCAATATATCTTTTTCGTTCATCAAGTTCAACAGACTGGATATCATATCCTACGGCAAAATGAGTAGGAATACGCATGATTAGATGAATCAAGTCCCCACGCCCACCAATCTTCACACGCTGACACTCGTGTGAATGCACAAGACTTTCACCAATATCACCAATATCCTTTGTTTTCAGGGCATAGGTATCTTCAAGAGCTTTGTCATAAAGAGCATAGCTTTGTTTTTTCAGTTCTTGATACTCCTCAACGTCATTTGCAATAAACGCAAGGAGGTCTGTTTCAAAGTCCGTTTCAGCAATATCACGATTTACATATTTGAACCAATCATCATAGCAGGTTTTAATTTCATCGTATGTAGCAGCTCTTCTCTTTATAAATTTGTCATACTGATTGAACCATTCCGTAGAATTAACAAATTTGTTAACAGCTTCATTTTCAAGTTTATTTATATAAAAATTCTTACCGCCATAAATTACAAGAAGATTAGCAATCTCCATATAGTCCAGAATATCGCCTGCATATCTGATAACATCGCCAGCCTCATCATATTCAACTTCATTATCCCTATTCTCAGTTATACGTTTCCAAACATTTTCAGGAGATTCGTTATCTCGTGTACATCTCAAATCATTGAAAATACAGTGACAAGCTTCTGCCTTTGTAATATACTGACGCTTACTTGTACTATCTTCTGCATATTTCAAAACAGAAAGAATGTATTGTGCAGGTTTAAAGTGTATTCCTGCTTCAATTTGTTTGGATATTTCTTGTACCTTTAAATGAGCACCGGGATACTGAAAGTTATAAAGATAGTACTTAAAAAACTCAACTAGATCTTCTTTCTTTGCAAGCTCAATCGCTCTGCGACCAGGCTTAGTTATGTTTCCGTCAAATTCAAGAAAACCAAATAAAGATGAAATCTCAGTCCTCCAATTGTTAATAGTTTTCAGCTCTTTTACAGAATTGCCAGGATAGCGGTAAATTGCATTGTTCAACTCATTTGCAAACTCTTCTTTATTAGCTGCTATCATTTTAGAAATTTCTGTTGCTATGTAAACAAGAACGTTCTCAACATCATTCTTAAAACGTGGTCTTACATGATGTATTCTAAAATATAAATCATCGGGAATCTGATACTTCATAAAATCACTCCAAATATTTAAGCAATGCTTTGGCAATAGCCTGTGCCATTAAAGGTGGAACTGCATTTCCTACCTGTCTGAACTGTTGAGTCTTATTCCCCTCAAAAATGAAATCATCAGGAAACGATTGCAGTCTTGCACATTCTCTTACAGTAGGAACACGATTATACTTATAATGAAAATGGTGTCTGTGACCCGTATCAATCGTTGGCGCAGGCTTATCACTGCGAAATCTAGTCCATGCCACATGGAAATTACGAGTATTTATATATTTTTCAGGCAAGTCCTTATAATTACCGCCGTCAGGAACTAACGAAATAATATGTTTCACTTTCTTGGAATGAGAAGCCGCTATATGGTTTCTTACCTTATCAGAATTTGCTCTCATAATCTGCTGATAGTGATTTTGTGGTTTCGTATCGTAATTATCAGGGTCAACACCTAATGTATCAATAAGCGGCGGCAAATCTGAAAGAGCCATTTCACAGGTTACCGTTTCTTTTTTGAGGATAGAATCGAAATCAAAATTCTTATCTCTCAATCCGACAAATACCACCCTACGTCTGTTTTGAGGAACTCCATAATCAGCAGCACAAAGTATTTTGTACTGTACTTTGTAGCCTAAAGCTGTAAGTTTCTCTATAATAATATCTTTTATTTGTCCTTTGAACAAGCTGACAAGTCCAGGAACATTTTCAATTACAAACGCTTTTGGCTTGATCTCCTCAACAAATCTGATATACGATAGATAGAGCTTGTTGCGTGGATCATCAAACTTTCTCGGACCAGACAGGGACATTCCTTGACAAGGAGGACCACCAATGATAATATCTATCTTTTTATTACCGATTTTGCTTTTAACATCTGAATAGTTCAGCTGAGTAATATCACCACATATTGATATAGCCTCATTGTGGTTATGCTCAAATACATTCAACGCCATTTTATCGTTGTCAATACCAAGCATAATATTAAACCCTACTTTCTCAAACCCGTATGACAAACCACCACAGCCACAAAACAAATCAATAGCATTAAAATTACTCATATCACACCTCAATAAGTACATTAATCCATTTTTTATTATATCACGAAAGGACAAGAACGTCAATGAACTGACTTTATATTTTTCTTTAACTCTGTAAGTTTACAATAGATATGTAACAAAAATAAGTGGTAATAGCAAAACAGATTAGAAGAATCCCTAAGGTGAAAATTCATCTTAAGGATAAAAAGTAAAATGTTTCTATTTGTGCGGTGACACAACATCGTCACTATCAACTTCAACGGCTGCATGTTTGACACCACTTTTAGTACGTAGAAGATACCGTAAACAACGGTTTTTCGGGCTAATTGTTACTTTTATTCGCTTTCAAGTCCCGTCACCTCGACCAGCGGCGAGCCGCCGCAGGCGAATCGCGTACTATTTTTGTACGCGATTTTTTGTT
>CANRKQ010000118.1 GCA_947631265.1 uncultured Clostridia bacterium | reverse complement strand
TCTTAAAATGAAATCAATTGGTGTAGTAAGACATGTTGACCCTTTAGGCAGAATAGTTATTCCGGTAGAGACACGGAGAATATTAGACATTTCAGTAGGAGACCAGATGGAGATCTATACTGACGGCGACGCAATTATTCTTGAAAAGTACAAAACAAACTGCATATTCTGCGGCAGCAGTGAAATATTCTTAAGCTATAAGAATCAGTTAGTATGCAAAGACTGTATTAAACAACTTCACGAGTTTAAAAAAATAAAAGAGTAAGAACAAAAAATTTCTACATACTGTCGCATCTCAACGGCTTTTATCTTAACATAAGTCCTGCTTGCAAATATAAAAGAAATCAGATATAATGAAAATAATATCGGAGATAATAGAAAAAATAAGTTTACACTCTTTGCAGAGGATAATTCTTCACAAGATAGGAGCATATTTATAATTATGAAAAACGGATATATAAAGGTTGCGGCAATCACTCCTGAAATCAAGGTCGCCGATGTGGACTTTAATGTAGAGAGCATAATTTCACATATAAACCGCGCATACAACGAAGGAGTAAAGCTATGCGTATTTCCTGAGCTTTGCGTAACCTCATACACCTGTCAGGATTTATTTAATCAAGACCTGCTTATAGATAAGGCATATGAGGGCTTGAAAAGAATTGTCAAGTCAACTGAGAATAAAGAAATCATATGTACTGTAGGATGTCCTGTTATCAAAAACGGCAAGCTTTACAACTGCGGAGCGGTAATTTACAACGGAGATATTCTCGGTGTTGTGCCAAAGACCTCGCTGCCGAATTACAACGAGTTTTATGAAATGCGTCATTTTTCTCCTGCGCCGAAAGAAAACGAAGAGATAGAGCTGTTCGGCAAGAGCTATCCGTTCGGCTCAAAAATTTTATTTAAGGCTAAGGAAATAAAAGAGCTTATTTATGCGGTTGAAATCTGCGAAGACGTCTGGACACCTTGTCCTGTTTCCAATCAACACGCTTTGGCAGGAGCAACGCTTATCGGCAATCTTTCCGCCTCAGACGAGGTTATCGGAAAGGATAAATACAGGCGGGCGCTTGTCAAAAACCAGTCGGCAAGGCTTATCTGCGGATATGTATATTGCTCTGCCGGAGACGGCGAATCCACTCAGGATATGGTTTTTTCAGGGCATAACATCATAGCCGAAAATGGAGCTATTTTAAAAGAAAGCAGATTATTTGAAAATGAAATGACCGTTTCTGAGATAGATCTTCAAAAGCTTGCGGGAGAAAGAAAAAAGCTGTCAACATTTCCTGAAAACAATGACAGCGGTTATGTAAGTGTAAAATTTTCAATGAAGATTGAAAAGACAGAGCTTACCAGATTCTACTCACAGACTCCGTTTATCCCATATGACGAGTTTGAAAAAAACAGCCGATGCGAGCTTATTCTTCGCATGCAGTCAGAGGGACTGAAAAAGAGAATTTCACATACTAAATCAAAGTCTGTAGTTATAGGAATTTCAGGAGGGCTTGACAGTGCTCTTGCGCTTTTAGTATGCTCAAATGCAATGGATTTACTTCACCGCAGCAGAAAGGACATAGTAGCGGTCACTATGCCTTGTTTCGGCACGACTAAGCGAACGCGCTCCAATGCAGAAATTCTATGCAGCACACTCGGCGTGACATTCAGAGAGGTAGATATTACAAAGTCAGTACTTCAGCATTTTGAAGATATAGACCACGACCCAGATAATCACGACGTTGTATTTGAAAACGGACAGGCAAGAGAGCGCACTAAGGTTTTGATGAATATTGCAAATCAGTCGGGAGGCTTTGTAGTAGGCACAGGCGATTTATCAGAGCTTGCGCTCGGCTGGGCGACATACAACGGCGATCATATGTCTATGTATGGCGTAAACGCATCGGTGCCAAAAACGCTTGTGCGGCATATAATCAAATACTACGCCGACACCTGCGGGGATAATGCTGTAAAAGAGGTTCTTTACGATGTTTTTGAAACTCCTGTTTCCCCCGAGCTTTTGCCGACAGATAAAAACAAGGAGAGCATCACACAGAAAACCGAAGATATTGTCGGTCCGTACGAGCTACACGATTTCTTTTTATACTATGCAATAAGGTGGGGTTTTTCGCCGAAAAAGGTACTAAGGCTTGCTAAATACGCCTTTGACGGAAAGTACGATAATATTACAATCATAAAGTGGCTTGAGAAGTTTTACTCAAGATTTTTCTCACAGCAGTTCAAGCGTTCATGCCTACCCGACGGTGCTAAAATCGGTACTGTTACTCTTTCTCCCAGAGGCGATTGGAGAATGCCGAGCGACGCAGTTTCAAAGCTATGGATCGACGAGCTGGAGCAGGACAAGAAAAACGATATGCCGTTTTTATACTTTACAAAATAACATAAGAGCATAACCCAAGAAAGGGCTATGCTCTTTTTGCTAATTAAATACACTTCCGACTGCCTTAGCTATATAAACAATTGCCGGAAGGGTAACTATCGAAAGAATTGTTGAAAGCCCGAAAATTTCAGATGAATATGACGAGTTTTTATCAAATCTTATCGCAAGCATTGTACCGATTGTTGCCGACGGACAGGAAAGCCCGACTATTGTCGTGATCTTTGCCGTTTCGTTCGGGCAGGGGGTGAAGTATAATAGCAAAATCAGGATTACGGGAGTTATAATAAGCTTTAAAGCGGATACAAAATATATTCTGGGTTTTCTTAAAGCCTTTAAAAGACTTGAATTTGCTATAGTAACTCCTGCTACAAACATAGCCAGCGGAGTGATTATGTTGTTTACATAGGAAAGCGTATCAAACAGAAGTCCCGGTATTCTGATTTGAAATACAAAGAGCAAAAACCCCAAAACTGTTGCGATAATAGTTGGGTTTGTTGCTATTTTTTTAAATGAAACCTCCGACTTATTCCCTGATATAGTTAAAACCCCGTGCGTCCAGACCATTATATTAAAGACTGTGTTTATTGCCGTTATGTACAAAACTCCCTCCGAACCGAAAAGGGCAAGTGCAAGGGGGATACCCATAAACCCACAGTTTGAGTATGACGCGTTAATTCGTTCTATGCTTATATTGTCATTATTCTTTCCTCTCAAAAAAAGATACGAAACCGCTATAAACAATAAAAGTCCTACTGCCGACAGCAGCAGCGCATAACCCAATCCCCTGAAAAGACGATGTGAAAAATCCTGCTGATAAGAAACAATTATCACAGCTGGGTTTACAATATACAATACAAGATTGGTAAGACTTTTATTGCCCTCAAGAGATACAAGTCTGGTTTTAAAACAAATCGCGCCTATACATATAAGAATAAGCATTACTGATACCTGTTTCAAAAGAATAAGGGATAGTTCCATAGTATTTTTCTCCGATTACCTGATAATTCAAAAATTCAAGGCGACAGAACTGCCGCCTTAGATATGTTAGTATTTACTTTATAAATTATTTTGCTGTAACAGCTTTCTTTTCCTTGCCGATAGATATGATCTTTACTATAACAGGGCTTAATACGATATTCAATGCCATTTCAATCAAAAAGTTTACGCCTACCAAAACAAAAATCATATACGCTCCGGCACTTTCATATCCTGCTGCCGCCGACCATGTATTAATCGTATCCATAAAGAATATCCTGCATCCCAACAGGAAAACTCCTGTGTTAACTATTGGGCAGACAATTGCAGATACAAA
>CANRKQ010000117.1 GCA_947631265.1 uncultured Clostridia bacterium | reverse complement strand
AGCGGTTTCTCCCCCAGAAAAAGGGGGGTGATGATATGGTGTCATATTATGAATTGTTTTCATTCATTAGCATGATAGCTGAAATTATCACTCTAGCTTTTCTTATACTAAACAAGAAAAATTAGAAGTTCTTTATTAAAAAAATAAGAACAACCGCCACTCTCTAAAGTCGGTTGTTCTTTTAACAACATATAGGGAGTAAACCGCAAGGCATTAACTTGCCGTGTACGGTACTCTTTTTATATTTATATTATAACATATTAATTTATTTTGTCAAGCATTTGGGATAAGAATTTCTTATCCTAAATGCTTCCAATCTCTACCTGTAGAAAGGAGAATCAATATGCCCAGATTTTTTATTAATAAAAACAATATAATTGACAACCATATCATTATAAACGGCGGAGACGCTTTACACATAGGACGTTCTCTCAGAATGAAGATCGGTGACGAGCTTACTCTTTGCTGCGACAAAATTGACTATATGACAAAAATTCTTAGCATAAGCGACAATGAGATTTGTTGTGAAATCCTATCGCAGTCTCCGATATGTACTGAGGCAAATATTGAACTCACGTTATATCAGGCAATGCCCAAAAGCGACAAGCTTGAGTTTATTATCCAAAAGGCGGTCGAGCTTGGAGTAGTAAAAATCGTTCCGGTTATAACCTCACGGTGTATTGCCCGACCTGATAAAAAAAGCTTTGCCAAAAAAAGAGAACGCCTTAACAAAATTTCTCTTGAGGCGGCAAAGCAATCAAACAGAGGAATAATTCCCGAAGTTTCGGATATACTAGATTTTAAAACAGCGGTAACGCATCTTTCAGAACACGACTTTTCATTTGTATGCTATGAAAAAGGCGGAGTCCCGTTTTCAAGCGTAATAAACCCATCAGATTGCAAAAATAAAAACATAGGGCTTTTTATCGGCAGCGAGGGCGGATTTGAAGAAAGTGAAATAGAAGTGTGTGATAAAACAGGAGTTAAAATAATAAGTATGGGAAAACGCATCTTAAGATGTGAAACCGCGCCTATAAGCGCTGTAAGCATAATAATGGCGCTAAGCGGAAATATGTAAAATTCAAAGCGGTAATAAGAACCGCCTGAATTTTTTGCAATAATCCGATATTTTATACAGAGAGAAGAAAATTCTTTAAAGTGCTTGAAATTATTATATAAAGGTGTTATAATTCTGTATAGCATATATTAATAAACAGCATAAAGGAGTGTTTAGTTAATGAGTAAATTAAAAACTATTCTTGGCATTTCTGCAATAGCAGGCGCGATAGCTGCTGCAATCGCCTACAAGAAGAAAAAAGATATGGAAGAATACGAATATGATGAAGAATTTGATGAGTGTTTCTGTGACGAATGCTGCTATCCTGATGAGGAATCTGCTGAAGAGGCAATAAATAATAATGCATCTGAGGATAAGACAGAGATAGCTCCGGATGAGGCAGATGAAAGCGCTGCTACAGAGGCAGAGACAGATCAGGCTGAGGAATAATAGCAAAGTTATCATTAAATTTAATAAAAATAACCGATGGCGTTTAAACTTCTTTAATGAAATAAACCATCGGTTTTTTATATTTAACTAAGCTACTTAATATTATCTATTATTCTTTTGAGCTCTGAAAGCTGTTCATCGCTGCCTCCTATTACCGATTTTATTTCTTCAAGCGACGCCGCTTTAAGCGCCTCTTTGGTTTTAAAATGCATAATCAGTTTCTTTGCCTTAGCGTCGCCGATGCCTCTTACCTTGGTAAGCTCAAGCTGATAGGTATTCTTTTTGTGCTTGGCAGTCTGATAGGTTATCGCATAGCGGTGAACCTCGTCTTGAATACGGGTGATAAGGTTGAATGCAGCCTTCATTTGAGAAACGCTTATCTCTCCGCCGCCGGTGGCAATCGCCCTGGTCCGGTGCTTTGAATCCTTTACCAAGCCATAAAGGGGAATATCCAGATGATATTTGTTCAATACTGCGCTTACGGCATTTACATGACCCTTTCCGCCGTCTAAAAATATCAGATCGGGCAGTATTTTAAAGCCTTCGTCTGTTTCGTCGGCGTCAAGATAGCGCTTTATTCGGCGTTCAATGACCTCCTGCATACAGGCGTAGTCGTTCTGCTCGAAAACGGTCTTAATGGTGAATTTCTTATAGTTCTTTTTTAGAGGTCTTGCGTTTTTGAAAACTACCATTCCCGCAACCATATTTGCAGACGCCAGATTTGAAATGTCGTAACATTCGATATACTTAGGTGGGTTGGAAAGTCCCAATAGCTTTGAAAGCTCATCTAAGGCTATAATTTCCTTCCCTGTTCTGTCTACCTTTATTGAAATCTGTTCTACTGCATTGGCGCGCGCCATTTCAATTAGTTTCAGCATATTTCCCCTCTTAGGAATTTTTACGCTGACTGCCCTGCCCGATCTCTCACGCAGAAATCGCGTAAGAAGTTCTAAATTCTCAGGCTCGCCGTCTAAAAAGATGTTTTTTGGTATGTCTGCCTTATCCGAATAGAACTGGTATAAAAAATCATCTCTCATTTTTACGGTATCCTCAATCTCGCCGAGCATAAAGCTGACCTTGTCAAACAGACGTCCTCCCCGGTACATCAGAACGCTTGCACAGGCGATCTCTACATTCTCAGCAAGAGCAATTATATCGGCGTCCTTCATATTTTCGTCTATTATCTTCTGGCTTTCAGATACCTTCTCAATAGCGCGAATTCTGTCTCTGAGGCTTGCCGCCTGCTCGAAATCCAGCTCATCGGCAGCCTTTTCCATAAGTAAGGTCAGTCTTTCGACAGATTTAACAGAACCGTTTTTCATATAGTCCACAGCCTGATTGATGATTTCTTTGTAATCCTCTTTTGATATTTTTCCTCTGCAAAGCCCCATACACTTATTTATATGGTGATTAAGACAAGGTCTTCCCTTTTTAAAGTCCCTTGGAAACACCTTATGGCAGGTTGGCAGCTTAAAAACCTTATTTGCCTCCTCGACAGCCTGCTTTACGGCAAAGCTGCTTGTATAAGGTCCTATATAAATTGCGTCATCGTCGTCTTTTTGCAGAGCCGCCGAAATTCTAGGAAAGTCCTCATTCGTAATTTTTATATAGCTGTAGCCCTTGTCGTCCTTTAACAAAATATTATATCTCGGCATATTTTGTTTAATGAGAGAACATTCCAGCACAAGCGCCTCAAACTCGCTGTCTGTGACAATAAAGTCATAGTCATATACCTGAGAAACCATTTTCGCAACCTTGGGCAGATGGTCAGACGATGCACGAAAATAGCTGGTAACAC
Source organism: uncultured Clostridia bacterium (assembly GCA_947631265.1). GTDB lineage: Bacteria > Bacillota > Clostridia > Oscillospirales > Ruminococcaceae > UMGS1601. The sequence goes on along the minus strand of CANRKQ010000117.1, from coordinate 414 downwards.
GTTTTCTCAACGATTTTGCCTTGCCGATATATATTATTTTTCCCTTTTCATTTTTCATTAAATAGCAACCGGGAGACAAAGTCAGCTTTGATGTTTTTTCTCTTAAAAAGGGAAGTCTTTTATTTTGAAGTTCAGTTACTTTCATATTTATCACCATTTTATTACGGAAAAATCGATCCTTCTGTTTACATAATAGTAGCATACATTACAAAGAAATATTATTAAAAAAAATAAAAATAAAATTGAATAATTATTTTTAATATTGAATTAATGAATTTTAAGATATATAATGTATAAAGTTTAATTTTATGCGAAAGGAAGTAGTTTTATGCAATCTTTTATAAACAGCCTTGTTAACTCTGATTTCAGCTACCTGTTGTTTATTGCAATAATTTTACTTGCAACAAAATTTTT
>CANRKQ010000116.1 GCA_947631265.1 uncultured Clostridia bacterium | reverse complement strand
AGTAAACAATGAAATGAAACTCAAGAAACAAAGAGAATTAAAGAAAAACAGAGCGATTTCAAGAGAATAGTTGATATATTTTAAATTTTTAGAGATTTACCTCTTGACAACCAAAAGTTAAGATATTATAATACTAAATGTTGCTTCGGCTTTATTGGGTATGCTGAACCAATAAAGCAGGAATAAAAAACTTAATTGGAGGAAATAAACTATGACTTATATGCCAAAGGCAAGCGACATTGAGCGCAAATGGTATGTTATTGATGCAGCAGGCGAATCTCTTGGAAGAACTGCCGCTAAAGCTGCTCACATTCTTCGCGGAAAGCACAAGCCGACATATGCACCTCACGCAGACTGCGGTGATTTTGTAATCATCATAAATACAGACAAGGCTGTATTGACAGGCAAAAAGTTAGATCAGAAGTTTCACAGATGGCACACAGGCTGGATTGGCGGACTTAAAGAGATCAAGTACGACAAACTGATGTCCGAGAGATCAGACAAAGCAATGACGCTCGCAGTAAACGGAATGCTGCCTAACAACACACTCGGCAGAGCAGCCGCTACACGTTTAAGAGTATACAAAGGTAGCACACACAAGCACGCTGCACAAAAGCCGGAAACTTACGAGCTATAAGAAAGGAGCATCTAGATGTACGAATCAAAACAACCATATTTTTATGGAACAGGAAGAAGAAAGAACTCTGTAGCAAGAGTAAGATTATATCAGGGCAGCGGCAAAGTGACCATCAATGACAGGGATATTGATGATTATTTCGGTCTTGAAACATTAAAGCTTATTGTAAGACAGCCGCTTGAGCTTACAGGAAATGTTCAGAACTACGACGTAGTTTGTACAGTTACAGGCGGAGGAGTTACCGGTCAGGCAGGAGCTATCAGACACGGAATTTCAAGAGCATTAGTTGAGTCTGATGCAGAACTTCGTTCACAGCTTAAAGCTGCTGGTTTCCTGACAAGGGATCCGAGAATGAAGGAGAGAAAGAAGTACGGCTTAAAGGCTGCACGTAGAGCTCCGCAATTTTCAAAAAGATAAGAATATACAATTTTCAAACCTCGAAGACTGTTTGTTTTCGGGGTTGTTTTTTACAAAAGCAAAAACAAAAGGAGCAACCACAATACCGGTTACTCCTTACTTTTTTACGTTTTATATTACTTATTATATTACTTAATCATTGATGCAACTTCATCAGCGAAATTGTCCTGTTTCTTTTCAATTCCCTCGCCGCGCTCGTATCTTACAAACTCAGAAACTGTCAGCTTACCGCCCTGTGCCTTTGCAACACTGTCAAGATACTGCTTAACAGATACCTTATCGTCTTTAACAAAGGTCTGATCAAGCAGGCAGTTTTCTTTGTAGAACTTTCCAATCTTACCGTCAATAATTTTTGCCTTAACCTGCTCAGGCTTTGATGACATTTTAGGATCTTCATTCATCTGAACAAGCATAATGTTCTTTTCCTCTTCTATAGCTGATTCAGGAACCGACGCCTCATCCAGATACTTAGGATTCATAGCAGCTATCTGAAGTGCGCAATCCTTACCTGCTGTAAGCATCTCGGCATTGTCAGGTGCAATGTCAGTATCAAGCTTAACCATAACGCCGATACTTCCGCCGCCGTGAACATATGGAACTAAAATTCCTTCAAATCTTTCAAAACGACGAATGCTCATATTCTCCCTGATTTTCAGGAACAACTCGTCATATAACTCCTTAACAGTCATATCGTTTCCGCTTGCCTTTGTTGCCAGCAGCGCGTCAACATCAGCAGGATCGCTATCAATAATTGTGTTTGCTACTGTATCTACAAATGCCTTGAATTGATCATTCTGTGCAACAAAGTCTGTTTCAGAGTTTACCTCAACTACAACTCCTACTCCGTTCTTTACAACAGCGGTAACTATACCCTCTGATGCAGATCTGCCCGCCTTCTTAGCCTGTGTAGCCAGTCCCTTTTCCCGAAGAATAAGGATAGCTTTCTCTGTATCTCCGTCAGCTTCAACTAAAGCCTTTTTGCAATCCATCATTCCGACGCCTGTCTGCTTTCTCAGCTCAGCTACGTCTTTAGCTGTAATGTTAGCCATTTAATTTTCCTCCCATATATTTAAATTAAGGCAGGAGTTTACCCTGCCTGTTTCAATAAGGACAGCGCCCTATTTATTCTATATTTTAATTAATACTGTATTTAATTATTAATTGGTAATTATTCTTCTGCTGTTTCCTTAACTGTTTCTTCTGCCTTTTCTGTATTTTCTTCTTCCGGTTCTATTGATTCTACTACAGGTTCTTCAGACTCATCTGTAACATCTTCACCAGTAATTTCTTCAGTAGCTTGTTCGGTATCTCCATCGTCAGAAGATTCAACATCAGCGTTTTGTACGCCTTGTCTGCCCTCAATAATAGCGTCAGCCATAGCGCCTGCTATAAGCTTAACTGCTCTTATAGCGTCGTCGTTGCCCGGAATTACATAGTCGATATCATCAGGATCGCAGTTTGTATCTACAATAGCTACTATCGGAATTCCAAGCTTTTTAGCCTCTAATACTGCAATTCTCTCTTTTCTTGGGTCAACAACAAACAAAGCGCCCGGCAGCTTATTCATATTTTTGATTCCGCCCATAAACTTTTCAAGCTTTTCAATTTCAAGGTTGAGCTTGATAACTTCCTTCTTAGGCAACAGAGCAAAGGTTCCGTCTTCTTCCATCTGATGCAGCTGTTCAAGTCTTTTGATTCTCTGCTTGATCGTTCTGAAGTTTGTCATCATTCCGCCGAGCCATCTTGCGTTAACATAATGTGCCTCTGCCCTTAAAGCCTCTTCCTTAACAGAATCAGCAGCCTGTTTCTTTGTTCCTACGAAAAGAATCTCCTCGCCGTTCTCAGAAAGCTCGCGAATAAACATATACGCCTCTTCTAGCTTTGAAACTGTCTTTTGAAGATCAATAATGTATATCCCGTTTCTTTCTGTGAAAATGTACGGTGCCATTTTCGGATTCCATCTTCTTGTCTGGTGTCCAAAGTGTACACCTGCCTCAAGAAGCTGTTTCATTGATACTACTCCCATGGTAGATCCTCCTTAAATAAATTGGTTTTTTACACGTCTTATATCTTATATAAGACTGTCCTCCGCGTTACCTTAGCATGCATTCTACCTGACACGTTTCAGGAACCTAATGCAAATGATAAGCGTGCGAATTGCTTAAATATTATACCATTTTTTCCACTTCAATACAAGAATTATTTGAAAATCTATTTAAACAAATTTTCCACTTTAATTCCTTTTGTTTTTGTACATATTGTACTATTCTGAAAGGATACTAATATAGTATCTTCGCCAATAAGCTGAATATTATCAAAACTGATTATTATATCGTCTTCGTGACCAAATAAACCGAAAAATTTAGGACGTCCGTAAACTATCATATTAACAATCTCAGAGCTGTCTGTATTAATTTCAATATCATCGACATATCCAATTTTTATTCCTGTATTTACGTTTATTACCTCTTTATTTTTTAGTTCTGCAAATTGACAGATCATTTCTTTCACACCTTTCGCAAAGTTATAAACAAATCGGCATAATTTCTCACTAATAATATGAAACTCATTGCTTGTATAATGCAAAAAAATATCTTAAACCTCACAATTTCTTTAAATATGCACAAATTTATTAAATATGAATAAGATATATAGAAGTCTAAAACTTCAAATATAATTAAAGGA
>CANRKQ010000115.1 GCA_947631265.1 uncultured Clostridia bacterium | reverse complement strand
GGACGCACCGAAGCCTGTCTATGAGGAACTTTTTGAATTGGTAAAGGACAAAGACTATTTTGTAATTACAACAAATGTTGACCACTGTTTTCAAAAAGCAGGTTTTGATAAGAAACGGCTGTTTTACACGCAAGGTGACTATGGTCTGTTTCAATGCGGTGAGCCATGCTGTCAGGAGACATTTGAAAATGAACAGATTATCTGTCAGATGATGGAGCAACAAAAGGATATGCGTATTCCGCCAAAACTGTTGCCTATTTGTCCGCATTGCGGAAAGACTATGACAATGAATCTGCGTTCAGATAACAAGTTTGTGGAAGATGAGGGTTGGCACAAAGCGAGCGAGAGATATTCTGAATTCTTACGCAGGCACAGAAATATGAAAGTTTTGTTCCTTGAGTTGGGTGTTGGATATAATACTCCTATTATAATAAAATATCCGTTCTGGCAGATGACAGCACAAAATCCGGAGTCAGTATATGCCTGTGTCAATTATGGAGAGGCATATTGTCCGATTGAGATTAAATAACAATCCATTTGTATTGATGCTGATATTGGAGAGGTATTGAAAGATTTGAGGTGATACAATGCACGATATATGGAACCCGTGGCATGGCTGTATAAAGTGCAGCGAGGGATGTCAGAATTGCTATATGTACTTTCTTGATCGCATTCGTGACAAAAACGGTGCTGATATATACAGAACAAAATCGGGATTTACCTATCCTATTCATAAGAACAGAAAAGGCGATTACAAAATACAAAGCGGTGAATTGATTCGTGTTTGTATGTCGTCAGATTTATTTTTAGAAGAAGCGGACGAGTGGCGTGATGAAGCATGGGAACTTATGAGGGAACGCAGTGATGTAAAGTTTTTTCTTTTGACAAAACGCCCACAGAGAGTGGCAGATTGTCTGCCGTCAGACTGGGGTGATGGTTGGGAGAATATCTTTTTCAATGTCACCTGTGAAAATCAGCGCAGAGCAGACGAGCGTATTCCTATCCTGCTCGATTTGCCGTTTAAGCATAAGGGAATAATGTGTGCGCCTTTCATCGGTGAAGTAAGTATTGAAAAATATCTTGGTGACGGGCAGATAGAACAGGTTATATGCGGCGGTGAAAATTATGACGGTGCAAGACCGTGTAATTTTGATTGGGTTAAGAGTCTTAGAGCCGAATGTGTTGCCCATAATATCACATTTTGTTTTATTGAAACAGGTACAATTTTCATCAAAGACGGCAGACGATATCATTTACCTAAAAAGCGGCTACAAAGTGAAATGGCATATAAGTCGGGAATGAATTATGTGGGTAAGCCGATAGAGTGGAAGCTCACAAACGCTTTGGGTATGGAGATACCTAAAGAACATTTATATGTACCTTACTATCGCAGTAATTGTGAGCATTGCGGAAGCAGACTTATTTGTAACGGATGTTCTGATTGCGGAAGATGTAAAGATTAAAAACAGAATAAATATACTAAAGGGCCTGCAAAACTGCAAGTCTTTTTGGCAAACTGTATCTCTACGGCAAAGATGTAAATCAGAATTATGATAAGGCTATAACTTATTTGAGTTCAGCAGCAGGATACGGCAATCAGTATGCCGAACAGCTTTTAAACAGTATCAAAAGTAACCGTAATTGGTATGCAACAGTTGGGGTTATACGTCTTTTGCATCATATATGCAGGATAATACAAAATCGTTTGGAAGATGAAAACAGCTTGAGATCAGGAAAAATAGACCGTAAGCTAAAAAGAAAATAAACGAAAAAAAGCAGGCTCATGGCCTGCGGAAAGGATAAGAAACTTGTAGATATATTTAACAACATCTTTGTTGTCTTTTTTGCATTCTAAGCCAATTGATAAATCCGTATGTATCATTCACTAAAAAAGTTAAAAAGCAAATGATGACTGAATGATATGAAATATCTGATAGTGCGGCTAGAATCCATAATACAATCAGAACTATGTCATTGGCAGCATAAGCAAGAGCAAAAAAGGCACTTCGTCTAAATGTTAAATAAACTGCGAGAAAACTTGTTGTTATAGAAAGCGTGCTTAGTAATAGATTTGCTGAGTGGAAAAACTTCAGAATAAAATAGAACACAAAAGTTATAACGGCGGTGAGAAAAAGCATAAAAATTACTTCTCCCATCTTTATTGAATTAACTTTAACCTCTGACCTTTTTCCGTTGTACGGATTCCGCAGCCATGAAACCAATGCGAATATTGACATAGGTGCAGTCATTCCAAGACAAGTTATCATTTCGCCGTAATACGAAAAAGAATAAGATATGATCCCATAAAAAATGCTGAATACAACCATAAGCACTTGTCCTATAGGATTTCCTTTTGCGTTAAATATTAAAGAAGTTGCCCCAATAACAGAGGCTGCAAGAGTCATATAGTTTTCTCTGTCAAAGACTGCAAATAAAATGAAAATAAGCAGTATTGAAGAAATCCATAAAACTTTCTCGCTTTTTGAAAAATATGAAATAGATGATTTAATTTTTGCCATCGTAACCTCCGTCAAAAAAATAAGCACCCGTTTACACATCTTCTAAGACCTAACGATGTGTAACGAATGCACTTGCATCCACTAACCCTGTGGCAGTTTTTCTAATTATAGCAAATGATTTATACAAAGTCAATCTATACAGTAAATCACCTTTAAGAATTAACAAAATGTTGAAAGGAGAATTTATGTCAAACTATATTCATTTTACACCTGAACAAAAGGAACAGGCGCATAGTACCGACTTAGTTTCTTTTTTTCACTGAGATTTGCGAGGGCTTTGACGGCGTGTTGTACGGCATATGGAACAGCGGAGATTATACGATTGCTCGGGATAAATCAGATACAACCGGCAAAATCCTAAAAAATTTTTTGTTCCTGCGTGCAAATACGCGGCGTTCACAACAAAAAGGTCGGATATTCCGGAGATGAACTTCTGAAATTACATGACTTGATTTTCAATTCATGGCTGCCTAATTGTCAATATATTCAAACTGATAATCTTGAAATTAAAGGTTATCATCTGCAAACCGATAAGATGGTAAGAAAGAACGATATTATGAAATATGGATTCCAGTAAAAGCGTCTGTATAGAACCCGATAACTATTCATGCTTTCGACGCTATGCTACACTGCAAATTCATATTTGTTGAGCGATTAAAACCGAATACCGCAATTTATAGCAATCAAAAAACGGTTGCTTTTTCGTCCGAAAGGAGTTAATTTTTATGGCAATCTATCATTGCCGTACCAAAATTATTAGCCGTGAAAAATAGTAATATTTTCTACATCTATTATAAAACGTTTTAAGTTTTTGTCGTGACTATTTGTAATGATTTCGAGTATAACATTTTATTCATTTTTTCTTAAATATGAAAAATCAACAAAAAGGCCGTATATTTATAGTTTAAATTTAGTTGTATTTTTTGTTGATTAAGATATTAAAAAGTGATATAATTTGCTTAACTAAACGATTATGGTGATATTATGATTTGTGCAACATACTCAATCCCAATATATGTCAGGGGGGGGGGGGTAATAGCCCTTCCTTTGTTTGCTGTACACAAAATATCTTATTACATTTTCAAAAATTTATATGGAGCAGTGTATCTTGAAGGGGATATACTGCTTTTTCTATGTGTAATAATTGTATAGTTTGTATGATTATGTATCAAAAACAAAAGAATATATCCCTTTAATTTCTCCGCACAGTTTGGGGAGTTTTAAGCGGCATTGGTAAACAATTTGCTGTATTTAAAC
>CANRKQ010000114.1 GCA_947631265.1 uncultured Clostridia bacterium | reverse complement strand
ACCATAGCTCTCATCATCGGAACTCCGACATTGTGGGTTTTAATAGCCTGCGCGAATATATAAGGCATTAGCTTGCCTTTTAGGTCGGTAAAGAATTTAAGTACGTCGCAAGACTCTTCATCAAATAGCCAAGGCACTCTGTAGCTCTGGTTTCCGTGAAGTCTTGAATGTGTTGAAAATAATCCGAATGCCGCCCATCTTTTATAAATATCCGGAGTAGCGGTAGCCTCAAAGCCTGACATATCGTGGCTGAAGAATCCGAATCCCGATAGTGAAAGTGAAAGTCCGCCCCTGATTGTTTCAGCCATTGAAACATATTCAGCAGAGCAGTCTCCGCCCCAGTGAACAGGGAATTGCTGTCCCCCTGCTGTTGCAGAACGGGCGAACAGACAAGCCTTATTTTCGCCGTAGTATTCTTTAAGAACATTGAATACCGTTTTGTTGTAAAGATGAGTATAGAAGTTGTGCATCTTTATAGGATCAGAACCGTCATAGTAAACTATATCCTTAGTAGGAATTCTCTCACCGAAGTCAGTTTTAAAGCAATCAACGCCCATATCGCAAAGAACCTTTAGCTTAGATGAGTACCATTCACAAGCGGCAGGGTTTGTAAAGTCAACGATCGCCATACCCGGCTGCCATTCGTCCGCCTGGAATACATCGCCGTTTTTCTTTTTAATAAAGTATCCGCCCTCTACGCCTTCGTCGAACAGCTTAGACTGCTGTGAAATATAAGGGTTTATCCACACGCAGGTGTGAAGACCCCTTTCCTTGTGCAGACGTTCAAGCATTGCAGGAGGATCAGGGAACTGTGATTTATCCCACTCAAAATTACACCATTCAAACTCCTTCATCCAGAAACAGTCGAAGTGGAACACTTGAAGAGGAATATTTCTTTCTGCCATACCGTCTATGAACGATGTGATGGTTTTTTCATCATAAGTAGTTGTGAATGATGTCGTCAGCCACAGGCCGAATGTATATGCAGGAGGAAGAGCAGGTTTACCTGTAAGGTTAGTATAACCCTCTAAAACCTCTGTAAGATTTTCACCGCCGAATATGAAATATTCAAGCTCCTCGCCGGGAACGGTAAATGAAACCTTTGATACTGTGTCAGACGCAACCTCATATGAGACTTTATCTGAGCTGTTTACAAAAACGCCGTAGTTTCTTGAAGAAGTATAGAAAGGAATACTCTTATAGCTCTGATCTGAGCAAGTACCGCCGTCTGCGTTCCATATTTCAACATTCTGACCGTTCTTGGTGAATGTAGTGAACTTCTCACCAAAACCGTAGATATATTCGCCTACTGAAAGCTGCAATTGCTCTCTTAGATAAGTAGTATGAGAATCCTGCGGATAACTCCAGAAGGTGTCGTCTTCTTGCTTAGCCATTCTTGCATTAGCCTTAAACTGGCTTTCCTTGACCAGAGTGGTAGCTCTCCAAGCACCGCCTGTCAACAGCTTATCGCCGTAGTAATACTGAACGCTCCAGTTATCCTTGCTAATAACAACCTTGGTCTTTCCTGTGATAAGCTCAACGCTGTTTTCGTTTTCGTTGATAACAGGCTTATAGCCGTAGTCCTCTTTGAGCTCAAAGTGAGGTCCGTGATCTACTGTGCCCTTATAGTGTGTAATGTGAACCTTAATGCAATTTTCCATAGCTGAAGAATATGTGATTTCAAGATTGGGTCCGCCGAGTGTCATAGCTCTGTTGTAGATTTTTGACGGTGTTGCTATGACTTTGATGGCATTTTCTGAAGTTTCGATGATGTAAGCCTCGTTTACATAATTGACATCGTAGCCGCGTTCTGTAAGCCAGAATCCATCGGAAAATTTCATAATTTATCCTCCTTATTATAGATATTAATTCAGAAAATACTACTTTTAAGCATTTTCAGAAATTCGATTGATGACATACTTTTTTGTCATTGTTTACATTGTAGCATACATACTTAATGAATAATAGTCTATTTTTAACTTGTTTTTGTCAATTATTATCCGGCAAGGAAACGGTGACGTTGCATCTAGTGCCGCCTTTGAATAGTCAGTTAAATATTATAGTCCTATAAACGGCGGGCTAAACCGTAGAGAATAAATAGTTTTAAGTAAAGTAAAGCCTGCTGTTACGCAAATGTGAACATTAGTTAAGCTTTAAAGGGCAGTAGAGGATACAACAATGAATGGTTGGCAGTTAAAGAATATAATTCCTGTTGCAAAAATATGTGAATGCTGTTATAATAACATTAATGGAATAGTGATTTTTAATAACAGAATAAAATATATAATTAAAAGAAAGGAACACATATATATATGAATGAGAAGATAAAAACGGTAAGCAGTAGAACTGTACAGATAATGCCTTGCGTTGCAATGAGGGATATAGTCTTATTTCCGAATATGGTAATGCATTTTGATGTAGCAAGGACAAGGTCTGTGCTTGCGCTTAAGGCGGCTCTTGAAAATGACAGAATGGTTTTTTTGACAACTCAAAAGGATTTGATAATAGATAAGCCTGAATTTAAAGATCTGTATAAAACCGGTGTAATAGCCGAGATAAAACAAATTATAAAGGCTCCCGACGGTTATTCCAGAGTTCTTGTTGAGGGACGGTATAAGGCAAAAGCACAAAATGTTTATTTGTGCGGGGATAATTATCTTGAGGCTGAAATTAAAAAGCTTCCCGTATATTCGCGCGAGATAATGGATACATATGAAATTCAGGCTGTTATGCGTGAGGTTAAACGCACTTTCAGAGAGTATGCTGAAAATGTTCCGAGAATGCCGAAAGAGATTTTAGCGGCAGTTTATTCTGCTCAGACGCCAAAGGATTTGTTTGAATCAATAGTTTTCAATATTTCTATTTCCGCAGAATATAAGCAGATGCTGCTGGAGAAAAAAACAGTCGGCGAAAAGCTCACACATCTTATAGGTATCTTGTCAGACGAGCTGGAGGTTATATCTATTGAAAAGGAGATTCAGTCTCAGGTCAGCAAAAATATTGAGGAAAACCAAAAGGAATATTACTTGAGAGAACAGCTCAAGGTTATACGTTCTGAACTTGGAGAGGATTCGGAAGAAGACGATATTGAAATGTATACCAACAAAATTTATGAGCTGAATCTTTCAGAAGATAATCAGAATAAGCTTTTAAGCGAGGTAAGAAGACTTGAGAAAATGCCGTCAGGTTCCCAGGAGGCAGTTGTGATAAGAGCTTATCTTGACAATTGCTTGTCACTTCCTTGGAATAAGTCTACAGAGGACACATCAAATATCGAAAAGGCAAGAAAGGTGCTTGACAACGACCATTACGGACTTAAAAAGGTAAAAGAGAGAATATTGGAGATTCTGTCGGTCAAGGCGCTGAACCCAGATATTAAGGGGCAGATCATATGTCTGGCTGGACCTCCCGGAGTGGGTAAAACTTCAATTGGAAAATCAATAGCACACGCTCTTGGAAGGCAGTATGTAAGGGTATCGCTCGGCGGAGTAAAAGACGAATCGGATATAAGAGGTCACAGAAAAACCTATGTAGGCGCAATGCCCGGTAGAATTATAAACGCTCTCAGGCAGGCAGGAACAAATAATCCTGTTATGCTGCTTGATGAAATAGATAAAATGAGCAATGATTTCAGAGGCGATCCGTCGTCGGCAATGCTAGAAGTGCTAGACAGTGAACAGAACAAAGAGTTTAGAGATCATTATATTGAAATGCCTTTTGACTTATCAAATGTACTGTTTATAACTACAGCAAACAATCTGAATACAATTCAGGGACCGCTGCTTGACAGAATGGAAGTAATTGAGCTTTC
>CANRKQ010000113.1 GCA_947631265.1 uncultured Clostridia bacterium | reverse complement strand
GGAATTGACGGAGAAATGATAGTTGCCGAAAAGCTTGATGGAGAAAGCGATTTGGGCTATGTCGGTGAGATAAAAAGGGTTTCTACACGTCCTATTATTGACGCATTAAACAGCGGTTTTGTACCTGTTATTTCTACTGTCGCAACAAGCGAGCAGGGAGATGCATATAACATAAACGCCGATACGGCTGCCGCTAGGATAGCAAGCTGTCTGAGGGCAGAAAATCTTATCCTTATGACGGACATAGCAGGTCTTTTGGAGGACAAGAATGATGAGAGTACGTTAATAAAGCAGGTGAATGTCTCCGAGGTGGCTTACCTTAAGAAAAAGGGAATAATCAGCGGAGGTATGATCCCTAAGATAGACTGCTGTGTTGAGGCGGTAAGGCGCGGAGTTAAAAAGACTTCCATAATAGACGGCAGAGTTCCACACTCGATTTTGATAGAATTACTTTCAAGCGAGGGCGTAGGAACACAGTTTATTTGATAAATTTAACATATTAAAAAGGAGAGGGAAATGTCAACTATAGAGAAATTCAACGAGCATATAATGCCTACATACGGACGTTTTGATGTTGTTATTGACAGCGGAAAAGAGCGTACAGCCGTTGATGAAAACGGCAAAAAATACATTGATTTCGGCTCGGGGATAGGAACAAACAGTCTGGGTTTTTGCGATAACGAGTGGGCAGAGGCTGTTTCAAAGCAGGCACATTCAATCCAGCACACGTCGAATTACTATTACACAAAGGTTTCGGCAGATTTCGCACAGACGCTTACCGAATCAACGGGGTATTCAAAGATATTTTTCGGCAATTCGGGCGCTGAGGCAAACGAGTGTGCAATAAAGCTGGCGAGAAAATACAGCTTTGATAAATACGGCAAGGGCAGGCACAATATAATTACTCTTTTAAACAGCTTTCATGGAAGAACGCTTTGTACTCTTTCCGCAACAGGTCAGGACAGCTTTCACAATTATTTCTTCCCGTTTGTTGAGGGGTTTATAAACACTCCCGCAAATGATATTGACGCTCTTATAAATACTTTAGATGACAATAAGGATACAGTCTGCACTGTTATGTTTGAGTGCGTTCAGGGCGAGGGCGGAGTTATTCCGCTTGATAAGGATTTTGTTAAGGCAATCGCTGACGAGTGCACAAAGAGAGATATACTTGCTATCTGCGATGAGGTTCAGACAGGTGTTGGTAGAACAGGAAAGTTCTTGGCGTGCGAGCATTATGGAATTAAACCCGACATTGTAACTCTTGCAAAAGGCTTGGCAGGCGGAGTTCCTATAGGCGTTTGTATGGCAAATGATAAGTGCTGCAATGTACTTTCAAAGGGTATGCACGGTTCGACATTCGGAGGAAATCCGATAAGCTGTGCAGGTGGTAATGTTGTTTTAAAACGAGTGCTTGCCGACGGTTTTTTAGATGAAGTCGCACAAAAGGGCAAGTACATCAAAACCGAGCTTTGTAAGATTAATGAGGTTGACGGAGTAGACGGCTTAGGTCTTATGCTTGGTATAAGACTTAAAACAAAAAAGGCGGCAGATGTTTGCAAAGAATGTCTTGACAACGGACTGCTTGTTCTCACAGCAAAGGAAAAGCTGCGGCTTTTGCCTCCGCTTAATATAACAAAAGATGAGATCAATAAGGGACTGAGTATACTTAAAAATATTTTAGACAGTTAATAAAGGAGAAATAAATATGAAACATTTACTTAAAATGCTTGATTTATCTAAAGAGGAGATTATTGAAATCTTAAATCTTGCTGACCAGCTGAAGTATGAAAACAAAAACGGTATTGAGCATCAATTGCTCAAGGGAAAAACTTTGGGTATGATTTTTCAAAAAGCCTCAACCAGAACACGGGTTTCATTTGAAACGGGAATGTATCAGCTAGGCGGTAATCCGCTGTTTTTGTCGTCTAATGATTTGCAGATAGGCAGGGGAGAGCCAGTTCAGGACACCGCAAGGGTACTGTCCCGCTACATTGACGGAATTATGATAAGAACCTTTGAGCAAAAAGAGGTCGAGGATCTAGCGAAGTTCGGTTCTATTCCTGTAATAAACGGGCTTACTGACTTTTGCCACCCATGTCAGGTTCTTGCAGACCTTATGACTATAAGAGAGTTCAAGGGACGTCTTGAGGGACTTAAGATGGGTTATATCGGCGACGGAAATAATATGGCTAATTCGCTTATTGTAGGCTGTTTAAAGGTCGGTATGAGCGTATCTATTGCTTGCCCTGCTGACTATCAGCCTGACAAGCAGGTCTTGGATTTTGCAAAAGAGTACGGTGACAAGTTCTTTATGACAGACAAGCCTATCGAGGCAGCGCAGGACTGCGATGTGCTGTTTACCGATGTATGGACTTCTATGGGCGAGGAAGCAGAAACCGAAAAAAGAAAGATTGCCTTTGAGGGCTATCAGATAAATGACGAGATTATGGAGCAGGCAAAGCCTGACGCTATGGTTCAGCATTGTCTGCCTGCGCACAGAGAAGAGGAAATCACCGAAAAGGTATTTGAGGCTCACGCTGATGAGATATTTGAAGAGGCAGAAAACAGACTTCACGCTCAAAAGGCAGTTATGGTTTTGTGCATGAAGGATAAGGAATAATTGTTATTACGGCAAGAAATTTATTCCTCAGATATTGACAAATGCCGTAAATTATGATATAATACTTTAATATTACAGATAAATATCTGCTAATAATTTAATACAGTTTGCAACGACACATGTGATACTTTATGTATGTAAATCTGATTACGGAACGGGCTTTCTGTGATTTACAAATATAAGTGTTCGTGTGTTTTTTTGCGCTCAAAAATAAGAAAAGGAGATTATTATGCCAAGAAATCAATTTCAAAGAATGGTTTTCGCTTTTCTGACAGTACTGATAACGGTTCATGCTTATGTGTTTTTCAGTCTTTATGTGGTGAACGGAAACACTCTTATGACAGTCAATGGAACAAACAGCGTCATTTCTGCAATTAATCATCAGGGAGGAGTTTATATGTTCGGTACATATCTTCCGATCTGGGCGGTGGTTATAACAGAGTTTGTTTTAGCTTATTCGCTTGAAATATTTATAGGAAGTCCATATTCGTTCAAGCTGGCTTGTAAGGTGTTTGATCCTGAAAAATCAAACCCTATGAATTTTGAAACTGCTATCATCTGTGCAACAGTTGCGATTATGTGTCCTGCAATGAGCTTTATTGCAGCTCTGCTTTACTATCCGTATTACAGCGGATTCAGCATTTTGACTTTGTTTGCAAACTGGTTAAAGCTTGTGTGCTTTAACTTCCCGTTTGCGTTTTTTTCACAACTGTTTTTCATTCAGCCGCTGGTAAGAATACTGTTTAAACTGATTTTCAGAAAGGATATTGCAAACAGAGTATCAGAAACGGAGGCTGCCTGATAGGATTATTTAAAAGAAAAACTCCTTTGGATCATTGCAAACCCAAAGGAGTTCTTTTATTTCTTTTTAAAAAGGGATAAAATACGCTTAAAAATAGATATGTTCTTTTTCTTATCTGACGGTTCAGCGACTTTCTTTGGTGCGTTTTTATACGCCTCGTCAAAGAACTGCTGCTGAGCGTCAATAGAATCAAAGTCGTCCTGCTTTTGCTTTTTATAAATGCCGTTAGACTGCAAAACTCTTCCCTTGACGTTATCGTTGATCTGAGTTTTAAAATATCTGAAAATTTTTGTTTTTATTTCATTGTCATATATCGGAACAGCAACCTCAACACGTCTGATTGTATTTCTTGTCATAAAGTCAGCTGAGGAAATATAAACTCTTTGTTCCTCGTT
>CANRKQ010000112.1 GCA_947631265.1 uncultured Clostridia bacterium | reverse complement strand
TATAAAGACTTCATCATGGGCGAGGTTAGATACAACGCTCTTGCAAGACAAAATCCTGAAAGAGCTGAAAAGCTGTTTGATAACGCGGTTAAGAACGCATCAGACAGATACGATTATCTGCTCAGACTTCAAAAGCTTTACGGCGAAGAGGAGAAGTAAGATAGCGTAAGATAGCTTAAAATTCTATAAAAAAACTAACACCGATGCAGTTTTTCTGTATCGGTGTTTTTATTGCTTATTTCTAATCCATTGACAATTATACTTTTGTTATGGTAATATAAATATACAGAGAAAGCGCAGTTCAGCACACAAAAATAAACGAGTAGGGGAATTATTATGAAAAAAATTCTTTGTCTTGTTGTTACTTTAATTATGGGTATAACATCATTCTGCGGAATTATTTCGTCAGCAGCGCAAAATGAACAAAGTCATTTGCAAAAGGGTGTTCTTTATTCTAACTCAGTTCCGAATTGGTTTGTTATCTCAACTGTCGCTACTGCAAAAAATTTAATTAAAGACCCGGCATTGCTAAAAAAATGCACTTTGGAGTTCTTTGAAAACCATAAAATATACGGGCTTTGTTTTTCGGTCAAGGGTTTAAATTCCGTTGTTACCTATAAAGGTAACTTTGAATACAATATAAATGTTCCTGCAAATTCTGATAATGAGACTGAAACAAATTATATTGATTTTATCGTTGTTGATTGGTCAACAGCTATTAACGATATTAACATCACATTAAACTATAAGTTTAACAATACTGATGGAAGTTATACTTCACAGACAACGAGATTAAACCCCACACAAATTTATGTTTTCTCGCCCGACCAAAAACCAGATTTAAAAAAAGTAACAAAGGTTAAAGCAAAATCCCATAAAAAGAAAACTATTAAGATCACTTGGAATAAGATTAAAGATGTTACTGGCTACAATGTTGAAGTTTCAACAAGCAGAAAATTCAAAGCTAAAAAGACACAGACATATACTATTAAAAAGAACAAAAGCAAAGTAACTATAAAAAAACTGAAACGCAAAAAGAAATATTTTATTAGAGCAAAGGCATATAAAACTCTTGTTCTAAACGGTAAAAAAACAACGGTATATAGTTCAAAATGGAGTGCTGTTAAAGCTGTAAAAACAAAATAGAAAGCTTTTATCCCGATGCATTTAGTATCGGGATTTTATTTATAAAGATTTTATTTATAAAATAGCATATAAAAAGACGGTCAATAACAAAACCGTCTTTTAAATTAATATTATAGTAAATAAGATTATTTATTCTCAATCTTCCTGTTTACCTTTTTAGCGGTAGTTTTTCCGCTTTCCACACCCTCGGTGCTTTCGGGAACAAATATAATTTTCAGCGTCTGTAGCATTATTTTTAAGTCAAGCAAAAGAGAGTGGTTCTCAATGTAAATCAAATCGAGCTTTAGCTTATCATAAGGCGTTGTGTTGTACTTTCCCAGCACCTGAGCATATCCCGTAAGACCGGCTTTGACCTTTAATCTGAACTTAAATTCGGGCATATCCTCAAGATACTGCGCCGCTATTTCGGGGCGTTCAGGTCTCGGGCCCACAAAAGACATATCTCCGTTCAGAATATTAAACAGCTGGGGCAGTTCGTCAAGGCGGGTTTTTCTTATAAACTTACCTATCGGCGTTATTCTAACGTCCTTATCGGAGGCTAATCTTGCAACACCGTCTTGTTCTGCATTTACTATCATACTTCTGAATTTAATTACATTAAATTTTCTTCCGCCCTGAGTAAGTCTTGTCTGCTTGTAAAATACAGGACCTCTGTCATAAAGCTTGATACAAAGTGCAATAATAAGCATAAACGGTGAAGTTATAATAACTGCAATAAGAGAAAGCAGTATGTCAACAAAGCGTTTAATTATCTTTTCCTCAAAGCCGAACCCTATATTTTTACTAAGTATAAGAGGAGTATCAAACAGATGAACTTCATCGGCGCCGCGTATAATAATATCAGAAAGCTTTGGGTTTATATAAGTCCTTATTGAATTTTCATAAGCATACTTCAATATTTTATTTCTTATCTGAGACGGAATGTCACATAAAATAACTCCGTCATAGCCTAAAATCTTTTTATTAATAACCTCAAGGGGTTCTTCAATGCTAATTGACGAGCATATAATGTATTTATCAACCCGAACGCTCATTTTCTGAACTAAGTCCCTTGCCGAAGTACTTCCGAAAACGATAATCATTTTTTTAGGAGGATAAATTCTAGCATATATGGCCTTACTGGCAAACGACCAGAATATTATACAGATAAAATCTATTATGGTCATTAATACAGTCGGACCTAAGCGTAAAAATCCTCTGCCTATAAGGCTGATAAAGATATAGGCAAAAAAGTTTGTAAACAACACAGTCAGAACCTGCGAGCCAATCAATCCGACAGTTTTGAGCGAGCCTACTCTAAATCCTCCGAATGACCTGCCAAATACTATATATAGCAGCATATACAACAGAACGAGCAGCACATTACCGTTTTGCCAGTAGATTTTTTGTTTTAATTCCTCGCTGTAGTTATAATACGACGTCCATATAACGCTGAATACAGCCGAAACTGCAAGTGCTATTACAAATCCCGAAAAGAACATTATCATTCTTTTGAACTGTTCTTTATTATTCATAATTGCAACGCCTTTCTAAATTATATGTATTGATACATTTACTTTATCTGCACAATAATTTTCAAAAGAAAAACTGTATAAGCTTATTGGAGTTATTATATCACTTTTTTATTATATAATCAAGTACTAATAAGTCTCAGCAAATAAAACTAATATTGTGATTGACAAAATCAAACTAGTATATTATAATTATAAATGCAGATGATTAAAGAAACTAATTATATAAAAGGAAAATAATTATGGACTTTATCAGAAACAATCTACCGCCATACAGCGTGCTTATGTCGGTTTATATAAAAGAAAATCCTGCATATCTTTCCGAAAGCTTAGAAAGTATGCTTACACAAACAGTACCACCGTCAGATTTTGTTTTAGTATGCGACGGTAAGCTGACAGATGAATTAAACGTAATTGTAAAATCCTTTGAGAGCGAATACAGCGACATTTTTAATTCCGTAAGGCTTATTGAAAATGTAGGAACAGGTCTTGCCGCAAATGCGGGGATCAAGGCGTGCAAGTATGAGCTTATTGCCAAAATGGATTCAGACGACATTAGTCTTCCTAACCGCTGCCAGAAACAGCTCTTGATGTTTTTAAAAAACCCAAAGCTTGATATGGTTGGCGCATATATTGAGGAATTTGACAACACTACCGGTAAGCCGATTGCCGTAAAAAAGACGCCTTTAACTCACGATAAGATAATGAAATATGCAAAGCGCAGAAATCCTTTTAACAACCAGACTCTTATTTTTAAAAAGTCAATGGCTGAAAAAGTCGGCGGATATACTGACATCAAACGCTGTGAGGATTACGAGTTTATTACAAAAATGCTTATGGCAGGCGCTGTTGGTGAAAATCTTCCCGAGATTTTGGTTAAATACCGAGTTTCAAAAGACAACCTCAAGCGCCGTAAAAATTGGGCAAATACTAAATCATTCATCAAGGTGAGAAAAGACCTTTTTAAAAGCGGTTTTTCAAATATATTTGATTTTATTATTCCGTGTACGGCTCAGCTAATTTTATTTCTTATGCCGAAACGGTTTACTGCTTGGATCTACAAGCACCTATTAAGAGATTAACCAAAAACAGAGATTGAATTACAATCTCTCATATCGAGGTGTGGCTCAGTTTGGTAGAGCGCTGCGTTCGGGACGCAGAGGTCGTGGGTTCAAGTCCCGTCACCTCGACCAGCGGCGAGCCGCCGCAGGCGAATCGCGTACTATTTTTGTACGCGATTTTTTGTT
>CANRKQ010000111.1 GCA_947631265.1 uncultured Clostridia bacterium | reverse complement strand
TATACGCCGTTTTCTTCAATGTAATCCTCCATATCGTCTTTGTAATGAAGATCAAGAGGATCGCTGTCTAGTGCCTCTAAAGCGCGCTTGCCTATGTCACTTCTGATATGAACATTTTCCCATTTTATTTTTGAAACAGCATTATAAGACTTGTAAAGCGCACCCTGTAATGTAAGTGCATTGCAGGTAACTCCCAGAACTCTTCCTCCGTTTGTTAAAAAAATGCCGTTATCAAGCTTAGTTCCGGCGTGGTAAATAAAAGCATTATCTATCTGTCCATTTTCATCGAGACCGTGAATTTCAATGCCCTTGGCGTAAGATTTCGGATAGCCGCCGCTTGCCATTACAACACAGGTACAGTATCCCTGTTTCCAGTCGATCGAAACCTTATCAAGCTCATGATTGTAAATAGCCTCAAATATTTCGCACAAATCGCCCTCAAGCATTGGCAGAACCACCTGAGTTTCAGGATCGCCGAAACGGCAGTTGTATTCAATTACCTTAGGACCGTCAGGAGTAAGCATAAGCCCGAAGTATAAGCAACCCTCAAAGGTTCTGTTCTCAGCGTTCATAGCATTTATGGTAGGAAGAAAGATTTTTTCCATACATTCTTTAGCAATATCGTCTGTGTAGTAAGGATTAGGCGCAACAGTTCCCATTCCGCCTGTGTTCAGACCCTTGTCGCCGTCTAAAGCTCTTTTGTGATCCATTGATGAAATCATTGGAACTATCGTTTTGCCGTCTGTAAATGACAGCACCGAAACCTCAGGACCTGTGAGAAATTCCTCAACAACAAGCCGAGAACCGCTTTCACCGAAAATTTTATCCTTCATAATTGAGTTTACAGCGTCAATTGCCTGAGACTCATTTTCAGCAATTATAACACCCTTTCCAAGAGCCAGACCGTCTGCCTTTACAACAGTAGGATAGGTGTTTTGCTCCCTGATATAATCAATTGCTTTTTGACTGTCGGTAAAGACCTCATATTTCGCAGTAGGAATATTGTACTTTTTCATAAGCTCTTTTGAAAATACCTTTGAGCCTTCTATGACAGCAGCAGCCTTTTTAGGACCGAATGTCTTGAATCCCTCTGCCTGTAGCGCGTCAACCATACCAAGTACAAGAGGATCGTCAGGAGCTACAACCACCATATCAACTGAAAGCCTTTTGGCAAGAGCTACAACTCCATCAATATCGCAGGCGCCTATATCAAAGCACTCCGCGTATTTCGATATTCCGCCGTTGCCCGGTGTGCAATACAGCTTTTCTACTTTGGGTGATTCGGCAAGTTTCATTATAATCGCGTGTTCGCGTCCGCCGCCCCCGACTACTAAAATTTTCATTGTAATCCTCCGTTCTTTATCGCAGTTTTGTATTTGTGTCAACGCGTTGCTTTAAACCTCTGCTGACAGTATCTTATATTCTTTATAAAATTATTCGCTATCTGGCTAATTTTTTAGTGGTGGAATAATCTTATTCCGGTAAAGCTCATAGCAATGTTGTATTTGTTGCAGGTTTCTATTACATTGTCGTCTCTGATAGAACCGCCCGGCTCGGCAATATAAGCCACTCCGCTTTTTCTTGCACGCTCTATATTATCTCCGAATGGGAAAAATGCGTCAGAGCCTAGACAAACGTCCTTGTTTTTTGCAATCCAAGCCTTTTTCTCTTCTTTTGTGAATACAGGTGGCTTTGTCTTGAATGTGTTCTGCCAAACGCCCTCTGCTAGAATGTCTTCATACTCGTCTGAAATATATACGTCAATTGCGTTATCCCTGTCAGGACGCCTTATGTCATCTTTGAAATCAAGGTCAAGCACCTGCGGTGACTGGCGCAGCCACCAAACATCAGCCTTGTTTCCTGCAAGCCTTGTGCAGTGAATTCTCGACTGCTGACCTGCGCCGATGCCGATTGCCTGACCGTCTTTTACATAGCATACGCTGTTAGACTGCGTGTATTTTAGAGTTATAAGAGAAATAAGCAAATCTATTTTCTTATCCTCAGGAATTGTTTTGTTTTCTGTAGGAATGTTTTCTTCAAGCAGAGCTGTGTTTATTTCAAGTTCGTTTCTGCCTTGCTCGAACGTTACCCCGTACACCTGCTTTGTTTCAACAGGGTTAGGAGTATAGCTCTCATCGATCTGAAGAATATTATATGTTCCCTTTCTCTTGCTCTTTAAGATTTCCAGAGCCTCGTCTGTATATGAGGGAGCAATAATTCCATCAGAAACCTCTCTTTTGATCATCATTGCTGTGCAAGCGTCACATTCGTCGGAAAGAGCTATAAAATCCCCGTAAGATGACATTCTGTCAGCGCCTCTTGCTCTTGCATAAGCGCATGCCATCGGAGAAAGCTCGCCCAGATCGTCAACCCAGTAAATCTTTTTAAGTGTGTCAGAAAGAGGCTTTCCGACAGCCGCTCCGGCAGGGGAAACATGCTTGAACGATGTTGCCGCACACATACCTGTTGCCTTTTTAAGCTCCTTAACAAGCTGCCAGCCGTTGAAAGCGTCAAGAAGATTGATATATCCCGGCTTTCCGTTAAGTACTGTCACAGGAAGTTCACTTCCGTCTGCCATATAAACTCTTGACGGCTTTTGATTCGGATTGCAGCCGTATTTCAGTTGCATTTCATTACTCATTTTTTATTATGCTCCTTAATTATTTAACGGAGCATTTTCCTCCTCTCAATATTATATATGAATTGTAATTTACTACTTATTTTTATTTGTAATGACTGTCTTATACTTTTTAGTTTCAAGGTCAATGAATCTTACAAAAAGTGAAACCTTATTGTCCTCATTTAAGCTGTTCCACAGAGAATCTGAAAATTCTTGAATGTCGTTTGGTATGGAGATTTTTTTAGGTTCGCCTTCAAAGCTCGGAAGCGGATCGCCGTCGCCCGTATAGGTGTGTATAAATCTTCCTTCGCCGTTAAGCGGATTTGTGTATGAGTAGGTAAATCTCTCGCACGAACGCGGATTTCCGTTTGCTGACTTGAGTATAGACATTGCATAGTTGTATGTATCATCTTCTATGTGCATAATTCCCGAAATGCGCGGTGTGTAGTTCGGTGCGTCATCTTCAAACTCGCGGGTGCGCAGAGCCTGCTCAAAGGTCTGCTGTTTATCCATAAGCTCGTATATCGTGTCGGTCTGGTCGCCGTTTGTGACAATTGTCTTGTTGCCCAGAACCCTCACAGGCGAGTAGATAATAAGATGCGGATCTGTCAGCAGAGACGGGTCAAATGCCTCTGTCCTTATTCCGTCAGCCGTTTCGGTGAACACTCTGTTCCTTGAGTTCACGCTGCGTCCCATTATGAAATATGCGGTAACGGCGTTTTTTCCGTCGGCTGATTTTCCGATGATTATACCTCTGCCCGGATAAGGATTTCTTTTCAGCTCTTCATAAATGTCGATGGTTTTCATATTATTCCTCCTGATATATTAGTAAATAATAATTTCATAAAGCAAAGACTCCGCTTTAAAAATTCAGTATATCTTCACTATCGTGAAAGCGGCAGAACTTATTGAATTACGTCCGTTATTTAACGTACGCTTTGTTGTCTTTGACTGTAATTCTGTCCTCGCAGAACAGAGATACAGCCTGAGGAAGTATTACCCACTCAGCTTCCTCCATAACTCTTTTCTGAAGAATTTCAGGGGTGTCATCATTTCTTACCTCAACCGCCTTTTGCAGAATTATAGGACCTCCGTCACATTCCTCAGTAACAAAGTGAATGGTAGCGCCTGTTAGCTTAACTCCTTTTTTTAGAACCTCCTCGTGAACGTGAAGTCCGTAATAGCCCTTTCCGCAGAAAGAGGGGATAAGCGACGGATGAACATTCATCATTCTGTTTTCAAAGACCTTTACTATCTGCTCATCTAATATAGTCATAAATCCTGCATATACAACAAGGTCGGCTTTTTCCTCTACAAGAGCGTCAGTTACAGCTTTGGTGTAACTGCTTACGCTGTTAAATTCCTTTCTCGATATTACCCGCGTCGGAATTTTATTTTTCTTTGCGCGTTCAAGAGCATAAGCGTCAGGATTTGATGAGATAACGCA
>CANRKQ010000110.1 GCA_947631265.1 uncultured Clostridia bacterium | reverse complement strand
ACAGCGGTAGCTCCGCTTGCATTTGACTTTATGTCAGACGGTAAGCCTGAGTTTACAGCGGCTGCTGCATAAACACGCTTAAAGCTATGCAGTTGTAAAAAAAACTAGCTAATTAAACAACATAATAACAGCACTCCTTTTTGAAGTGCTGATTTTTTTATAAGAAAGGATTTTTATTATGGCAAAGATGTATACACTTGACAAGAAATTACTTGTTGGATCTCCTGAAATAAGAATAGGAGATGAAATTCTGCCGGTTGACGACCGCAAGAAAAATGTCGAAAAGATGTTAAAGCTTTATAACGATAAAGATGTAAATACAGAAGATAAAATTTCCGAAGATGACTTAAACCGTTTAGATGAGGTCGTAAAGTTAGCTTTAGGAAAAGACGGAGCTAAAAAGGTTGATGCTATGAACCTTTCGTGGGCGGCATATCAAGCACTATTTGAGCTTATTATGGCTGCTGTAACGGGTGAAGAACCCGAAAATCTGGAGGAACGATTTCCTGAAAAGAAGCAATGATGAGCCGGTATATGATGTTGAGTTTGACAAAGAGCTTATAAAGCAGAGTATTGCAAAGCAATATCATATATTACCGAGCGAGCAAGACGAGCTTCATTACAGCGATTGGGCTTTGCTGGTAAGCGGTCTTATGGACGATACTCCTTTGGGGAGGGTCGTAGAGGTACGCTGTGAAACTGACAAGGAGCGCATAAAAGCCTTTGGTGCAGGCGAAATGAGAATAAGACGTGAATGGAACGAGTTTCTTGCCAATAAGAAACGTGAAGATACTGAAAAGGCAAAGGCTGATATATTGGAGCTTGAAAAAATGCTTGCTGAGATGTTCAGTTAAGGAGGTGAATAAAAGATGAGTACATCTGCCGGAGCGATAACTTTAGATCTTACTCTTAACAGTAAGATTGAAGAACAGCTTAAAAAGCTCACAAAGGGAATAGCTGATAAGTTTTCAGGTTCGGTTGAAGAAATAAACGGAAGGCTTGAGAAAAGTATTCAGAAACCTTTTGAGAGTATGCAGAAAGCGTCTGAAAAGGCAAATAAGAGTATTGCTAAGCCGTTTGAGGATTCTAAAAAAGCAGCAGAAAAGGCTGCAAAGGGTGTTAAAGATACATTTACACAAACATATTCAGATGTTGAAAGTGCTATAAGTAAGTGTATGGCACGAATGGAGGCAGAGCAGAAAAAATTCACGGAATCTGCTGCAAAATCCACCGATATTAATGCGAATACCAAGGCGGAAGTAAGCGCCCCTAAAAAAAGCACTATGGCTTCTCCTGTTCCGTCTATGGACGAGCTTGATAAATATGTCGGGAAAGCTACAGAGAAAACAGAAAAGCTTTCAGAATCATTTAGAGCGGCGACCAATCCTGTTGAACTCTTAAATCAAAAGCTGGACGTAACTTATGCAAAAATAGGAGACGCACAGCGAGAGGCAGATGAATTATTTGCTAAGTACAATCAAATTGCCAATGCCAAAGGTGCAGATAGTAACGAAGCCTTATTAGCAGATAAGGCATTTACTGCAGCACAGGATAAGCTGATAAGACTTCAGGAATCAGTTTCACGGACAGAAAGTAAGCTAAATCAAGCAGTTACAAAGGCAGGGCAGACGGTAAACGTTGCTGCAAGTCAGGCAAGCAATGCCGTGAAAAAGACTTCTGCTTCTGTTGGAAACGCAATAAAAAACAACTTAGAAAATCCGATAAAGAGAGCAAACAGCAGATTTTCAAAAATCAAGACGGCTATTTTAGGGGTCGGTAGTGCAGGAAAATCAGCCTTTAGCAAACTGCAGTCACATCTAAAATCAACAGATAAGAGCGCAAGAAATACAAACGGACTGTTCTCCAAGCTAGGTAAAACTGTAAAAGGCGTATTCAAAGCAACCTTTATTACTGCCGCATTGTACGGTGCTTTTCGAGGGCTTAAATCTTTGTTTTCTGACGCTATGTCTCAGTCAAAGGAGTTTCAGAAGTCACTAAACAATCTTAAAGCTAATTTTAAAATAGCCTTTCAGCCTGTTATTTCAACGGTGCTACCGATATTGACTAAGCTTATGAATGCATTGTCTCAGGTTATGGCAAAGGTAGCTAGCTTTATTTCAGGAGTGTTCGGCACTACATACGATAAGTCAAAACAGGCGGCAAAGCAAGCTTCTCAGACTGCAAAAAAATCATCAGAGGAAGCAGAGAAATATCTGAATAGCTATGATGTTATGAATAAAGCTCAAGACACTAGCAAGGAAAAATCCGATAGTGAAGATGACGGAGTAGATTTTGACGCTGTCGATACTAAAGGCAGTAAGGCGGCAGAAAAGCTTGGCGCTAAGTTTAAGAAGATAATGTCCGAATTGTTTGCACCAATAAAAGACGCTTGGTCTAAGCACGGTCAGCCTGTTATGGACAGTATTAAAACCACAGCAGGAAAGATAAAAAAGCTATTTGTAGACATCGGAAAGGATTTCAAAGACGTTTGGACAGACGGCACAGGTGAAAGGCTTGTAAGCAGTATCTTAAACCTTGTGAGAAGTATAGTTGCAAATGTAGGCAAAATAGCAGGGGCATTTGATAAGGCTTGGAATAAAGGCGATACTGGAAAAAAGATTATAAAGGCAATTCTCGACTATGCAACAAACCTAAACAATATGTGGGCTGCTATATCTGACAGTATTGGAAGAGCGTTTGATAGCTCAGCAGGAGTAAAGTTCTTCTCAAATATTCTTAATATAGTAAAAAATATTTATACTGGATTAGGAAATTTATCGAAAGGCTTTACCGAAGCATGGACAAGTGCAGGTCTTGGTGATTCTATTATGCTCAATCTGCTTAACTTGTTTAATTCAATATCGGGTTTTGTAGAAAGAATTACAGGCTCGTTAGCTAAGTGGGCAGGAGGTCTTGACTTTACGCCTGTTTTGACGAGTATAAACACTTTGCTTGAAGGTGTTACTTCACTCAGCAATGCCATAGGCGGAGTGTTAGGCGATGCATTTGAAACAGTACTCTTACCGTTGGCGTCGTGGGTGTTTGAAAAGGGTGCGCCTGCCGCAATTGAAACATTTTCAAGTCTTTTAGACGGATTAGGCACTATCATTAATTCGATAAGACCGGGATTAGAAACTTTCTATAACAAAGTTTTAAAGCCTATAGGCTCTTGGGCAGGAAGCGTTATTATTGAGGCACTTGGCAAACTTAAAGAGTTATTTTCAAAGGTTGCTGGAGTGTTTAAAGATAAAGGTTCTGAGATACAAAATGTTATCAGCGGAATAAGTAACATTATAAAACGTGTTTGGGAGTATATCAAACCGACATTAAACACAATCATTACTTTTATTATGGGGGTGTTTGATAGTTTAATTGAAGCTGTTAAGGGAGTAGTATCTGGTGTTATCGACTGGTTAAGCGGAATAATTGACTTTGTTAAGGCAGTATTCAAAGGTGACTGGAAAGCAGCATGGGAAGCTATTAAAAAGATAACAAAAGCAGTTTGGGACACAGTATGGTCAATTATAAAAGGTGTAATTAATCTTATTATTGACGGTATTAATCTTTTATGGGGAGGTATATACAGGGCCATAAGCGCAATTATAAATTGCGTTGGTAAGGTAGCAGGAGTTATAGGTGACTTATTCGGTAAGGATTGGCACTTTACAATGCCTGAAGAGCCTCCGCTTATACCAAAGCTTGCAAAGGGCGGTCTTGCTACAGCACCTACGCTTGCTATGGTAGGTGATAACAGAAACGCAAAAACTGACCCTGAGGTTATAGCACCTTTGTCAAAGCTGCAGGGAATGCTTGATAACGGCTCTGACAGCGAGATAGTAAGTCTTCTCAAAGAGATTTTAGCATTCTTGAGAAATATAAATCCTGAGTTTGTAGGTATGGTTGATAGTGATGTACTGTATAAGTGTATTGTCAAGAAAAATAAATCCAACACAAATAGGACGGGGGTGAACGCCTTAGCATAAGGGCGAAAATATGAAAGTATCGGTAAAAGAAATTCAGCTACCAAGCCCTGAAATAGAAGGAACACGTCTTACTCATGTTAAGACATGGACTGCAAATTC
>CANRKQ010000109.1 GCA_947631265.1 uncultured Clostridia bacterium | reverse complement strand
ATTGAAAAATTATTTTCACCCTGCCCTAGACCTTATATTCATTAAAAATTCCCAAAAGCTTTAAATTATTATACCATTGTATGTATTATTAAGCAAGCAGATTTAATAATTTATTAACATTTATTCATCTAATTTTCCCTACATGTAACTAATGCATTAACAATATCAGAAACGCTTTCCCTTATCATAATATTTGGATATTTATCAAAAGTATCTGCTGTAGTAGAGCCTGTTAAAACTCCCGCAAAATCGACATCAGCATTTTGTGCGGTTTCAGCGTCGATAAAGCTGTCGCCTATGTACAGAGTTTCCCTCTTTGAAACTCCAAGACGATTGAGCATTAGCAAAAGTCCACTAGGATCAGGCTTATGGGTTTTCACATCTTCACCGCCCACAATTTCATCAACGGGAAAAGTACCTGCTCTTTCAAAGCTCTGCATAATTCTGTATCTGAATTTAGTCGATACTATTCCTACTTTTATGCCTGACTGTTTCAACAGCTGAAGTACATCGATAACATTGGGATAAAAATCAGTATTTTCCACCATATACTCGTCCGCAAGGCTTACATAATATTTATGCATTTCATCAATATTTTCAGGCTTTTCACCTATTAGCAAACCCAAGGAATCTTTAATTGTGTGTCCGATTGTTGAAAATATTTCATCGTTATTCGGTTTACTGTAGCCAAAATGCTCTAAACACTTTTTGTAGCATATGAAAATACCCTTTGAACTGTCAGCCAAAGTCAAATCAAAATCGAAAACAAACGCTTTATAACTTCTCATAGATCCTCCCAAAAGTCTTACAGAGTCAATAGACAAGATGAAAGATTCAGTAAGACATTTTATTATCATTAATGCTTAAACAATGATAAAAATAATGCGGGCAGCTGTAAAGCTGCCCAATAATCTATTCAACAGTAACTGATTTAGCCAAATTTCTAGGCTTATCAACGTCATTACCCTTTAGTACTGATGTATAATAAGCAATAAGCTGCAGCGGTACTGCCGCAATCATAGGCATAAGCATATCGTCAATAGTCGGCAAGCCTATTATAAAATCTGCCGCGTCTTCGTCAATGCTCAAAGAGGAATGTGTTATAAGGATTACCTTTGCCCCCCTTGCCTTTACTTCCTTTACATTGCTTATCGTCTTATCAAACAACTCTCTTTGAGTTGCAACTGCAATTACAGGCATTCCGTCGTTTACAAGCGAAATAGGACCATGCTTTAGTTCTCCGGCAGCATAAGCCTCAGAGTGTATATAGGATATTTCCTTGAGCTTCAGCGAACCCTCCATACTCAGCGCATAATCAAGACCTCTGCCTATATAGAAAAGATTATCAGTTCCCATAAGCTGAGATGCTATATATGATACTCCGTCTTTTTCCTTCAAAACCTCTTCGATCTTTTCAGGTATTGTCTGAAGAACAGATACAAGCCTTCTGCACTCGTCTTCGGTTATTGTACCGTTTGAGTATGCCAGCTCAAAGGCAAGCAGATAAAAAACCGAAATCTGTACCATATAAGCTTTTGTCGATGCAACTGAAATTTCAGGTCCAGCATGAGAATAAATTACATAATCCGATTCTCTTGCGATTGACGAACCCTTTACGTTGACAATAGACATAGTTGCAGCGCCGATTTTTTTTGCAAGCCTTAGTGATGCCAGTGTATCTGCCGTTTCTCCCGACTGTGAGACCAGAATAACCAAATCCCTATCGGTGAGAATAGGATCTCTGTATCTGAATTCTGATGCAACATCAACGGTTACGGGTATTCTTGAAAGCCTTTCTATTATATACTTACCTACCATACCTGCATACATAGCTGTTCCGCACGCGACTATAAATATATGTTCGAAGCTGCTCAAAAGCTCACTTGAAATACCAGATTCAGAAAAGTCAGGCATTCCGTCAACTATTCTTGGCGAGATAGTCATTTTGACGGCATTAGGCTGTTCGTGAATTTCTTTAAGCATAAAATGCTCATAACCGCCCTTTTCAGCAGCCTCCATATCCCAGTTAGCAGTCAGCAGCTCCTTTTGAATACTCATTCCGTGAATATCGTAAAACTTAATGTCATCTGCTTTTAATACCGCAATTTCATTTTCTTCGAGCAGATAGTATTTTTTAGTGTATTTTATTATAGCAGGTACATCAGATGCTATAAAGCTTTCTCCCTCACCTGTACCGACAATAAGCGGAGAATCCTTTCTAACTGCAAAAATTTCATCAGGAAAATCCTTAAAAAGAATTCCCAAAGCGTATGAACCCTCAATTTCAGACACAGCCTTTGCTATAGTTTCTCTTGGATCACCGTTATAATAATAATCCAACAGCTTAGCAACGGTTTCCGTGTCTGTCTGACTGGTAAATACATATCCCTTACTCTCTAAAAAGTCCTTTATCTTCTTGTAATTCTCTATAATGCCGTTATGAACAATTGTTATATTTGCATTACCGTGTGGGTGAGAATTTATATCCGACGGCTCTCCGTGAGTTGCCCAGCGAGTATGTCCGATACCGCAGTTACCTTTTATCCAACCCTCGTTATCCATTTTTTCTTTCAATCCCGAAAGACGACCTTTATTCTTCTTTGTTACAATCTCGCCGTTTTGAACCACCGCCACACCAGCTGAGTCATATCCTCTGTATTCAAGCTTTGACAACGAGTCCAACAATATTTTTGTACAGTCTTTTTGTCCGACATAACCTACTATTCCGCACATAAAAATACGTCTCCTATCATTACCTGTTTATGCAATATTTATATCTATACACTATTGCAAATATTATTTTTAATATAATACCACAGTTTAATCTATAAATCAAGTAAAAGGTCTTTATTTTAAACTTGTTTTGTGGTATACTTAATTAAACATTATATCTTTATAACAGAAAAGAAGATGATTTTCAATGAGCATTAAGGAAGAATTCACTAAAATATATACTGAAAATATCAAGCGTGACGGCGCAAAGGAGCTTTTAGAATATCTTTCTGACGAAAAAAAATGTGATTTTTTCACAGCTCCCGCGTCTACAAGATATCACGGCGCTTATAAAGGCGGACTTGCTGAGCACAGCATAAACGTATACAAAAGCTTAAAAGACTATCTGAGCCGCGAAAAGATAAAGAAGGAGTTCGGACTATCATTTAGCGACGAAACTGTTGCAATTGTTGCCCTCTTGCATGATGTTTGTAAAGTCAATGTATATAAAACTAGTATGCGGAATGTAAAAGACGACAGCGGTCAATGGACTAAAGTTCCTTTTTATCAGTTTGATGACAAGCTACCTTACGGGCACGGAGAAAAATCTGTTTATATGATAAGCGGATATATGCGGCTTTCACGAGATGAGGCATTTGCTATACGCTATCATATGGGCTTTTCAGGCGAGGAAAATAAAAATACTATTGGAAATGCGCTTGATATGTTCCCTTTGGCATTGGCTCTTAATATTGCAGATATGGAGGCTACTTTCTTAGCTGAGGGCAGAAACGGTTAGATTACATATACAATCAACAAAATCAAATAAGTATATATGAAAATTCTTTAATAAAACACTAAACGGCAATCCCAATTTAAAATCAGGTTTGCCGTTATTTTATATTTTATTAATATTTCTTAAAAAATTGGATATATTACTTTTAAAATGAAAAAGGAGATAATTTCACAATGATAGAACAAGATACAATAAAATTACTTCGAGAATGTGACGCTGGTATTAAGATGGGAGTAGCGTCTATAGACGAGGTTATGGACCATGTACAAAGCGAATATTTCAGAACCTGCTTGTCTAACTGCAAATCTGAACACGAGGTTTTGAAAGACGAAATTCAAACCAGTCTGGACAGATTTCATGACGAGGGAAAAAATCCAAATCCCATGGCAAAGGGTATGTCGTGGATAAAAACAAATGTAAAGCTTGCCGCAGAAGAATCAGATTCTACCATTGCAGATTTGATAACAGACGGCTGCAATATGGGAGTAAAAACTCTGAACAGGTACTTAAATCAATACGAGGCAGCTGATGAAAATTCAAAAGACATCACAAAACGTCTGATTCACTTAGAGGAAAAACTGACCGCAGATATTCGCGAATTTTTGTAATTAATACAAATCGCTGTGCGAGCCTGTT
>CANRKQ010000108.1 GCA_947631265.1 uncultured Clostridia bacterium | reverse complement strand
TGTATGTACCTCATGCACTGGCAGGAGTTATGGCACAAAACGGCAAGCAGAAGGCCGGAAATGTAATATAAATTAGGTAGAAAACAGAAAGGACTAGTGAATGATATGAATAAAATTTTAGTTGCATATTTTTCTGCAAGCGGAAAAACCGCAAAAGCTGCCGAGAATCTCGCAAAAGTAATCGGCGCAGACCTATACGAGATAAAGCCTGCTGTACCATACACACAGGCGGATTTGAACTGGATGGATAAAAAATCACGTAGCACCGTTGAGATGAGCGACAAAACAAGCCGTCCTGTTCTTGTGGACACGAAAGCCGATATTTCAGGACATGATACGATACTGCTTGGTTTTCCGATATGGTGGTATGTTGCTCCGACTATTATCAATAGTTTTCTTGAAAGCTATGATTTTTCTGGTAAGAAGATCGTTCTTTTTGCGACTTCGGGCGGAAGTGGATTTGGAAAAACCGTTGCAGGATTAAAGAGTTCTGTTTCGGCAGACACAGTAATTACAGAGGGTAGGATCTTGAACGGTTCGCCCTCTGCGGACGAACTGAAAAAGTGGGTGGAAAAGCTTTAAAATAATTCGCTTGCTTTTATTCTCTTTACATTTATAATGAAATGAAATATAAAAAATTAATTTAGGAGGATTAAAAATGGGAAAAATCGTACAAACTGCGGGAAGAGACGCACTAGGGGAATTTGCTCCCGACTTTGCACATTATAACGATGATGTGCTTTTCGGTGAGAACTGGAATAATGGAGATATTGATTTAAAAACCCGTTGTATAATCACGGTAGTTGCACTTATGTCATCAGGAATAACCGATTCTTCTTTGAAGTATCATCTTGAAAATGCAAAAAATGCAGGTGTGACGAGAAAGGAAATTGCTGCCATAATTACTCATGTGGCATTTTATGCCGGCTGGCCGAAGGGTTGGGCTGTTTTCAATATGGCAAAAGAAGTATGGTCAGAATAATCACCAATATATATTATAGAGGAATGGAAATTATGGAAGTTTTAACTTAATCTGTTTACTCATGGATATTATACGATAACTATAAGAGTTGGTAACGCATTAAGATGGCTTGCAGTTAAAAAAGTGATAATACTTTGATGATTTTACGGTTGTACAAGAATGTTACAAATAAATATTAAATAAAAAAGGCGCATAGATTTTTACTTCTATGTGCCTTTAATTATATTTAATTTGAAAGCAGGGTTTTATCGTTTGCAAACTCAGAACCGCTTACTTCTTCAAATTTGTGAAGTAGAGTTTCAATAGTCAACTGCTTCTTTTCCTCTCCTGTAATATCTAAAATCACTTTGCCTTCGTGCATCATTATAAGCCGATTTCCATAAGTGATTGCATCATGCATATTGTGAGTAACCATCATTGCAGTCAGGTTTCTTTCCTTGATAATTCTGTCACTAATTTCTAAAACTTTTGACGAGGTCTTAGGGTCAAGCGCAGCGGTGTGTTCATCTAAGAGCAGCAACTTAGGATTTTGAAGTGTTGCCATCAAAAGTGTAACAGCTTGTCTTTGTCCGCCCGAAAGTAATCCTACCTTTGATGTAAGACGATTCTCTAAGCCCAAATTAAGAACCTTCAGCATTTCCTTGTATTTTTCTTTTTCCTCGCTTGTCAGACCGAACTTTAAGGTCCTTCTCTTTCCACGGCGTGCCGCCAAAGCAAGGTTTTCGGCAATTTCCATTGTGGCAGCAGTACCTGTCATAGGGTCCTGAAATACACGTCCAAAGTATTTAGCACGCTTATGCTCAGGCATATTTGTGATATTTATACCATCAATAACAATTGAACCGCTGTCAACCGGATAAGCACCAGTGATTAAATTCAATAATGTTGATTTGCCTGCACCGTTTCCTCCGATAACTGTTACAAAATCTCCGTCATCTAAGGTGAGATTTACTCCGTTAAGAGCTTTTTTTTCGTTAATAGTTCCGGGGTTAAAGGTTTTATAAATGTTTTTGATTTCAAGCATTAGGCGCACCTCCTTTGCTTTTTGCAGTTTTTTTGATTTTTCCAGCGTACTTGTTTTTCCAATAAGGCAAGCCGAGGAAAACAGCAACAACCGCTGCTGAGAACATTTTGAGATTGTTTGCGTTAAGACCGAGCTTCAGTACGATAGCGATAACGATGTAATAAATCACACCGCCGACTACACATGCAAGCAGCTTTAATGCAAAGTTTTTAAATATTTTGCTTAATAATACTTCGCCGATAATAACAGCAGCTAATCCTATAACAATGGCACCTCTGCCCATGTTGATATCAGCGTTTCCGCTGAACTGCGCTAACAAACCGCCTGACATTGCAACGATGCCATTTGAAATAATCAAGCCGAGTATTTTTCTTGAATCGGTGTTAATTCCGTTAGCACGAGCCATAGCTAGATTTGCACCAGTAGCACGAATGGAATGTCCTAGCTCAGTTCCGAAGAAATAGTAGAGTAAAGCAATGACAATGATAATAATAATAGCTATTACAATAATAGTTTTTGTAATTGTATTTATGTTAGAGGATACGATTAAATTATATTTTCTGCGGCTGATAGGTGTGTTAGCCTTACCGCTCATAATCAGAAGATTTACAGAATATAAAGCAAGCTGAGTTAAAATACCGGCTAAAATTGCAGGTATACCGAACTTTGTATGCAGTATACCGGTTACAAGACCTGCAAGACAGCCGGCAATAAAAGCGGCAAGCATTGCTATGTATATGTTAACTCCGTTTACTGTTAAAACAACAAGAACTGCACCGCCGGTAGCCAGCGAGCCGTCAACTGTAAGATCGGCAAGATCCAGAACCCTATAGGTTATATATACGCCGATTGCCATAATACCCCAGATCATTCCCTGTGCAATGGGGGAGGGTAAGGACTGTAAGAATTCTAAAAACATCTATAACAAAACTCCTTAAAAATGTAATAAGATATAATAAAGCGATAAGAAATCTTACCGCTTTATTTTATATTTGCTAATTGTATATGTTATTATTCCATAGTGATTTGCTCATAGTCTTCAGGTATTGTTAGTTTTAGAGCCTCTGCACGCTTAGCAACATACTTTTTAGTAAGGTCGGTAGAGTATTCTATCGGCATTTTTTCTGGCTTTTCGCCGTCATTGAGAATTTTGTATGCCATTTGACCTGCACGGTAACCTATATCATAATAGCTGATTGAAAGTGTTGCAACGCCGCAGCCTTTGCATATTCCTTCTTCGCCTGCGAATACCGGGATTTTAGCAGGTTCGGTAATATTGTTGATTGCCTCTGTATTAGATGCTGCTGTATTATCAGTAGGAATGTAAAGGACATCAGATGCGTCTACAGCTGACTGAGTTATAGATGTAACATCATTTGTATCAACAAAAGTATACACCTTACAGGTATAGCCAAGACCCTCTAGCTCAGATTTCATAATATCAGCCTGATACTTTGAGTTTGCTTCATTTGAGCAGTATAGAATACCGACATTCTTCTTATCAGGACAAAGCTCTTTGATCATTGCGGCCTGGTCTTTTAGAGGAGCAAGATCAGCAGTACCGGTTGCATTTATTCCTGTTGTGCCTGTCCAATTATCGATCTGAAGTGCAGTTGCATAATCAGTAATTGAAGTTCCCACTATTGGAATGTCTTCAGTAGCAGATACGGCAGCTATAAGCGAGTCTGTTGCATTAGCCATAATTAAATCTACATTAGAAGAAACGAACTGTGAAATAATTGTAGTACAGTTTGTTTTTTCACCTGATGCATTTTGTTCATCAAACTTGACCTTGTCACCCAATTTTTCAGTCAAGGCATCTTTGAAACCTTTTGTTGCGGCGTCAAGCGCTTCGTGCTGAACCAACTGGCAAATGCCAATTGTATATGTGCTTTCAGTTTTTTCGTCGCTGCATGATGTCATTGCGCATACCATAGTCATAGCAATAGCTAAAGCAGCTATTTTCTTAATTGTCTTCATAAATAATCCTCCATATTATATACGATACATGACCGTGATTTTCTAATAAAGATAACCTTAATTATGTTATCTTTATCATTATTTATATTATATTACCAAATTTATGGCTTGTCAATTGACATATTTAACGAAATTGACAAGTTTATTGACATATAACCACCAAAGA
>CANRKQ010000107.1 GCA_947631265.1 uncultured Clostridia bacterium | reverse complement strand
CTTAATATAAACGTATTATCCAGAGATACGCTCTTAGACGCGCAAAAGCACCCTGAAAAATATCCACAGCTTACGATTCGAGTATCGGGCTATGCTGTGAACTTCGTTAAGCTGACAAAGGCTCAGCAAGACGAGGTTATTTCAAGAACGTTCCACGATAGGCTTTAAGGAAACATATACCAATACTGCCTACTGTATTCACACGGATAATATTTCAGATAATATTATGTCATATTAATTCTTGCGCCGAAAGGAAGGAAGTCAGATGATTGGTCACATACATTCAATAGAAAGTTTCGGCACAGTAGACGGCCCGGGTGTGAGAATGGTCATTTTTACAAAGGGATGTCCTATGCGGTGTAAGTATTGTCACAATCCCGACACATGGGATATGTCAGGCGGAGAGGATATAAGCGTAAAGGAAATTCTATCTAAGTACAACTCTAAAAAGAGCTTTTACAGAAACGGAGGAATAACCGTCAGCGGAGGCGAACCGCTTATGCAAATGAAGTTCGTAACCGAGCTTTTTAAAGCCGCTAAATCTCAAAGTATTCACACCTGTTTAGACACGTCGGGCATTTTGTTCGATAAGGAAAATAAAAAGCGCATCAAAGAATTTGACAGGCTTATAAAATACACCGACCTTGTTCTGCTGGATATAAAGCACATAAATGATGACGAGCATAAAAAGCTTACCGGTTTCTCAAACAAAAACATTCTCGACTTTGCAAAGTATCTTGAAGAAAAAAATGTACCGGTTAGTATCCGGCATGTGGTCGTACCCGGCATAACCTTTAACGAACACTATCTGCTTGAACTGGGAAAATATATAGGAACACTTAAAAATTTACAATCCATTGACGTTTTAGCTTACCACGATATGGGAAAATCCAAATATGAGTCTCTTGGAATAGAATACCCATTGAAGGATACTCCTCCGCTATCTAAAGATGACGCTATGAAGGCGAAAAGGATTATATTGAAAGGAATAAAAACTACACGTAAGTAGCCGAATATATTTTAAAGGGAAACCCTCTCTTACAGGGTTTCCCTCTTTATTTATAAATTCACTTTTTTCTAAGCGCACCTTGAAAAGATATTACGCAAAATATTACGCAGTCAACCCTTTAATATGAAATCTTATCTAAAATGTCGTTTAGATATGCAATAATCACTCCGTAATTTGACATCGGCACGCCCTGAGACTTTGCCTTTTCAATTCTCGACATCACATACTTTCTGTTAAACATACACGCTCCGCATTGAATAACCAAATCATACCCTGATAGATCCTCGGGAAAATCAGGACCGCTTACAATATCAATTGTCAGCCCCTCTCCGACCTTTTTTCTGAGCATTCTCGGTATCTTTTCTCTGCCTATATCCTCAGCCAGCGGCGCGTGAGTGCAAGCCTCCGCGATAAGAACCTTTGACTTCTCAGTAAGCGTATTGACCGCCTCGGCTGATTTAATGTAATACTTTAAATCGCCCTTGTACCCTGCAAACAGGGTCGAAAAAGAAGTCAGCATACTCTCCTTTGGTTTTTTATCGTAAACCGTTTTGAATACCTGCGAATCGGTAATTATCAGCTTGGGGGAATAAGCCAAAGCTTTCAATGTTTCTTCAAGCTTATCTGTTGTGCAGCTCATAACAAGACATTTTTTATCAAGCAAATCCCGCATTGTCTGAACCTGCGGAAGTATAAGCCTTCCCTTAGGCGCCTGAATATCCTGCGGCATAACTAAAAGCACAAGGTCGCCGTCGCATACTAGATCTCCTGTTATACTGCGGTTTCCGAAATCCTCCGGGATATGCCTTATAAGCGTGTCCTTGAATTTTTCTGTAATGCTCTCATTTTGAGCACTTACGACCAAAGGTTCTTCTTTTGTCGCTTTTAAAATCCCAGACTTTATCTGTGAAATTTCATCATCAGACATAATATCTGACTTGCTTATCACCGAAAGAACCGGCGTTTCCTTTTTTTTGAAATACTCAAACCATTCAAGTTCTTTTTTTATGTCCGTATCGGAAAACAAAATTACTGCAACATCTGTTCTTTCAGCCGCCTTTTTTGTTTTCTCAACTCTGATTTTTCCAAGCTCGCCTATATCGTCAAAGCCCGCTGTGTCTATCAAAACACAAGCGCCTATTCCTGCAATCTCCATAGATTTGAAAACAGGATCGGTTGTAGTTCCCGCAATGTTAGAAACTATTGAAATCTGCTGTTTTGTAAAAGCATTTATTAGCGTTGACTTGCCTGAATTACGTTTGCCGAAAAATCCTATGTGAAGTCTGTCTGACCTTGGTGTTTCATTTAGCGTCGGCATAAATCTTCCGCCTTTCGTATATTATTTCCCCGTCCAATTATATCAGAACCTAAAATCACGCTCGCCCAAATGAATCTTTTCAATTCTCTCTTTGGCAATTCTCCTTGTCTTTTCATTAGGTATAAGCTCAAGCTGCTTTTTTATCAGTGCTTCTCCCTTCTGTCTGGTATCCTCGCTTGCATAGTCCTCTAAGTACTCCTTTAAAGTCATAAGAGCGTTAGGCTGACAGCAGTTTGCTATCTGACCAGATTTGCACAAGCTCATAAATCTGTCGCCGGTTCTTCCCTCACGATAGCAGGCGGTACAAAAGCTCGGAATATATCCCATTTCCAAAAGCCAGTTTACGACCTCATCTAAGGTTCTTGTGTCGGTAACGTCAAATTGAGAAGAGTTTTCATCCCCAGTCTCGGGTTCAACATATCCTCCGACGCTTGTTCTTGAGCCTCCGCTTATCTGAGAAACGCCCAGCTTTAAAACCCTTTCCCTTGATTTCTTCGACTCGCGTGTTGAGATTATCATTCCCGTGTACGGAACGGCAATTCTTATTACCGATACAATTTTTGCAAAAATATCGTCTGATATTGCATTAGTAAAATCGGCTTTGTCAATATCGTCGGCTCCGCATATTCTAGGCACAGAAATGGTATGAGGTCCTACCCCGTGTACTGCCTCTAAATGCTCTGCGTGCATCAAAAGACCGACAAAATCGTATTTATACATCTCAAGTCCGAACAAAACGCCTATTCCGACATCGTCTATACCGCCCTCCATTGCTCTGTCCATAGCCTCGGTATGATAGGCATAATTATGCTTAGGTCCTGTCGGGTGCAAAAGCTCGTAGTCGTGCTTGTTATAGGTTTCCTGAAATAGAATATATGTTCCTATTCCTGCTTCCTTTAGCTTTCTGTAGTTCTCGACAGTCGTTGCCGCGATATTTACATTAACTCGTCTGATCGCACCGTTTTTGTGATTTATAGAATAAATGGTTTTTATGCTCTCTAAAATATACTCAATAGGATTATTCACAGGGTCCTCGCCCGATTCTATGGCAAGTCTTTTGTGCCCCATATCCTGAAGAGCGATAACCTCTTTTTTTATTTCCTCCTGAGTGAGCTTTTTTCTCGCTATGTGCTTGTTGCAATGATGATACGGACAATATGTACAGCCGTTTACACAGTAATTGGAAAGATACAGCGGCGCGAACATTACTATTCTGTCTCCGTACAGCTTTTCTTTTATCTCCATTGCCGTCTTTTCCATAGCCTTTACACACTCCGGAATTTCACATTCGAGCAGTACTGCAGCCTCTCTGTGACTTAATCCTTTGCAGTCTCTTGCCCTCTCAATAAGCGACATAACATATTCCTTATCGTCCTTACGCTTTTGCGCCTCTTTCAAAGTTTCTAAAATCTCAGCGTCGTTGATAAACTCCTCCGCCTTCATAGACTTTACATCGTACTTCATAATGTTCCTCCAATTTTGATTTTAATTTATTAAACACAATATATGTTCATTTGTCCATTGTCAATTGTCAATTGTCAATTGTCAATTATCACTAGTTATCAATTCCTTATAGTCTCCCTTATCGGTTACTATCTCATACCCAATGCTTTTCATTCTGTTGTTAAGACACACCTTACATTGTGCAGATTCATCACCTGTACAGATTTTGTTGTCATACAAAAGGTACTTCGACCTTACCTCCGTTGGCGAGAGATTCGGCATAACAACATTAGCCCCCGCCAGAATTCCCTGCTCTCTTCCGTTATCTGAAATTGTTCCGAGAGCTGTAGTCGCAGGCAACAGCACATTAGGTTTCATAAGCCTTATAAGCGACAGCATAAAAAGCGTATCCTCAAGACTGCCCTTTTGCTCGTCTCTGAAAGGCGTATC
>CANRKQ010000106.1 GCA_947631265.1 uncultured Clostridia bacterium | reverse complement strand
TGATACAGACATTCAACAGAAGCATAAAAATTATTCAAATCAGAATGGAGTATTATTCTTTCTTTCATATTGTACCTCAATAAAAACGTATGTTCTAAATAAAATAATATCACAAGAACAAATGTTTGTAAAGAGGTAAGTATTGGTACTAGATTATAGCATAGGGTTTTAAAAAGGATTAGCCCCCTCGTTATATAGTACAACCATTAGCTCATATATTTGGAAAGAGGGAGGTGTTGACCACTGAAACATCGAGAATTTTTATATATTGGTGACCCTGTTCCAGAATTGAATGAGCAGGAATACGCAGCATTTCTTATGATTATTCAAAGGTCAATACTATTATCATTAGAAAAAAGAAATATAATAACAATATCACAGAGAGAACGTTGTGAACTTGAGCTTGAAAAACAATACAGTCTAAATCAGAAAAAGCAACGCCTAGCATAACTGCTTGGCGTTTTTTACATAGTCAAATTTATAAATAAAATTTGCACATTTGAAATAGAAATTTCTATAATTTATCATTAAAATAACAGTAACATTTGTTACTGAGAAAGGAGTAGAAGAATGAACAAATATGAAAACTTAAATCAAGAGCGAAAGATTATTGTTGCAAAAAAGCGAGTTGCTGCATACTGCCGTGTTTCAACTGACAATGAAGATCAAGCTAATTCTTTTGAAAGTCAACAACGTTATTTCAGACAATATATCGAACGCAATCCCGACTGGGAGCTTTATGAGATATTTGCCGACGAGGGTATATCCGGCACGAACACCAAGAAGCGTAAAGAGTTTAACCGCATGATTGCCTGTGCCAAAAACGGGGACTTTGATTTGATTATCACAAAAGAGATCTCCCGCTTTGCCAGAAACACGCTCGACAGCATTTACTATACCCGTGACCTCAAAAAACATGGTGTAGGCGTTATATTTATGAATGACAATATCAATACTTTGGACGGTGATGCAGAGCTACGTTTGGCAATTATGTCATCTATTGCACAGGAGGAAAGCCGTAAGACATCTGAACGTGTGAAATGGGGACAGAAACGTCAAATGGAACAAGGTGTTGTATTTGGCAGAGATATGTTGGGCTACGATGTTCGGGGCGGAAAAATGTATATCAATGAAGAAGGTGCTAAGATTGTACGTCATATCTTTCAAAAGTTTGTAAATGAAGGAAAAGGTACTCATGTGATTGCCCGTGAACTTCGTGAAGAAGGAATACAAACTATGCAACGTGTGAAAGAATGGCAACACACAGTTATTCTTCGTATTATCCGTAACGAGAAATATTGCGGTGATTTAGTACAGAAAAAAACATATACACCCGATTTTTTATCTCACGAAAAAAAATATAACCGAGGTCAGGAAGAATTTATTATTATTAAAGACCATCATGAGCCGATTATTTCTCGTGAAATGTTTGATAAAGCAAATCGTATTTTAGATGAGCGATCCTTATCACAAGAGGGTAAAGCAAAATACAGTAACAGATATCCGTTCTCTGGAAAAATCAAATGTGGATGTTGCGGCGCAAGCTATGTGGCACGATATAAAACCAGAAAAGATGGAAGTAGGTATAAGGCGTGGCGGTGTTACGAAGCTGCACAGCACGGACGTCCACATATTGATAAAGCAGGAAATCAAGTTGGTTGCACTGGACCTACTATCCGAAATGAAGATGCTATTCACATAATGTATCTTGTTACCAAAAGCCTAAAATATAATAAGCAGAAAATCACAAATAATTTAATTTCTATTATTACTTCTATTATTTCGGATACGACCGGGACGGATACCACAAGGCTTAAAGCTAAAATTGAGACTGCTACGGATAAACGCACCAAACTGATTGACCTATATACGTCTGGTGATATAACCAAAGAGGAATTTACAGCTGCTAGAGCAAAATGTGACGATGAGATTGCAGAGCTTCAATCAGTTGTTGATAGCATTGATAAACAGCAAGATATAATTCAAAAACAACAGGAACTTGTAAGAGATATTACCAATGCAATTAATGAAATTATTAGTGGTATAGAATATGAAGATGAATTCTATAAGCAGCTATTAGATAAGATGGTCGTTATTGATAAAGACAATATTGATGTATATTTGAATTTACTACCTATGAAATGGAGTTACACGGTTGCAAAAAGTGTAAACTGTAAACAGGGTGAACTGCCAAAAAAAGCGGTAGCCCCTGAAATAGTTCATTTCAGGGGCTTCTCCTCCTATGTCAGACAGTATTGCTTTTACTTCGTTGCAGGGTGCGGTATATCTCTGTGATAAATAGCGCATTGCAGCTCCCAGTTCTCCGTCAGGACCGCCTAACTTCATTTGTTATTGTGTGCAGCAAAAAAATAAATGCAGCCTCTTTGTGGTATTGTCATAAATAACTTTGTCAATAATACTTTTTAAGATAGCGTTCTTATCAGAAAGTGATATGTCAGTTCCGAGCAGCTGGGGCATATAGGTTAAAATGTTCTGACGTATAGTTTTTGCCTGTTTGATTACGTCATATCGCTGTATACTTGAATATAAGTCAGCAATCCTGTTTTCAATTTGTTCTTTGTTTTCCTTGTATTCTAAGAGCGTGTCTACCCCTGCCAGATATGCCTCCTTGCATCTGGAAAGCTTTAGCCTCTCTTTTTCAATCTGCTTGTTTATTTCTTTGTTTTTTTCTTTATAGTTTTTCTGAACAATATGCTTGCTTATATGTACTATATCATTATTTTGTAAAGAGTTTATAATAGAATCATATACATAATTATATTTAACTGAATGAGAT
The DNA here is from genome assembly GCA_947631265.1 of uncultured Clostridia bacterium. Taxonomy (GTDB): domain Bacteria; phylum Bacillota; class Clostridia; order Oscillospirales; family Ruminococcaceae; genus UMGS1601. The sequence continues at coordinate 1,506 of CANRKQ010000106.1, read as the reverse complement.
GTTTTGCACTTACCGTGAGTATACCCGGTGCATTGCAGATATTTAACTCCCTTGTTTACCAGAAGAGACATTGTGCTTTTGCATGAGTGGCATTTTATAAGTCCCCTTAATGCGTTTTCATGTTTTGAGGTTTCTCTTGCGTATGACTTATTAAGTGATAATCTCTTCTGCGCTTTATCAAAATCATATTGGCTTATAAGCGGTAGGTGCCTGCCATCGTAAATAAGAGTTTCGCTGCCGCTTCTGTAATGTGATTTGCTGCCCTGACTTCCGTTCGGACACCAGCGGTGTTTGCCAATGTACGATGGGTTTTGAAGAATGTATTTTATTGTGCGGTTTTCAAATGCTCCTCCAGATCTTGTACGAATACCTCTTTCGTTAAGTTCTTGTGCAATGCCCAGAATGGTGTTTCCGGCAAGGTAACTGTCAAAAATGTATTTAACTGTTTCAGATGTGGTTTCGTCTATCTGAAGTTCGCCGTCAACTACCTTATACCCAAGGGGAGCGCTTGAAACCAATCCGCCTCGGCTGATTTTCTCCATCATTCCCCGTCTTACCTCTTCTGCAAGATTAATGCTGTAATATTCGTCCATTGCCTCTATGAGAGCCTCAATTAGTATCGACATCTTATCATCTCCTAAACTTTCGGAAATGGATATTACATCAATTCCGCATTGCTTGCGGAGCATTGATTTGTAAACTATGCTGTCTTCGCGATTTCTGGCAAAACGGCTGAATTTCCAAAGCAGAATAGCATCAAACGGCTTTGGCTTGCTTTTTGCTGTTCCAATCATTCTGTTAAATTCAGGACGTTTGCAGGCGTTTCTTCCGCTTATTCCCTCGTCCTTATATACAAACTCATCAGGAACGGTATAGCCGTTTTTGTTTGCGTACTCTCTTATTTTCTTTAGCTGACTCCCGGGTGAAAGCTCTACCTGATCATCAGTAGATACTCTTATATATGCTGCTGCTATTTTCATAAAAAGCTCCTTTTATCAACATATTTAATTTTATGCTGTACAATTAATGAACAGAATTTTACCCTTTCGGTAATTAGGATTAAGTATAAGTCTCAGTCTCAGTTGGATGGTTGTCTGACCGGGGCGTTTTATTTTATGAGAAAGTTCTATTGAAAAGGCATTAAAGCACATATAAGTTTGATTCTAAAAAAAGAAAAGACTTACTCATATAAAAAATGAGGAAGTCGTTTAAATATTATTTTTAATTATACAATTAATTACCATTTATATAACTAAGTAAATCTGAATAGTCCAAACCTTGCAAATAATATCATTTATTATAGGAGATGATTTGATGGCTAATAATAAAGAAAATCCGTTGACTGTTGTTTATCACTATCCCGACGGTACTGTTTCTGACACGCTTGATCCTAAGTACGGTAAACTGCTGGCAAAAAAAGTAGGCGAGGCAGCATCAAGATTGATGAGTGATGAAAGTTACATACGTCTTGTTAAAGCTATAGAGGAAGATGAAAAATCCAAAGGT
>CANRKQ010000105.1 GCA_947631265.1 uncultured Clostridia bacterium | reverse complement strand
TCTGTTGGCGGTAAGACCGCTGTTGACACTCCTCTTGCGACAAATCTTATCGGACTATTCAATCAGCCTGAAAGGATATACATAGATATAGAGGCGTGGAAGACCCTACCTAAAAGAGAGCTTTCAAGCGGTCTGGCTGAGACAATAAAGCACGCTGTATTAGCAGATAATGAGTTTTTCTGCTATTTGGAGAGAAATATAGAAAAGGTATTTGATTGTGACAATGAAGTCTGCGAGTATATTGCCGAGAAAAACTGTGAAATCAAGTATCAGGTTGTAATGAAAGACGAGCTTGAAACAGGCTTAAGAGAAATTCTCAATCTGGGACACACGGTCGGACGGGCTATCGAAACTGTAAGTGATTACCGACTTCTTCACGGAGAATCGGTAGCTATCGGTCTTGTTGCAGAGGTGAAACTTGCAAAATCTCTGGGGCTTGCAAGCGATGATGACAAAAGCAGAGTTGTTAGTCTGCTTGATAGGGCAGGACTGCCGGTTACTATTCCTGATTACATTGACAAGAGCGAGCTTGTAAAAAAACTCTACACAGATAAAAAGGTAAGAGACGGCAAGCTGAGATTTGTTATTCAGGACGGAATCGGAAAGATAAAAGAGTTCAGTAATGGTAATTACGCTAAGGAAATCGCTGAGGACTATATTGCAAAAATAATAGAGGGTATGTAATTAATTAAAGGCTTTAATATATGAATGAACAGGGGAATTATAATGGACAAAAAAATCACACCGTCAATTTTAAAGGGTAATGTAAGAATACCTTCGTCAAAGAGCGTTGCACATAGGCTTATAATTGCGGCGGGTCTTGCTGACGGAGAGAGCGTTATCTCAAACATTTTTATGTCAAATGACATTATAGCAACTATTGATGCTATTAAGGCTCTGGGGGCTGGGATAACAACATTAAAGGACGAAAACGGTTTATATACAGTAAAAGTTAAAGGAATTACAATGCCTGTTGAAAATGCTGTAATCGACTGTAACGAGTCAGGCTCGACGTTGAGGTTTTTGATACCTGTTGCGTCTGTTCTTGGTGTTAATACGACCTTTTTAGGCAGGGGAAGGCTTCCGCAGAGACCTATTACGCCTTACCTTACCGAGATGACCAAAAACGGGGTCGAGTTTGACTATAACAACACAATGCCGTTTTCTGTTTCGGGAAAGCTGAGAGCAGGAGAATACAAAATTGCAGGAGATATATCCTCGCAGTTTATAACGGGGCTTTTGCTGGCTTTGTCTGTTGCAGAGGGTGAAAGCAAAATAATTTTGACATCGCATCTTGAGTCAAGACCGTATGTCGATATAACTATTGACTGCTTAAACAAGTTCGGCGCACAGATTGATGAAACACCGAACGGTTATACAGTCAGGGGCGTTAAGGCACTTAAGCCTCATAATGAGGCGGTTGAGGGAGATTATTCGCAGGCGGCATTTTTCTATGTTGCGAAAAGTCTTGGCTGTGACATTAATATCGAGGGATTAAATGAAAATAGTTTTCAAGGCGACAAAAAGATTATTGAAATATGCAATGAAATAGTGTATAATTCAGATAAAAATGAACTCAAGCCCTTTGACATTGACTGTTCGGATATACCCGACCTTGTACCCGTTCTGGCGGTTTTGGGCAGTTTTTGCAAGGGCGTGTCGTACATAAGAAATGCCGCAAGGCTGAGAATTAAAGAAAGCGATCGCTTGTCGGCTATATCAAATGCTTTAAACTCAGTCGGCGGAAAGGTCAAAGAATTAAAAGACGGGCTTGAAATCACAGGGGTTGATTACTTGACAGGCGGCGAGATCGACGCTTGCAACGACCACAGAATACCAATGGCTATGACGGTAGCGTCAGTTAAATGTAAAGGCGACCTTACAATAAAAGGTGCGGAATGTGTAAGAAAATCTTATCCTGACTTTTTCGAGGTCATTAAATCTCTCGGAGGAGCTGTTGAGACAATATGCTAGGTTTGGCAAAACAAAGGATGATTGATAATGGATTATATTACTTATATCAGAGGCAAGGTCGGTCATGAAAAAATATTTCTTGACGCGGCGTGCATAATTCTGGAAGACAGCAGCGGCAGGATACTTCTAGGCAAAAGAGGCGATACGGGTAAGTGGGGTCTGCCGGGCGGAATATCAGAACTTGGCGAGTCTTTAGAAGAAACAGCATTACGTGAGCTTTACGAGGAAACAGGTCTTAAAGCTGAGGTTGACAGACTTATAGGTATTTATTCAAAGTATCATGTTGAATTTTCCAGCGGAGATAAAGCCCAGTGTATAGTTACTGCTTTTAAAGGTCATATAACCGGCGGAAATCAAGTGTGCGATGGTGTGGAAACTTTGGACCTTAGATATTTTGGAAAAGATGAACTTCCTGAAATATCTCATAAGCAGCATTATGATATTATTCAAGATTATTTTAGCGGAAAAACAGGTGTTTATAGGTGAACAAACAGCTGCGTTTTTGTGAGGTTAGCAGATGCGTTACCATATTAAATATAGGAGGAAGCATAAATGGCATCAATTTGGAATCACAACATCAACTTATCTATTTTCGGGGAGAGCCACGGACCGGCTATCGGCGTAGTGCTTGATAATCTGCCGTCAGGCGAGCATATTGATATGAACGCTCTTATGTCGTTTATGGCAAGGCGAGCTCCGAAGAAAAACAAAACATCTACTCAAAGACGTGAGAAGGATATGCCTCAGATCATGTCGGGGCTTTATAATGATAAAACAACCGGAACGCCCCTATGTGCTCTTATTCAGAATACAGACCAGCATTCGAACGACTATTCAAACCTGTCTAAGCTGGCACGTCCCGGACATGCTGATTACACAGGTGCTGTTCGCTACGGCGGATTTAACGACGGACGAGGCGGCGGACATTTTTCGGGCAGGCTGACAGCACCTGTGTGCTTTGCAGGTGCATTAGCAGGTCAGATACTTGAACGAAGAGGTATTTATACAGGTGCGCACATTTTAGAAATACACGGAATTAGGGATAAATCATTCGACCCTATTACCACTTCAAGAGATGAAATAAAGTCAATCAGGGAAAAGGAATTTCCAACTCTTGATGATAAGCAGGGCAGGCTTATGATAAAGGACATCGAAAAGGCAGGGAAGTGTTTAGACTCTGTCGGCGGAATTGTGGAATGTATTTCTATAAATGTTCCGGCGGGAATTGGCTCGCCTATCTTTGAGGGTTTGGAAAATAGCATTGCGTCATTGATTTTCGGTATTCCCGCTGTTAAGGGTATTGAGTTCGGTGTGGGATTTAACTGCGCTAAGATGCTCGGAAGTGAAAATAACGACGAGTTTTATGTTGACGAGCATGGTCACGTTGTTACAAGAAGCAACAATCACGGAGGTATTCTCGGAGGTATTTCTTCGGGTATGCCGGTGACGCTGAGAGTTGCATTCAAGCCTACGCCTTCAATTGCACAGCCGCAGAAAACGGTGGATTACAGTTCTCTGACAAACGAGACTATAAAAATCAGGGGCAGACACGACCCATGCGTTGTGCCTCGAGCTGTTCCGTGTGTTGAGGCGGCGGTGAATATTGCGCTGCTTTCTCATATGCTTGATTATCCTAACTTTTAGTCTATGAAAGGTATGCCTCTTAAAAAAGGGCATGGTGATAATAATGGATAAGAACTTTGAAAAATATCTTCAGCCTAATATGATGAATCTTCAGGACAAGTATGCAATAAAGATTCTGATTTGCTATTTTTTACGTCAGATAAACAGACCTATCACGCCTAATCAGCTTGCTGAGATAGCGACTTCTGACGGTATAGTAAATTATTTTACCTATGCCGAGACGGTCGAGGAAATGCTTAGAGATAATATGATGCGGATCGAGGCGGTTGATGAAATCAATTATTACATTTTGTCGCAGGAGGCTTATGAGGCGGCGAACGAGTTTAAGGGGATAGTTCCAAAGAGCTTTAGGGATAAGATCATTTCGTCGGGGCTGAAGTTTTTTGCAAAATTAAAGGACAGCAATATTATTGCAGAAGTCAAAGAGGTTGAAAAGGGAGCAGAGGTACATTTTCTCTGTCAGGACAGCGGAGCGAACCTAATGGATTTGACTTTATTTGCTCCCGACCTTACTCAGGCTGAGTATATAAAAAAGAAGGTAATGCTTAATCCGAGTGCTTTTTACGGCAAGATTTTAGATTTTGTTATTGAGAATGAGGAGTATACGCCTGATTTAACAGGCTACTAGGCGGCGAGCCGCCGCAGGTTTTTTGCTGTCTTTGGGCAGATGTTATAGGAGCAGCTTATGGGAATAGGTATTATTATAT
>CANRKQ010000104.1 GCA_947631265.1 uncultured Clostridia bacterium | reverse complement strand
CGTGGCAAGACCGGCTGCAAGATGGAGAAAGCATCTTTAGAAGAGTTTTACGACGGTCTGCCGTTTAAGCTGACTAACGCCCAGATAAATGCAATAAACGACTGCGTTTCTGATATGCAAAAGGGTTCTCCCATGAACAGGCTCATTCAGGGGGACGTCGGCTCGGGGAAAACTGCCGTTGCTGCGGCTTGTGCTTTTTTCGCCTATAAAAACGGCTATCAGACGGCTCTGATGGCACCTACCGAGATTCTTGCAAATCAGCATTACAAGACGCTTTCAGATTTCTTGGCGCCGTTTGGCGTTAGTATGAATCTGCTGACAGGTTCTCTTACCGCTAAAAACAAGCGGGAGATAAAAGAAAGCATTAAGTCAGGAGAAGTGTCGGTAATTGTCGGCACTCACGCTCTTGTGCAGGAATCGACTGAATTTCACAATCTGGGGCTTGTAATTACCGACGAGCAGCACAGATTCGGCGTTGAACAGCGGGCGAACCTATCAAATAAGGGTAATAACCCGCATTGTATGGTTATGTCGGCAACGCCTATTCCGAGAACTCTTGCGCTTATGATTTACGGTGATCTGGATATATCGATAATCAACGAGTTCCCCAAGGGCAGAAAGCCTGTTGAGACCTTCGCTATAACGGGAAAGGGCAGAGAGAGGGCGTTTGGTTTTGTAGCACAAAGACTTAAAGAAGGTCGGCAGGCGTATATAGTCTGCCCTATGATCGAGGAAAACGATTTAGAGCTTCAGTCTGTAAAGGAGTACGCCGACAAGATTTCAAAATCTTATTTCAAAGAGTATAATATAGGTCTTTTGCACGGCAAGCTAAAACCTAAGCAAAAGGACGCTATTATGAAAGAATTTAAAGAAGGCTGTATCGACATTCTGGTTTCGACAACGGTGGTCGAGGTGGGCGTTGATGTTCCGAACGCTGCCGTTATGGTTATTGAAAACTCCGAACGGTTCGGGCTTTCGCAGCTGCACCAGCTAAGAGGGCGCGTAGGACGCGGCAGTGAAAAGTCATATTGTATTCTGATAACTGACAATCCTACAGAAGAATGTGTAAAAAGACTTAAAATAATGTCCAAAATATCCGACGGATTTAAAATTTCCGAGGAGGATTTAAAGATAAGAGGACCGGGCGACTTTTTCGGCAGCCGTCAGCACGGACTGCCCGCTTTGAAAATTGCCGATATGGCAGAGGATACCGAGATTTTAAAGCAGGCTCAGGAAGAGGCAAGGGCGATAATAAAGAACGACCCAACCCTTTCAAAGCCCGAAAATAAGCGATTGGCTGAGCTGGTAGATAAGCTATTCAGCAGGAATATAGACTTGCAGGGGTGACCCCTGCAAGCAATCCGCCTTTGGATAGCTTGATAAATGTTTTAGTATGTATAACGGCGGATTAAAGGAATTGATAATTGATAATGGATAATTAAGTGTTGATTTTCTCAAGAAGTAATTTGCAGTAGTCCTGATGATCGTATGCTTTATAATGCACAAAATTATGTTGATATTTTATTCAACTTAACTAAAATTATAAAATTAAATAGGGGGAGTATAAATATGCCAGCTAGTAATGCTCAAAAAAGAGCGACACAGAAGTATATTAAAAATCATTATGACAGACTGGAAATGAGAATTGCTAAAGGTGAAAAAGAAAACATATTAGACCATGCAATTAAGCATGATGGCTCTTTGAATAAATTTCTTAAACGAGCAGTTGACGAGACAATAGAGAGGGATAATGAAAAGGATAGTCTATTATAATTAATCGGTTGGCTATCCGGTCTTATACTTTGCATCTGGTTTCTAGTAGTTAAAGGAGGATAAATATGGAGCAAACATTAAGAGCAAAACTCGAAAGCGTAGCGGAAAATTTAAGAAAAAACAGTATGGAGGCTTACATTGCCGAGAATAAGGCAGAGGCAAAGGCAATTGTGCAGTCGCTTTTGAAAGAGGGAATGAGCGTAGCAACCGGCGGCTCGGTAACTCTTAACGAGTGCGGAGTTAATGATCTTTTGACAAGCGGGAAATACAATTTTATCGACCGCTCAAAGGGCAAGACGCCTGAGGAAGTCCGCAGACTATATGGGGAGCAGTATTTATGCGATACATATCTTTGTTCCAGCAACGCTATAACAGAGGACGGAGTTCTTTATAACGTCGATGGAAACTCAAACAGAGTTTCTATGATAGCTTTCGGACCGTCAAGCGTTATAATGGTTGCAGGCTGTAACAAGATAGTCAAGGATTTAAACGAGGCAGTTCTGAGGGTTAAAACTATTGCCGCGCCAAAGAATACTGTTCGGCTTGGAATAGATACATATTGCAGTAAATGCGGAGAATGTGTTTCAATTTCTCAGGGCAAGGGAAATGAGATGACGGCAGGCTGTAAAAGCGATTTCAGAATATGCTGTGATTATCTTGTATCTGCAAAGCAGCGCCATAAGGGAAGAATCAAGGTTATCTTGGTAGGCGAGGAGCTTGGCTATTAAGCTGGAATTTCATCGGTAATAGGAGAATACTGTTGATTGAAGATTTAATGTTAGGTAATGTCAAAATAAAAAAGACTGCCGCTTTAGCGCCGATGGCGTCGGTTGCCGACAGAGCTTACAGGCTTATGTGCAAAGAATACGGAGCGTCGTATCTGGTAAGCGAAATGATTTCTTCAAAGGGGCTTTGCTTTACCGATAAAAAGACAAAGGCTCTTTGCGAGATCGATAAAAGAGAACGACCCTTTGCACTTCAGCTTTTCGGCGAGGACTCGATTTATATGGCTAGGGCGACAGAAATATTAAACGCTTTTAAGCCAGATATAATAGATATAAATATGGGGTGTCCTGTTCCTAAAATTGCAGGTAACGGCAGCGGTTCGGCTCTGATGAGAATGCCTAAAACAGCAGAGAAGATTGCAGACGCTGTTGTGCGTGCGGCTGAATGTCCTGTAACGGTGAAGATCCGCTCCGGCTGGGATAGTGAAAGTGTAAATGCCCCCGAATTGGCAAAACGTCTCGAGGGGGTTGGCGTTTCTGCTGTGGCTGTTCACGCAAGAACAAAAACGCAGATGTATTCGGGCAAAGCCGACTGGAGCGTTATCAGAAAGGTGAAGGAATCGGTTTCTGTTCCGGTTATAGGCAACGGCGACATCAGGTGCGGTAAAGACGCTGAGGCTATGTATAACGAAACAGGCTGCGACCTTGTTATGGTCGGCAGAGGCTCTTACGGAAGACCGTGGGTCTTTGGGGAGATCGAGCATTATCTTGAGACGGGCGAAAGCCTTCCTGAGCCGACTTTAAAAGAGCGCATAGAGGTTATGAAACGTCACATTTCAATGATAATTGATTTTAAGGGAGAGCGTCAGGGAATGAAAGAGGCGAGAAAGAATGTCGCTTGGTATATAAAGGGCATAAAAAATGCGGCGGTCTTTAGAAACGCCTGCGGTGGGCTTTCGACCTATGACGAGTTTCTAAGCTTTTGCGATACGGTTTTAAAAACATCGCAGGAATAATGTTGAAATGGAGATTAATATGCAGTATAACGACTTATCCTTTGAAAAATTGTCTGATAAAATAGTTGTTTGTATATCAAATGAACATCGGTTCGGAACAGACGCTTTTCTGCTTGCGGATTTTGCTAAAGCAAGGCATAAGGATATTGCAGCCGACTTTTGTTCTGGAAACGGAATAGCCGCGCTTTTGCTTGAGCGTGATTATTCTCCGAAAAGATTATATGCGCTTGAAATTCAAAAGAAGGCGTATGACCAGTTATGCTTGTCGGCGGAGAGGTCTGAATTAAAGGATAAAATAATACCTATACTTGGAGATTTAAAGGATTTCAAGTCAGACGAGGAGCTTGATTTGATTATTTGCAATCCTCCTTATAAGGCGGACGGAGCAGGTATTAAAAACAGTACCGAGTCAAGTTCGATCGCACGTCACGAAATGCTTTGTACCATAGACGATGTTTGTACTTCGGCGTACAGAAATTTGAAGTTCGGCGGAAGGCTTTGTATCTGCAATCGACCTGAAAGGCTTTGTGATATAATGGTCGCAATGAGAAAAAACGATTTAGAACCGAAAAGGGTAAGATTTGTTTCCAAAAACAAAAACACAGCGCCTTGGCTTATTCTGGTTGAGGGAAAAAAAGGTTCAAAGCCTTTTATGAAGATAGAACCGCAGTTTTATACTCAGTCGGAGGACGGAAAAGAGTTCTCGGACGAGCTTAAAGCACTATACAAGCAGGGGTGACCCCTGCACGCAGTCCGCGTTTAATGAGAAAGCAACGTCACAGTTGCCTTATAGGAGGTTTAAAATGAAAATACTGGCGATTGACGGAAACAGTATAATGAACAGAGC
>CANRKQ010000103.1 GCA_947631265.1 uncultured Clostridia bacterium | reverse complement strand
ATCCTTTCAGGCTGATTGAATAGTCCGATAAGATTTGTCGCAAGAGGAGTGTCAACAGCGGTCTTACCGCCAACAGACGCATCTGCCGCAGACAAGAGAGTTGTAGCGTAGTTTATAAAAGGTACTCCCCTGCCGAAAGTACCCGCTATGAAGCCTGCAAGATCGGTAACGACCCCTCCGCCGACCGCTATTACACAGCAGTCTCTGCGGTAACCAAGTTTAAGCATCTCGTCCTCGATTTTTGCCTTTGTCTCGCGGGTTTTCGATTTTTCGCCCGCAGGAAAAACAAATATATCAGCTTTCAATTTAGCCTCTTTAAGCTTTTTAATAACTTTATCTGCATAAAGCCCTTTTACTGTACTGTCAGTTATAATCGCATACTTTTTTGCGCTCGGAACAAGTCCGTTTTTAATATCTCTGACAAGCATTTCTATTAGGTCGTGTCCTATTTCAATATAGTATGAATCGTCAACAACCTTTTTAAGCTCAACATAAAACTTTTTCATAATCTTTATTCCCTTTATTATTTTATATTTATAAATTGTAAAACCGCCGTTGTGCTAATTATTACATTTATCTAACTTCCCAAAGGCGGCAGTACCTCCGGCGGCTCGCCAGTCATAGTTTACGCTTACCTTTTAAGCAAGGTAAAGCCCGCCGTTGTGCAAACCATTACATTTTACAAGCTACCCAAAGGCGGCGGTGCCTCCGGCGGCTCGCCGTCTATAGCTTTTTTATCCTTGCAAAATTAGCCATGATTTTCTTTGTTCCCTTTGTGTCAAAAGCGATCTCAAGCATAGTATCGTTTGCCATTCTTCTAGCGGCAAGAACTGTTCCCTCACCAAAAATATTATGTAATACTCTGTTGCCGACCTCGAAGTTCTGCTCAGACGCAGTTTTGACTGCATTTCTTTTCTTAAGCTCAAGCTGCTTTTCAAGCGACAAGCTAATATCTGATTTTGCATCTCTGGTTTTATAAGACATACCCAACGGCTGGATCAGTCCCTCGCTGTCCTCGTTAAGAAGATCTTCAGGCAGCTCTTCAAGAAAACGGGATTTTGGATTTCTGTTTGTTACTCCGAAAAGTATTCGCTGATTGCTGTGCGTAAGATAAAGCTCTCGCTTTGCTCTTGTTATCGCAACATAAGCCAGACGGCGTTCCTCCTCAACTTCAGCCTCGCTTTCAATACTTCTCTGCGACGGAAAAATGTTCTCCTCCATACCCACTACAAAAACAGTCGGGAACTCAAGACCTTTTGAAGAATGCATTGTCATCATTACAACATAATCGCCGTCCTGCTCTAAGCTGTCCACATCGGTAAACAGAGAGATCTCCTCCAAAAAGCCAGACAAACTGGGCTCTTCAGCCTCCTCTGAGTATTTTACCATAGTAGATTTTAACTCCTCGATATTCTCAAGACGCATTTCACCCTCTTCACCCTGAGATTTCAAGAAAGACCTATATCCCGATACCTCCATTAACTCATCTAAAAGCTCATCTAAAGAAACTATTTCAGAATACTCGGTGAGCTGTTCAAACATCTGAGCCAAAGGCACTAAAACACTTGCCTTTCTTGCAAGAGGAACTAAGTTTTCACTTTCTTTCATAACCTCAATGGGTGACATTTCGAGGTCTGAAACTATCTGTTCTAAAACGGTAAGAGTTGCGTTACCGACAGAACGCTTCGGCTCATTGATAATTCTCCTTAATCTTAAAATATCATTGTGGTTATTTACAACCGCCAGATATGACAATATATCCTTAATTTCCTTGCGGTCAAAGAACTTCTTGCCTCCGATAATTTTATATGAAATACCCCTTTGCACAAACGCCTGCTCAACAGCATTTGACTGGGCATTCATTCTATACAGCACAGCATATTCATTGAACTTTCTTCCTTCTTTTATTCCCGAAAGAATTGTATCTGCAACAAACGCTGCCTCACTTCTTTCGCTGTTTGCTCTGTAAACATTGACCTTGTCGCCGTCACCCACTGCAGTCCAGAGATTTTTACCCTTTCTTCCCTTGTTGTTTTTAATAAGCTCATTCGCACAGGTCAGAATATTCTGCGTTGAACGGTAATTCTGTTCAAGCCTGATAACCGTGCAATCGTCAAACTGGTTTTCAAAAGAAAGAATATTCTCAATCGTCGCCCCTCTGAATTTATATATACTCTGATCGTCGTCGCCTACAACGCAAAGGTTTGCAAATTTTGAGGAAAGCATTGATACAAGACGGTATTGTGCCATATTTGTATCCTGATACTCGTCAACTAGTATGTATTTATAAATATTCTGATACTTATTCAGCACATCGGGATTTTCTTCAAATAATCTTACAGTATTGCAGATGATGTCGTCAAAATCCATTGCATTAGAAGATAACAGCTTATTCTGATATAGCTTATAAAGCCTTGCAATAGCAGATTTTCTATAATCTGTCTGGTTCTGATTTTCGTATTCCAAAGGTGTTATCATCATATCCTTCTGATGCGAGATCTCAGATAAAACAGACCTCGGTGGAAACATCTTATCAGAAATATCAAGTTCCTGAAGGCATGATTTCATGACCCTTTGGGAATCATCACTATCGTATATAGTAAAACTGTGTGTGAAACCTATTCTTTCACACTCATATCTTAAAATTCTCACACACGCTGAATGAAATGTAGCCGCTGTAAGCCCTATGCATTTTTCTCCCAGCATATTTGTAATACGTTCTTTTAATTCACCTGCGGCCTTGTTTGTAAATGTTATTGCTAAAATTCTCTTTGGATCTACGGTATTTACGGCTGTTATGTTCTGAAGTCTTTGACTGTCCGTCTCCAAGCCTTCTGCATAACGCTTTAAAAACAGTGCATCATCATCATTTATTTCTACCTCTTCGCTGTTATAAGCGTCGCCGAAGTAAATCATATTTGCTATACGGTTGACCAAAACAGTAGTCTTTCCGCTGCCAGCGCCGGCTAAAATCAAAACAGGACCTTTTATTTTAAATATTGCCTTTCTCTGCTCAGGATTCATTTTCTCAAAATATTTTTCCAAAGCCCGTCTTTTTAAATCTATGTAATTTTTATTGTTCATTAAGCTTATTAAACCTCCTGAATATTTAAAGAACAAAAATACGTTAAAGTCAAATATTACAATTAAAGTTATTATAACATAACTATAGCAATATTTAAAGTCTTTTTTATACCAAAAAGCAAAAATATTTTCATAATCACTATAGATTTTTTTTATTAGTGGGTGTATAATTAATTTGACCGATTATGTTTCATTCAGGGTAACGGAGGAATACGACTTGAAATTATATTCAAACAAAAAATACAATACAATAGCCGCATATGTGCTAATTGTTCTTGCAATTGGATTTATTATGGCAATAGCTGTGTTTAAATTCCCTGCTATTTTAAAATTGCTTGGCACAATTGCCGATATACTTATGCCGGTCATATGGGGATTTGCAATAGCATACATATTAAATCCGATATCCAAATCCATTAACCGATTGCTAAGTAAAAAAGTTTTCAAGAAAAAGCAAATGCCCAAACTTATTACTGCTATTTCAGTTATTATTGTCGAGACGCTGTTTATCGCATTTATTTTAGGCGTTATGGCGATAATAATTCCTGCGCTGTTAAACAGCGTTTCAGAAATCTTTGCAAACATTACAACTTTGTTCGGCAAGCTTCAGGAATATGCAAGATCTATGTTTTCTGACCATCCTAAAATTTACTCTTTTATTTCAGATAAAATAAGCGAATATTCGACAAACGCCGCAGACTTGGTCGAAAGAGCAGAGCCTGTTCTTAATAACCTTGTTTCAGGAGCATGGGGGGTTCTAGGCTTTTTAAAAGACTTCGTTTTGGGTGTTATTGTTTCGATTTACTTTCTTTGCAGCAAGGATAATCTTCTTGCACAAATAAAGAAAATACTCCTCGCTAATTTCTCAAGAAAAAAATGCGAGAAGATTTTTGAAGTTTCTAAAAAGGCACATACGGTATTCGGAGGCTTTATAACAGGTAAGGTATTGGATTCGCTTATTATCGGACTGTTAGCCGTTCCATTTCTTTTAATATTGAAAATTCCCTACGCTATTATGATAGCCGTCATAATTGGTATAACCAATGTAATTCCCTTCTTTGGTCCTTTTATCGGAGCAATACCGACAGGTATTCTTGTGCTTTTGGTTGATCCTAAAAAGCTTATCCCTTTTATAGTATTTGTCATACTACTTCAGCAGTTTGACGGAAATATCTTAGGTCCTCGAATTTTAGGAGATTCAACAGGACTTCCCGCAATATGGGTTATGATTTCACTATTTGTCGGCGGAGGGTTGTTCGGTTTTGTTGGAATGCTTTTGGCTGTTCCTACATTTGCCGTAATATACAGTCTTTCAAGAGATTCGGTTGAGAAAAAGCTGAAAAG
>CANRKQ010000102.1 GCA_947631265.1 uncultured Clostridia bacterium | reverse complement strand
ACAGTTTTCACTTATAAGCCAAAGAAAGGCGAAAGCAGAAAAATGGGTCACAGACAGCCGTACACACAGGTTAGAATTGAATCTATCAAGGCATAATGATTATTGCGAATTTTTTCAAAAACGCAAATGACAAACTGCTGGGCTTTCAAATTAGCGGTCATGCAATGCAGGATGTTTACGGAAAGGATATAGCTTGTGCAAGCGTGTCCTCGGCGGTTATGCTGACCTGTAATACGATTACTGAGGCGTTTAAGTCAAATGCCAAGGTGAGCGTTGAGGAAAACGAGATTATGCTGAAGCTTGTTGATTCAGATGATAATGCAGAAAAGATTTTATTGGGTCTTTTGACGCATATGTACTTTTTATCAGATGAGTTTTCAGGCAGGATTTTAGTTAAGGTTATTGAGAAATAGCTTTTTAGTGAGCTTGCTCTTAAGCAGGCGGAAAGGAAAGGTTACCTATTATGATTAGAATTTCAATGCAGTTTTTTGCACATAAAAAAGGAATGGGTTCTACAAAGAACGGACGTGATTCAGAGTCAAAGCGGCTTGGCGCAAAAAGAGCAGACGGACAATTTGTTCTTGCTGGAAACATTTTGGTTCGTCAGAGGGGAACACACATTCATGCTGGTATGAATGTAGGACGCGGTAAGGATGACACATTGTTTGCAAAAGCAGACGGCGTTGTAAAGTTTGAAAGACTTGGAAGAGATAAGAAAAAGGTTTCAGTTTATCCTCAAGCGTAAAAAGATTATTTGATCCCTGAGCAGATGCTTGGGGATTTTTTGTTTTTGTAACTATTTTGTGATATACTATATATAAGTTATTAATTAGGTATTACAACTTCAACTTCAAGGAGTGAAATAGATGTTCGTAGATAAGGCTAAAATTTTTATAAAAGCAGGCGACGGCGGAGACGGAGCAGTATCCTTTCATCGTGAGAAATATGTAGCCGCAGGAGGTCCCGACGGAGGCGACGGCGGCAAAGGCGGAGATATTGTTTTTATTGCTGATAAAAGTCTATCTAATTTGATTAACTTTAAATATAAGAAAAAGCATGAGGCAGGCAAAGGCGAGAACGGCAGCAAGAAAAACTGCTCCGGAAAGAACGCTCAGGATTTGATTATTAAAGTACCTGTCGGAACAGTTGTAAAGGATTTAGACAGCGGTAGAATTCTCGCTGATATTTCAGATAGTGAACCTGTAGTTATCGCCAAGGGCGGCAAGGGAGGCAGGGGAAACGCACATTTTGCGACCGCCACAAGGCAGATTCCTAAGTTCGCAAAGCCGGGCTTTAAAGGCGATTCTTATAATGTTCAGCTTGAGCTTAAATTAATTGCCGATGTCGGTCTGGTCGGTTTCCCGAATGTCGGGAAATCAACTCTTATCTCTGTTGTTTCTGCGGCAAAGCCTAAAATCGCAAACTACCACTTTACTACTCTTACACCTGTTCTCGGAGTTGTTTCAATGGGCGATTCGGAGAGCTTTGTTATGGCGGATATTCCCGGACTTATCGAGGGAGCAAGCGAGGGAGTAGGTCTTGGGCATGAGTTTTTGAGACACGTTGAAAGGTGCAGGCTTATTGTCCATGTGGTTGACGTTTCAGGCGTAGAGGGACGAGATCCGAAAGAGGATTTTTTGTCTATAAACAAGGAGCTTTTCAATTTCAGCGAGGAGCTGAGCCGTGTATCTCAGATAGTTGCGGGAAACAAATGCGATATGGCTAGTGATGATCAGATTGATGAGTTTAGGTCCTTTGTTGAGGATAAGGGTTATGTGTTTGTTCCAATTTCAGCGGTTACAACTAAAGGTACAAAAGAACTTTGCAACGCTATTTGGGAGAAACTTAAAGAATTGCCTCCTGTTAAGCGTTACGAGGCAGAGCCTTTAACGCAGGCTGAGCTTGAGGAAAAGCTAACTGTAAACCGAGATTTCAAGGTCACCAAAGAGGACGGTATATACTTTGTAGAGGCAGAGTGGCTTTGGGATATACTTCGTGTTGCGAATATGGACGACTACTCATCACTTCAGTATTTTCAGAGGGTGCTGAAATCTTCTGGTGTAATAGACAAGCTGGTTGAAATGGGTATACAAGAGGGAGATACGGTTTCGATCTTTGACTTTGAATTTGACTATATGGAATAAATGACGGTGATTTTATGACTGAAAAAGAGGCAAAACAATACAGCCCTTTGGCTCTTGCGTTTTTGGGTGACGCAGTCTATGAAAGGCTGGTACGAAAAAAACTATTGCTCTCGGCTAATATGCCTGTAGGCAAGCTGCACGAGCTTACTATTCAAAAGGTATGTGCGGAGTATCAGGCAAAAGCGATAGACAGAATTTCAGATATACTGACTGAGACTGAGGCTGACATTGTAAAGCGTGGGCGAAATGCAAGCGGAATGACAGTTCCAAAGCACGCAAGCGTTGCTGAGTATAGAAAGGCGACAAGCCTTGAGTGCTTGTTTGGGTTTTTGGAGCTGATAGGCGACAAGCAGAGAATAGGGGAGTTATTTGAATTAATTATTGAGGTTGATTAGACAATGTATAAAAAACATAGCGTAAGCTATCAAAAGTTTTCGGTCAAGCCTTTTTCAAAAGGCTTGCGGGTCAAGGGCGGAGCCTTGTCGCCGACGGGTGTCGGCGAAATATACTTTACGGAGTGCGCTCCGCAAGAGGTGAATTTTAAAATAGTCCGGTGTTACAATCGTATTAATGACGGTGACGAGATAATTAAGCTAGCATTATATAGTAATATCAAAAATAAAGAACCGATTGCCCATATTGATGAAAAGCTGCTTGAGTATTATTGATAGCCTGAATTGGAGGGTTTAAAATGAATGTAAATTGGTCTAAATATATTCAGACGACAGAGGAGCTTTACCGCAGCCGAGATATGAGATTCAATGAACAGAATAAAGAAATCTGGCTGAACGTTATAGGTGCAAAATCCGGTGATAATATTCTTGAGATAGGATGTGCAGGAGGAGTTTTCTGTCACAAGCTGAAACAATATGTTCCGAATATAAGTATAACAGGAGTTGACTTGGATTTTGCACATATTGAGTATGCAAAGGCAAAATCTAAAGAAACCGGAGTGCAGTTTATAAATGCTGATGCGACATCTTTACCGTTTGGAGATAACTTGTTTGACTTATGTTATTCATATACGGTTTCCGAGCATATTCCGCACGAACCGTTTTTTAAAGAGCAGTACCGTGTTTTGAAAAACGGCGGCAGAATTGTTGTTTTGTCAGTACGCAAAAATCTGTGTGTTAAAAATATTGCAACAAATATAAGTGAAACAGAACAAGGACTTATTGAAAAGGCATGGAGCAATGCAGGAGAAAATCCTTTTGCTTCAAATCTCGGTATTTATGAAATGGACGAGCATGATTACCCCAAACAGCTTGAAAAATATGGTTTTAAAGACGTCAATGTTAATATGTTTACAATAGTTGATTACGCACCTGACAATTATTTAATTTCTGACGAAATGGCTGTTGAGCAGATAAATATTCAGAGAATGCACAGCATATGCTCAGTGCAAAAGGCGTTGAATATAAATTCTGGTGCTCTTTCTAAGTGAGAATACGATACGCTGATCGAGCTTATAAATAAGCGGTTTGACAAGCGTATCAATCAGTATAACCGCGGCGAAAAGCTGTGGGATTTTTCAAGCTCGACGGTTTTGGCTGTCAGCGGAGTGAAATTAGTTTAATTAATGTGTTGGATTGGAGGGTTTGCAATGTATAAGTCAATTATTTTTGATGTGTATGGAACATTGATTTCTACAGGAGACGCTTCAATTCGTGCTGTTAAAAAGATATTGAACAAATATGATAAAGACATAATCCCGTAGGTTTTCTATAGCAAGTGGAAAGAGAAAAACAGCCATTACAAAAGAAACTGCAATGAATTTTTATTGGAAAAAGATATATTTGAAAAAAGTCTGGGCGAATTATATAATGAGTACGGAATTTTTGGTGATTACCATAAAGATGTAAACATTATGCTGGACACTATGAAAAACAGATATTTTTTCCCAGAAGTGATTGATACTTTACATATACTTCAAAGCAAATATAATTTGATAATAGGTTCGACTACAGATGATGAACCGCTGTTTCAAAATCTAAAATTTAATAATGTAGACATTTTTAATTCTGATAATATTTTCACATCTGAACGCTTGAAATGCTACAAGCCTGATAAAGCTTTTTACAATAGCATTTTATAGCAATGCAACTTAAAATCAAACGAAGTAGTATTTGTAGGAGATTCTTTAGTTGATGATATATGGGGTCCTCAACAGTTAGGAATTTGTACAGTGCTGATTGATAGAAATAATTTATATGAGAAAAACTCAATTCAACCGAATTATGTTTTAAATAAGCTATCAGACTTAACGGGGTTGCTTGAAAATATTAAAAGATTTGGATTGAATTTTAAGTAGGTGAGAAAAGCTGTGAGCAAATATTTACTGTTTGATCTTGATAATACTTTGTGTGATTTTAATAGTGCAG
>CANRKQ010000101.1 GCA_947631265.1 uncultured Clostridia bacterium | reverse complement strand
GCGGCAAATATCCAAATCTTGCAGAGCCATGCGACAGCTATCACGGGGTAGTATTTGCAGACGCTGCTCCCGGAGCGGCATTTGTAACCAGAATCAGAGCGGTTCTTCTAAGAGATACAGGAGCTACGATTTCTCCGTTCAATGCATTTTTACTTCTTCAGGGATTGGAAACTCTTTCACTTCGCGTTGAAAGGCATATTGAGAACACGCTGGCAGTTCTGGAGTATTTGAAATCTCAGCCTCTTGTTGAGAAGATTAATCATCCCTCGATTGAGGAAAACGGATATAAAGATCTATACGACAGATATTTTCCAAACGGCGGAGGTTCTATATTTACCTTTGAAATCAGGGGAGGAACAAACGAAGCTAAGAAGTTTATTGACAATCTGGCAGTATTTTCGCTACTTGCAAATGTTGCAGATGTTAAGTCGCTGGCAATTCACCCTGCTACAACAACCCACTCACAGCTTACCGAAAGCGAGCTTTTAGAACAAGGAATCAAGCCTAATACAATTCGTCTATCAATAGGAACAGAAAACAAAAACGACATTATATACGATCTTGACGAGGCTTTCAGAGCAATTTCAGAATAAGATAATAAATCATATCTCTCATAAATTAGTCCTGCACTAAAATAAAAGTGCAGGACTTTATCTTTATATGATTTCAATTAGCTTTCCACCTGTTACCGTAATCAGGACAGTACATTTCTTTTTTTAACGCTCGTAATTCTACATAGCATCCGCATTGTGCACACATCGCATTTGAAAGGTGTATGCACCTTTTACAGATGTCAAGCCGTCTGCGGTATTCGTTATCGCTGCACCGCTTTTCCTGAGGATAGGAAGATATATAGTCTTTTAGACTGCGTATGTAATCATCTTCATTAAGCTCGCCGAGCAAGCATTTTCTGCAAAAAGGTTTACTCATAGCTTGAATTTATAGGCTGTTACAGAATGAGCAGGCAGAATAACCTTCAGCTTTTCTCCCTGTATCTCAAAACCGTCATAATTATTAATGGTTACGGGGGCACTTTTGTCAAAGCTGTTGTATGAGTGGATTTCAGCTGTGACTATCTGTGCAGTTACGTTGTTTATCACGCCTTGCTCTGGGTCTATAAGCATTGTGCAGTCCTCGTCTAGCGAGCAGTTTGATACGGTCAGATAATATTCACCGTTTTTTTCGGATAACGAATGAGTAATCATCGGAATAGACTTTTCTGCTTTATACAGGTCGGGTGCGGCAAGGCATGTTTTTACCAAATCCGCATCATGGTGGGGAATGTACATTTTGAATATCTGCCATGTCGGAGTTTTTACAAGCCGTTCTCCGTCGCTGAGGAGAACAGACTGCAACACGTTCATGACCTGAGCGAGATTTGCCATAATAACTCTGTTTGAGTGGCTGTTGAATATATTAAGATTGATTGCGGCAACGATAGCGTCACGCATAGTATTCTGCTGATAGAGAAAACCGGGATTTGTACCTTCCTCCACGTCATACCAGCAGCCCCATTCGTCTACTATAAGCTTTATTTTACCCTCAGGATCGTACTTATCCATTATTGCACCGTGCTTGGTTATGATCTCGTCCATATACATTGTTGCAGAAATTGTCTTGTAATACTCATTATCGTCAAATGTAAGCGCAGAGCCCTTTTTAGACCAGTCGCCTGTCGGCAGAGTGTAGTAGTGCAGGCTTATTGCACCTGTGTGCCACGGCTGCTTTAGGTTCTGCATAATTGTTTCCGTCCAGTTGTAATCGTCAGCGTTAGGACCGCAGGCTATTTTAATCATATCTGGCGTGCTGTAGTTTTTTGCAAAGGTTTCATATTTACGGTATTCATCAGCATAAGCCTCGGGACGCATATTACCGCCGCATCCCCAATTTTCATTACCTATGCCGAGATATTTCAGTCTCCACGGTTTTTCTCTGCCGTTTGCCTTTCTCTCAAGCGCATAGGGAGAGTTTTTATCGCAGGTGATATATTCAAGCCAGCTTGCAAGCTCTGAAACAGTACCGCTGCCCAGATTGCCTGCCAGATAAGGCTCGCAGCCGAGTGTTTCACACAGATTGAAAAACTCGTTTGTACCAAAACTGTTGTCCTCAACAACGCCGCCCCAGTTTGTGTTCAGAATAGGTCTGCGGTTATTTCCTACACCGTCGCGCCAGTGATACTCGTCTGCAAAGCAGCCGCCCGGCCAGCGCAGTACGGGAATATGTATCTCCTTAAGAGCGTCTATTACGTCATTTCGCACACCGTCGGTGTTGGGAATAGGAGAATCCTTTCCCACAAAAATGCCGTTGTATATACATCTTCCCAGATGCTCGGAAAAATGACCGTAAATTTCCTTATTTATATGGCTGACGGTTTTGTCACCCTCGAATTTTAAATAAGCAGTTTTCAAAACAGTAATCCTTTCTAATTATTTGAATTTAACGTCCGCCTGATTTAAGCAGGTTTCCATAATTTTCATTATATCAAACGTGTCTGAATGAGTGATAATATCGCTTTCAAGCTTTTCCTCTCTTATGCATTTGTTGACTTCCTCTATTTCATATTCATAGCCGTTAAATTTAAACGGAAGTACCTGTTTATCAAGAACATTACCCATATCGTCATAAAGTGTGGTTTCAGCAGTACAATGGAACCAGTTGCCCATTACTATCCTGCCCTTGTCGCCTACAATTATCGCTTTATTCTCGTTTTCAAAATCAAACCCGCAGAAGGTTATGCCGTAAGCGTCCTTGTATTTCAAAATTATGCTATTGTCAAAGTCAACCTTTGTTTTACCTATATGAGAGTATGTATGGATTTCCTCGGGTCGTGTTCCAAGAAAAGTGCAGACAAAGGTAATAGGATAAACGCCTAGGTCCAAAATAGCTCCTCCACCTAAGTTTTTTATGAAAAGTCTGTCGTTTTCATCAAAGGGAACTACATTTGAAAAATCTGCTTTGATCATTTTTATTCTGCCGACTTTTCCGCTTTCTGCCCACTCTTTTGCCTTTTTGAAAGCAGGCTGGCATTTCATCCACATAGCTTCCATAAAAAACAGTCTTTTTTCTTTTGCCAAATCTATAAGCTCTTTAAATTCGCCTGCATTTATGGTTACCGACTTTTCGCAGAGTACGTGCTTTCCTGCGTTAAGGCACAGCTTTGCGTTCTCATAATGACAGCTCATAGGCGTTGCTATGTAAACAACGTCTATATCAGGGTCTGAAACCAGCTCCTCATAGCTGCCGTATGCTCTTTTTACTCCGTGACGTTTTGCAAAATCCTCCGCTTTGTCCGCAGAGCGTGAGGCAACAGCCAGCAATTCCATATTGTTTTCCTTGATGCTTTCCATATACTTCATTGATTTAGCTACTGTTTCGGCGATTTTGCCTGTGGCAAGAATTCCCCAATTTAGTTTTTTCATAGATGTCTCCTTTTCATTTAATATATATTGTCAGTTGCTGATAACCTTTTAAATAAAGTATATCCTAAACATAAACAGGTGTCAATGATAAAGCAGTATATTTGTAAGGAGATCAAAATTCATTTTCTTGAAAAACAAAGCAGAATATGATACAATAACCTATGAGTAACTATGTAAGGTTGTTTTATTAATTATAAGGAATGAAGATATGATATACTTTGACAATGCCGCTACAACAAAGCCGTGTGAAGAATCAATAAAAGCCGTGCGCGGGGCTTTGCAGACAAACTGGTATAATCCGTCAAGTCTGCACGGGCTTGGTCTTAAAGCAGAGCAGACGGTAAGTCTTTCACGAGAGATAATAGCCAAGGCTCTTGATACCGACAGCGAATGTATTTATTTTACGTCGGGAGCGACAGAGAGCAACAATCTTGCTATATTCAGTACGGCTAAGACGCTAGGCAGACATAAAAAGAAAATAGTAACTACAAAAATAGAGCATCCGTCTGTTTTGCAGCCGATAAGGTATCTTGAGGTAAACGGGTTTGAGATAGTTTATATAACCCCGAACAAGTCTGGGGAAATAAACCCTGCCGACATTGTTTCGGCGGTTGACGATAACACCTGCCTTGTGACCTGTCAGCTTGTAAATAACGAAACAGGATACATACTTCCTGTTGCAAAGGCTTATAAGGCAATAAAGAGGCTGTATCCGAGGGTTATAACTCATTGCGACTGCGTTCAGGGATTTATGAAACTGAATATAAGTGCAAGCAGTCTTAATTCTGACCTAATCAGCCTTAGCGGACACAAGATTTACGGTCCTAAGGGAGTGGGAGCGTTATATGTAAAAAAGGGAGTAAGGGTACTTCCTGTGAACCACGGCGGAGGTCAGGAAAAGGGAGTACGCTCAGGAACGGAGGCTGTGCCAAATATAGCAGGATTTGGCACGGCTGTTGAGGTATTTTCAAGCAGCATTGACGAGCGGTATGAAAAGATGTGTGAGCTATCAAGTTATCTCTACCGGCAGACTGAAGCAGCAGACGGAATTACTGTTAATAAATTCAGCGAAAGCTCTCCGTATATAGTAAGTGTTACTGTGGATAATATAAAGTCTGAAACCCTGCTGCATTA
>CANRKQ010000100.1 GCA_947631265.1 uncultured Clostridia bacterium | reverse complement strand
GCTTCGACGGGGATTATAAACAGGATAAGCGAGTAGAGTTGTGCAAACTCTTTAAACGGTACACGTTTTAAATTAAATGACAAAAATAATTCACAATTAGCAGCTGCTTAATCGCTGCTCGCCTTCTCAATGCAGCCTACGGCTTTGAGTTTTGGCGTCGACTTAGTAGGAACGGCTTTTTCGCATTGTCTTTGGCGGATAAGTCTATTTTAAAGACTGCCCGTGCATAGGCGTGTTTGTTTGCCAGTGTTCGGGGAGATTATATAACAAACTAAACTCGTAGAAATTCCTGTGTAATGATTTTCGGACACGGGTTCAATTCCCGTCGCCTCCACCATAATAACAAAACCGCCTTAAAATAGGGCGGTTTATTTTTATATACACGTTTTTTACACGATTTTGTTCAAAACTTATTTATGTAAATGTGAGTTAAAAGTTATGCCTAAATAGTAGTACGCTCGACCGCCTTTTTCCAGCCTGATATAAGAAAATCTCTTTTACTTTCAGAAATATCAGGGGTAAAATTATAGTCAATCTTTTGATTATCCTTAATATCGTTCATATTTTTCCAATATCCTGATTTCAGTCCGGCTAGGTATGCACAGCCAAGTGCAGTTGTCTCTACACAAATAGGCCGAAGAACATTACAGCCTGTTATATCGCTTTGAAACTGCATAAGAAAGTTATTTTCACTTGCCCCGCCGTCAACCTTAAGAGTGTTTATTCTTATTCCTGAATCGTCTTCCATGCTCTTAATAACAGCGTTTACCTGATATGCTATTGATTCAAGCGCCGAGCGAACAATATGTTCCTTAGTTGTTCCTCGTGAAAGTCCGCACAGCACTCCTCTTGCGTCAGGATTCCAGTATGGAGCGCCAAGTCCGACAAATGCGGGAACAAAATAAACTCCGTTTGTGTCAGGAACAGAAATCGCCATAGGCTCGCTCTGTGCGGCAGAATCAATGATTTTAAGCCCGTCACGCAGCCATTGTATGGCAGCTCCTGCTACAAATACTGAGCCCTCGGAGGCATAGGTTATACTTCCGTTTACACCCCATGCAATAGTAGTAAGCAGACCGTTTTGAGAAGAAACAGGTTCAGAGCCTGTGTTCATGAGAAGAAATGCGCCTGTGCCGTAGGTGCATTTAAAGTCTCCCTTGTTAAAGCACGCCTGACCGAAAAGAGATGCCTGCTGATCTCCCGCCACGCCGCAGATTTTGATTTTGCCCTTTCCTATTAATGTTGTGTAGCCGTAGTCTCCGCTTGATTCATATACCTCGGGGAGCATATTTTTTGGAATACCAAGTAGCTTTAAAATATCATTATCCCACTCAAGGGTGTTAATATTGAAAAGCATAGTTCTTGAGGCGTTTGAATAGTCGGTGGCATGAACTCTTCCCTCGGTTAGTTTCCATATAATATAGCTGTCTACAGTTCCGAATAAAAGCCTGCCGTTTTGTGCTCTCTCACGCACACCTTGCACATTATCAAGTATCCACTTTATCTTTGTCGCAGAAAAATAAGGATCGATTATAAGTCCAGTTTTTTCCCTGATCATATCTGAATAGCCGCTTTGAACAAGCTCTTTGCAGTAATCAGCGGTTCTTCTGCACTGCCATACTATAGCGTTGTACACAGGCTCTCCTGTTTTTTTATCCCATATAATTGTTGTCTCACGCTGATTTGTTATCCCTATTGAGGATATATCCCCGGCATTGAGCTTTTTGCACAAAAGTACCTCCCTTGCAGCTGTCAGCAAAGAAGACCATATATCCTCGGGATTATGCTCTACATACCCGTTTTCTTTAAAAATCTGCGGAAATTCGTGTTGCTTTTGGGCAACAATTTCACCTGATTTGTTAAACAGTATGGCACGAGAGGAGGTCGTTCCCTGATCTAGTGCTAAAATATATTTTTTCATATGTCTATTCCTTTCACAAAGAGATTTGAAAAGCTCATTGGAGTTATTATACCATATACATCGACAAAAAGAAATAAGAAAAATTAATAAAAAATCTGTATTGCTCTTGACATTTAGACTAAAAAGGTATACAATAGTTACAAATTGGTTACACCAATTTAAACATAACAAAATATACAGACAGAGAAATTTAATATATGCACTAGTATAAAAGCAGTGCAGTCAAAGGAAAGGGAATAGAAAATAAGATGAAAAGCAGAGGAATTAAAAGGTTTACTGTTTTAGTTCTCTCGTTTGTAATGGTGGTTTCTGTATTTTCGGTAAACTATAATGACAGCGTAATAATACAGACGTCAGCAGCGCCTACATATGAAGATTATCAAAAGCAAATAGCTGATTTAGAAAGTCAGGAAAGAGAACTTGACGAGCAGATTGCAAAAAATGCAGAAAGTCTTGCAGATGAACAGGCAAAGCAGGAGGCTTTAAATAAAAAAATATCGACATTAGAAAATAAAATATCTACATATGAAAAATATAGTAAAGAGCTTGAGAGTGATTTAGCAAATACAGACGCAAAAATCAGAGAAACTCAGGCAAATATGGAGCAGAAAGAAAAAGAGATAAAGTCTGGTATAAACGATTTCAAATCAAGGCTTAGAGCAATGTATGTATCTGGTTCTGAATCTTATACACAGGTTTTGCTTGAATCGGATGATTTTTATGATGTTCTGATGAGGTTTGAGTTAGTCAAGAGGGTTGCCAAACATGATAATGAAACTATAGACAAGCTGCTTGATTTAAAAAAGCAATATGAAAACGAGGAGAACAAGTATAAAGAGCAAAAAGCTAAAATGGAAAAAACTGCTCAGAGGTATGCTAAGCAGCTTACAAATCTATCTGATGAGCGGTCTGATCTTGAGGCTCTAAGGGCTGAGAGCGAGGCTAATGCTGCGAACATTCAGGGTCAGAATTCGCAACTGAACAGTCAGAAGAGTCAGGTATCAAGTCAGAAGGCTCAGGCTAAATACAATGCAACTACGACTACAACTACAACGACTCAAATTACCACAGCATACAGATCCAGACGTAATAATAATTATTCCAACAACGGTTCGTCCAAAAGCTCAGCTAACAGCGGAAATAACAGCAGCGGTTTTTCAGGCAACAATTCTAGCGGTGGATATTCCGGAGACATAGGAACAGTAATAGCTTATGCCAAGAGCATGGTTGGAGGTTCATATGTATGGGGAGGCTCAAGCTACAGGGCAACAGACTGCTCAGGCTTAGTAATGCTTTCGTATGCCCAGGTTGGAATTTCGCTTCCGCACAATGCGGCGGCTCAGTCAGGTTACGGTAAGTCTGTAAGCTATGATAGCATGCAGCCGGGTGATTTGATCTTCTTTGGTTCAAGTATCTATCACGTTGCAATGTATATTGGTAATGGTATGATGGTTCACGCTGAGAACTCAAATACGGGTATAGTTATTTCTTATGTTTCTACTTTTTCTCAGTACAATCCGATTTCTGCAATCAGAAGAATTATATATTAAATAATACAGATAGCCCAATGATTGGGTTATCTGTTATTCGGAGATGTCGCCTAGTCCGGCTTATGGCGCACGACTGGAACTCGTGTTGACGTTTGTAGCGTCTCGAGGGTTCGAATCCCTCCATCTCCGCCACAATCCCCATAGAATAGGCTTCTATGGGGATTTTTTGTTTATGAATTAATGTGACCTTATGAGACTTAATAAGTAACTTTTTTAGTATTTTTTAGTATAAAATTTAGTATAAAAATAAGCTATTTGAAAAACTCATTTAGCTTCTCTGTAGCTTCGTCAATATTAGTCTTTTTTATGTGTGTATAAATATCTAACGTGACATTTATTTTGCTGTGTCCGAGTATTTTCTGAGCTATTTTGGCGTCAATTCCTGCATTAAATAAAATAGTTGCATAAGAGTGCCTGAGCTGGTGTGTTGTGAAATTTTCATCCATCGGTTTTATGGATTTTTCCCATAGCCGTCTAAATTCATTTTTGGTTAATGGCTTGCCATCTTTATGAAAAACTAAGCCATGCTTTCGGTTTTGAGCAAGAAGTAACTTTTCAAACGGTTCTAGCAATGGTATTGTTCGTATTCCGCTTTTTGTTTTCGGAGTTTTAAATGTCATAGTATGAAAATCAAGCTGTTTATTTATGCTTATTGCTTTATTTTCAAAGTCAATATAGTTAAGCTCTCGATTATCATAGCTTAAAGCTAATATCTCATTGCGCCTTGCTCCTGTATAAAGGTATGAATATAATAACAAATCATTTGATTCTTTTATTTTGTCTATGGTCTTATCGCTTAACGGCTTTCGTTCTGTTTGTTTTAAACCTCTTGGGAGTTCTACGAGATCAGCAGGGTTATTATACATTACTTCTGATTTTTCCGCTTCTTTAAAAGTCTTTTTTAAAACAAGTAAACGATAATTAATTGTTTGTCTAGCATATCCCTTATCCACAAGAGTATTAATAAATCTCTCAATGTCAAAAGCGTTGATTGTAGTAATATCTATGTCGCCAAAGTATTCTTTTACATCTTTGATTGGTGCTTTGTATGCATCAATAGAATTATATGATAGATTTTGAATGCTATTTTCAAATACATTAATCCAGTAAAACAGCTTTTTGCTTTTAATCGGAATATTACGCTCAGTTAAAAGATAGACTTTTTTT
>CANRKQ010000099.1 GCA_947631265.1 uncultured Clostridia bacterium | reverse complement strand
GTAAAAGAAATTCAGCTACCAAGCCCTGAAATAGAAGGAACACGTCTTACTCATGTTAAGACATGGACTGCAAATTCAGGGCGTTCAGCCTCCGGCAAAATGACTGGCCGTGTTCAGTATTACAAATACAAGCTGGAGATAAAATGGGGTTGTCTTACCAAAAGCGAATATAAGACGCTAAAAGGCATATTTGAAAAAGAACCTCAATGGTTTCCTGTAAAGGTAACAGACGGAACAGGAACAACAGATTTCACAGGTTATTCAGGAGATCTTAGCTATGATCATTGTTCCGGCAATGAAGAGTATTACTTTGGCGTGACTGTTGAAATAGTTGAAAGATAAGGGAAGGGGATAATTATGTATACCGACATAAGTAATAATTTTAAAGACCTTATGCTTTCAGGCTCGGGTACTATAACCTCAAAGCTTGTATTTGATGATTTTGAACTAAGCGGAGACGACATTTACAGTATTAGCTATAAAGCAGGTTCATCAGACGGAAACAGTATTGCTCCGGGAACTGTATATATTCCTGAACTTGAGGCTGAAATATCAGTCAGCGACAGGTATTTCAGAAATAGAAAAATGAGTTGGTATGTCGGTCTGTCAGGGGACGGTGTAAGTTTTGAATATGCTAAGGTATGTACCGTTTGGATAAAAAGTGTTGAGAAAAATATTGGCACTATTAAACTTACGGCGTATAGCAAAATGTACAATCTTGATAAATCATATATATCGTCTTTGAAATATCCAACTAATGTATCGCAAGTGCTTAATGAGATTTCAAGCAAGACAGGTATAACTATAGATACATCAGAATTACCATTGTCATTGTTATCAACGACAATTGCCGACCAGCCGGCAGGATATACATACAGGCAGGTAGTTGGTCAAATAGCAGGGTTGTGCGGTTGTTTTGCTGTCCCAGACAGAGATGACAATAAGTTAATGTTTAAGTGGTATGAGGATAACAATCTTGTTATTGAAGATGATTTTGACGAGCCACAGACTGAGGATTCTGACATAATTATCGATGCTCTTGCCTGCAATGTAAATGGCAAATGGATCACAACAACTCTCAAACCGTGGGTTATGGAGTGGTCATGCATATATATGACAGGGGATATTCTCGAACAGCTCCTAGCTAAAATGTCTGGCTTAACATATCGAGTGGGAAGCTTTAATCTTTTAAGCGGAAATATACTGATAGATCCGTGGGATATAGTTACACTATCATATAGTGGCGAAACATATAAAATGCCTGTGGGTTTACTGGAACATAAGTATGACGGCGGTCTTAGCACATCAATTCAGACACCGGGCGATACTGACGGAGAAACGACATTATCGTCAATAAACACATCTGAACAGACAACAAACAGACTTACGGCAGAGATAGTTAATGCAAAGGAAGTTTTAGCTGAAAAAGTAGTTGCTGAGGTGCTTGAAGCGGCTAAGGCAGAAATTGATAATCTGGTTGCAGATAAAGCAAGCATACAACAGCTTGAGGCAGTACAAGCGTCTATTAACATTTTGTCGGTCAATAAAGCTGATATTACCGATTTAGACGCTACAAGAGCCGATATTGTTGAACTGAATACAAATAAAGCAAATATATCAGACCTTGAAGCAGCTGTAGGCAGTATCAGTAATCTTTCTGCAGTTGTGGCGAATATAACAACAATACTAAGCGGACAGATCGGTACAGGCACTTTACAAGCTATCAATATAACGGCTGAGAACACTACAATAAGCGAGGCAGCAATAAGGGAGCTTATAGCTGCACAAATTACTGTTAATGATTTATGTGCCGGGAAGATTAGTACTGACAAATTTGAAATAACCAGCGATGACGGAGGACTTAGGTTCAGCGGTGCAACCGCGCAATGGAAAGATAAAAACGGAGTTGTCCGAGTACAGATAGGAAAAGACGCTCAGGGTAATTTTACTTTTACTCTGTTTGACGCTACAGGTAAAGGCGTGTTGATTGATTCAACAGGAATACATAAGAATGCAGTACCTGACGGCTTGATTGTTGACAGTATGGTATCTGACAATGCTAATATTTCAGGTAAAAAGCTGGACATAGATAGTGTCATTGAAAGCATAAACGAAGATGGAAGCACTTCATTAAAGTCCAGTAAAGTACTTATTGATACAACCAGGCAAACTCTTGATGTTGCATTAAAATCTGTTGAAACAAAAACCTCAAATTTAGAAAAAACAATTACCTCTCAAGGTGAAAGCATAACTGTTATTCAAGGTCAGATAAAGCAGAAAATTTGGAAAAGCGATATTACTACGGCTTTACAAAACACAGAAGAAGAGATATCAATTTTAATCGATCAATATAATTCTGTTTCAGATACGCTTTTTTCTCATTCTCAGGAAATAGCAGATATTCAGACTAGGGTTGAAACAAAAGCTGATGAAAGCACAGTATCTGAAATTGAGAGCAGGGTTTCTTCTTTTGAGCAGAATCTTGACGGTTTTATGTTTACAGTTTCCGAAAGCTATTCAGCAATTAATAGCGATTTATCTGATATTAATAAAAGGCTTTATAGTGCAGAAAGCAATATAATTCAAAATGCTGACAATATAGCATTAAAGGTAGAAAAGAACGGTGTTATATCTGCAATAAACCAATCTTCAGAAAAAATAACTATACAAGCAAATAAAGTCAATATAGACGGTGCTGTTGAGTTAATAAACAATGGATATACTACTAAGATTAACGGTAACGCTATTCAGACAGGCTCTATTACTGCTGATAAGATAAGTGTCGAAAGCTTGCAGGCAATATCTGCTCAAATCGGTGGTTTTACTATAGGAGACACATATCTTTCTAATGATAATGTACGCTGCGAAATGACAAGTTCAATTAGTATAACTTTATCGAAGTCCAGCTCAACAAATATGTATACCGGTAGCGGAACACTCTTTATGACCGATATGGCAGATTTGTCTTCAAAATATCCTATTCGTGTTTATAATGCTGATACAGGAAGTTTATTAGGAACTATATCTGTTGCATCAGCAAAAGTAACTCTTATTAGTCCGAGTAGCTCTAATTCCGGTCTTACATGTACTGCACAACATGTCCCACAGATGCCTGGCGTTGGTTTTTCAGTAAGCAGAGGCTCGGCTTATACTCTTAATTTGAAAGTAGTATGGTATAAGAAAGTTGAAGGAAGTGTGTATTTAGGAATAGACAGAATATCCTGTGGTGATAATTTCTCAGTAGATTTAACCGGCAATCTTAAAGCAACATCAGGAAATATAGCGGGATTTAACATAAATGATCATGCTATTATGTTTGAGGGTAGTGCAGCTGGACAGTCTCATTATTCATTTTTAAATGCAAATATGCTTACATATAATTACGGACCTGCTTATTATTCAATTCTTCTAGGTGTGGATACAGGAGGTTATGTAGAACCTGATGCAAGAGAGAACACTCCATCACTTTTTATATCGCATGACGGACGGCTCGTGTCAACTTATGATCATAATTTGAATGATAGCTTGGAAATAAGAGACGCAGGTATATACATGAACTCAAATCGTTATATACGTTCGCAATGTTCGACTGCGACAAAAACCGGCTATTACATAATATGTGGTCAAAATAGCAGTGGTGAAATGACTTTAGGTGAAGCTTCTCAACCATCAAACACAAAAATATATGCTGCTACGAGCTATCAGATAAAATTTTTAATTGGCTCAACTACTAAAGCATACATCAGCTCATCAGGATTAACTAATTCATCTGATGAAAGGCTAAAAAGCGATATAGAAGATATTGACGATAAATATGTTCAAATTGCAGATAAGCTCAAGCCTAAGACATTTAAGTACAAAGATGATGGCTTGTCTGAAACAAATATGGGCTTTATTGCTCAGGACTTAGAAAAGGTCGTATCTGAGCTAGGAATTGATAGCGAAAGCTTTGCTCCGCTTGGAAAAGACGAAGAAGGTTACATGGGTATTAACTATATTCAGCTGATACCTATATTATGGGCTAAGGTTCAACAGCTCAGTAAAGAAATCGAAAAGTTAAAATCAAAGGAGGACAATAACAATGTCAACAAACTATGAAAAATCACTCGGCAAGCGGTTAGCTAACTTTAATAGTAAGTATTATAAACCGCCAATAAATACTGCCTCAAGAGGTCAATGCGTTTGGTATACTCAAGGACGTGCTTATGAAAAGAAGGGTGTTAAAATCGGTGCTAGAGGCAATGCCAAAGATGTTTATAAAAGCTGTAAAAATGACGGCTTTCAGGTATCGAAGTACCCTAAGCCTAATTCTATAGCCTGTTTTAACGGCGGTACATACGGTCATGTTAAATACGTTGAACACGTTTTAGCAGATAAGGTCTATTATACAGAGGCAAACTCAAACGCTGATAATACTGTATCTTATGACGACGGAATACTTAAAAAGATGTCGCTTGATAATTGGATGAAACAACCAAACTTACAAGGTCACGTTGTTGTAAAGAAAGAGCAGCTGATAACCTTTGAAGTCGTAACAAAGAAAGGCAAGCTTGGACTTTACAAATCAAGCAGTATCAAAAGGAAAAACAAGGTCAAGAGCATAAAGGTGAAAACGGTAAAGGTAGTTGCCGGAAGCGGAAAAGTAAAAAGCGGCAGAGAACTTGTTAAGGTTCTTTATGACAAC
>CANRKQ010000098.1 GCA_947631265.1 uncultured Clostridia bacterium | reverse complement strand
ATGGGACTTATGCCGCCTCAGTACTTCGGACCTGTTGTTCTTATGGTTATAGTCACGACCATTGTTACCCCTGTGCTTTTAAAATTAGTTTTCAGAGACCGGCACAGCAGCGGTGACGTTGCATCTAGTATGCCTATGGATAACTCGTAAATTGTAACTGCTTTAATCTAATGCAGAATAGAAATAATTAAATAAAACTTAAGAGCCGAACGGAAATTCCGTTCGGCTCTTACATTTGTCAATAAAGTACAAAATTATTACCATTAGGATAAATTATATTGTAAGCATAAAGCAAAGCTGATTGACTTATTTATTTCCATATGATAAAATAAAACAAATGAATCATCTGCAAAAGAAGGTGTTTGTTGATGTCAAAAAGCAAAGCTAAATTAAGGATTAGAAATTTGTTACCAGTATTTATAATGTGTATAGTTAGTATTACTGCCATTATAATTGGTTTAGTTTATTTTAATTTTATCTCTCAGCAAATATATAAAGACAGCACAAATCATCTGGGGGAAATTTACGGACAGGTGAACCGCTCATTTGGGGCGTTTGTCGAGAGAAACTGGGGGCTTTTGGATAGCTGGAGCAACTATTTAACAATATCGGAAGATGCCGATAAAAACCCTATTCCTGATTTCATCTCCGAAGAACAGGAATACTGGGGTTTTTCAGAATTTTATTTTATCTCTAAAGACGGGACTTGCACAACTCTGGACGGCACTAACGTAAACATGACCTTTGAAGATGTATGGGACAGCCTAATGCAACAAAGAAAACCTATTATGACCGGAAAAACCCTGTCAGCCGGTCAGGAGATTACCGTTTTTGCAGTACCGGTAGAGCGTGGGAGATACAAAAGCTTCGACTATGACGCCATCGCCATAAGCTATACAAATAAAGACATGGCAAACTCTCTTAATGTAAACGCTTTTTCAGGAAAAGCTAAATGCTTTGTAATACATAACGACGGTAATGTTCTGCTATCCACGCAGGAAGGCGGCAATGTATTCGGCAATTATCTTACCTATCTTAGAGCCGCTTCCGATTTGGACAAAGAAAGCCTGATAAAACTTGAAAATGACTGGACGAACGGAACATCAGGTCTTTTACAATGTAAAATAGGCGGCGTTAGCCAATGTATTTTGTACCAGCCTGTTGGCTATCAAAATTATTTTCTGCTTAGCGTAGTTCCGCAAAGCGCTGTCAGCGCAGGTTTTCTGTCGGTTCAAAAAAC
Source organism: uncultured Clostridia bacterium (assembly GCA_947631265.1). GTDB lineage: Bacteria > Bacillota > Clostridia > Oscillospirales > Ruminococcaceae > UMGS1601. The sequence goes on along the minus strand of CANRKQ010000098.1, from coordinate 3,451 downwards.
CACCATAAATGTCTTGATTGTAATTTTTCTGCTGGTCGGAATAGCAGTTGTTGCATTGATCGCTTTGCACAGCCACAAACAATCTCGTAAGAACAGAATAGAACTTCAGTACAGAGAACAAATGTTTGATGTACTGTCAAATAGCGTTGACGATATCTTTATAATGCTGGATTCTCAAAACCAAAGCGTTGACTACATCAGCCCTAATTTAGAGCGTCTGCTGGGTATTAAAGTAAAGGATGCACGGGAAAATATCAGGGTAATGGAAAAGTGTGCAGTAAACTATAATATTGTGATCCCGGCAGAGGAGCTTGAATCTATTCCGCTTAACGGAAACCGTTACTGGGAATGTGAGTATATGCACCAGACTACCGGCGAACGCCGATGGTATAGAATGACAATATATCATATGAATATTCAAGGCATTAAGAAATATATTATTGTTATGTCCGACCGTACCATGGAACAGCAAATGAATCAAAAACTACAGGAGGCATTAGATGCGGCTAAAAGCGCTAATGATGCAAAAAGCAATTTTCTTTCTAATATGTCACATGATATACGCACTCCGATGAATGCCATTGTTGGATTTTCGGTACTATTGGAAAAGGACGCGGATAATTCTGATAAGGTAAGGGAATATACTCGAAAGATCATGGCATCAAGTCATCACCTGCTAAGCCTTATCAATGATGTTCTGGATATGAGCAAAATTGAAAGCGGCAAAACATCTTTAAATATTGATCAATTCAGCCTTCCTGAACTTTTAGAGGAGCTTAATATTATTCTTATGCCGCAGGCTAAAGCCAAAAATCAGAGCTTTACAATTCATGTGCAGGGAGCGCCTCCTGAGCAGATGCTGGGGGATAAGCTGCGTCTTAATCAGATTCTGATCAACCTGCTGTCCAATGCTATTAAATATACGCCGAACGGCGGACAAATCGAATTTATCGTAAGTGAGATCCCAATGACTGTACATCAGTACGTTAAACTGAGATTTGCTGTTAAAGACAACGGCATAGGTATGAGCGAAGAATTTCAAAAGCAAGTTTTTGCTCCGTTCAGCAGAGAAGTCAGCTCGCTGACCAACAAAATACAGGGAACAGGATTGGGTATGGCAATCACAAAAAATCTGGTAGATCTAATGGGCGGCATTATTGAGGTTGAAAGCCGTCTGGGAGAAGGCAGTACGTTTACTGTAGAGTTGTCTTTTACACTTCCTGAGCAAGAGGAATCAGATTTATGGTACCGTCAAAAAGTCACCCGTATGCTTGTTGCAGACGATGAGGAAGATATCTGCCTGAATATACAGGAAATGATGCGTGATACCGGCGTAGACGTAACTTTCGTTACAGAAGGCTCTGCCGCTGTAGATAAAGCTGTTCAGGCTCACAAAGAAGGTAAAGACTTTAATGTAATATTGCTGGATTGGAAAATGCCTGAACTTGATGGCGTTGAAACTGCTCGTTTAATTCGTGAGCAGGTGGGAATGGATGTTCCTATCCTTGTGCTCACCTCCTACGATTGGAGCGAAATTGAAACGGAGGCACGTCAGGCGGGAATAAATGCTTTTATGCCAAAGCCTTTTTTCGTTTCTACTTTATGGCAGACTGTCAAACCGCTGTTTTTGGATATCACAGAACAAAAGGAACACGTCAACGAAACAACAGAGAGAGTTATGGACGGAAAGCTGTTCCTTGTAGCGGAAGACAATGAACTGAACGCAGAGATACTGACAGAGATGCTTTCTATGGAAGGCGCAAGATGCGAATTGGCAGTAAACGGTCTGGAGGCTCTAGAGATGTTCAAAAAGTCGGAGCCGGGTTATTATGATATTATACTTATGGACGTGCAAATGCCGGCAATGAACGGTTATGAGTCCACAAGGCAGATACGCGCCTCTGGTCACCCTGAGGCAACGACTATACCAATCGTAGCTATGACGGCAAATACTTTTGCAGAAGATGTGCGTAACGCACTAGATGCCGGTATGGACGGGCATCTTGCAAAGCCGATTGATATGGAAGCTATGAGAGAGTTGATAGGCAGTCTTATTGATAAGAATAAGAATAAAAACAAGAATAACAAATCATAATGTTTAACAAGGGGAGAAGACAGAGATGAAAAAAAGACGCTTTACCTTGCTGTTAATGGTTACCGCAGCGCTTTTCCTGACTTCCTGCAACGGAAATAATAAGAAATCCGAAGAAAGTGATTCTCTGACAATTATGGGCAGGAAGAGCGACATGGAAAAAAGCTATATGACAAGTATTTTTGAACAGTACGAAAATGCTACCGGAAATAAATTAGATATCATTTCCTTTGAAGATGACGAATTTGAGATGGACGCAGCAAAAAAATTTGCTGATGGAGATGTTCCTGATATATTTATGCACTTTAACAATGCGGATCTAAACCGTTTTGACATATCTGATAATTTCTATTATCTCAATAATGAAAGCTGGGTTGATGACCTTACTAACAGCTCACGTGCTTATTGTCAGGACAGCGAAGGAAATCTGTTAGGACTTCCTTTCTGGGAAAGCTCTGTTTCGGGATGTTTTTACAATAAAACATTGCTGAACAGTCTAGGGCTGAAACCGGCTACAACACAAGCCGAATTTGACGTTCTGTGCCAAGTGCTTGCAGATATAGGTTACACGCCTATATGCTGGCCCGCAGACGGCTGTACTTGGATGTTTCAGTTTGGACTTGATCCTATCTTTGCAGACGACCCGTCATTGCTTGAAAAACTGAACAAAAATGAAATTTCCTACTCTGATATTCCCGCGGTAAAGAATATGGTACAATGGGTATCAGACGCTGCTGATAAAGGTTGGTTCGGGTCTGACTTTCTGGATAGCGGCTGGTCTGATATCAGTTTGATTATGGGTTCGGGTAAGGCAGTTATGACATTTATATGGGACACTTGGTTCTATACCGATTTTGAGCAGGGAAATAAATATTCAGTTGATGATTTTGCTCTGATGCCTGCATTTATGAATACTGCCGAAAACGGAACCTACGAGGGCGGCAATCTGAATATGATGATGGTCAACAAAAATAGTGAGCGTCTGGACAGCGCATTGGAATTCTTGTCCTTCTGCGCTACAGCGGATAATTATAATACTGCGTTTGACGGTATTTCTACGGTAAGCTGTTTTAAAGGACAGACTACAAATATCCAATCATCTATGGTAACAGACGCAAGTGCTTCTATTGCTGAAAATGAGCGTGTATCCACCGCTGCGTCTAAGATAATAGGCTACAGTGCAGACGATGTATCAACAGCATTTAACAGAATGTTTAATAAAGATATTGATGTCACAGGCTGTGTACGGCTTATGGATGATTACCGCATTAAAGAAACAAAAAAGTAAGGAAAAGTTGTATTTCATTATATTTAATAAAAATTTGCCCCATAAGGAGGAGTTGAATATGATACGCAAGC
>CANRKQ010000097.1 GCA_947631265.1 uncultured Clostridia bacterium | reverse complement strand
TTCAAGTCCCGTCACCTCGACCAGCGGCGAGCCGCCGCAGGCGAATCGCGTACTATTTTTGTACGCGATTTTTTGTTTTGTTCTCGCGTTATAGATTTTTGTGTATTGATATGACTATTAACGAGCCTCCGCAGGCAGTTCGCGTTTCACATTTTGTGGAACGTGAATTTTTTACCTCGCGATTTTACTAATAAAAGACTAATCAACTATTAATGTTACGTTTTACTCTTTGCCACCTTTGGTTAATTCACTAAAGGTGGTAATTTTTATGCAACGGCGGGCTAAAGGAATTGTTATCTCCTTTTACTTTGTAATCTAATCAAAGCCCTACTTGAAAAGCTTAATAAATTATGTTACACTTTTTTTAACATGATTTTATAAAAGGAATAGTTTATATCAGAAAGGATGATATATAATATGCCAAAAGTATGTAAAAGCTGCGGAAGAGAATATACAGGAGAATTTTGCGAGCATTGCGGATACGGAAATCCTAATTTAGAGATAAAAGCTGCAAAAAAGTATGAAACAAAAATACCTGAAAGATTTCTTCCGCCAGAGGAGCAGGAGCGTCTTGCAAAGGAGAGATTAGCTCAGGGCAAAAAGCCAAAAACAAAAACTCATAAGCAGAAAAGAAATCAGAAAATTCTGCTTATTTTGCTTGTAATTCTGGTTTTGGCAATTATATTCTATGTTCTGTATAATCAGGGAATGTTCTCGAAAAATAGTCCAGAAGATCTGGTAAACCAATATTTCACATCAATTAGCGAAATGGATTACGATAAATTTAACGATTGCTTTTCATCAGACCTTGCCAAAGAAAACGACAAAGGCATTAAATCTCAGGGTCTCGATAAAGATAAGGCAATGGAGGTTTTGTATTCGGACTATATAAATGTATTCGGCAAGAGCTTTAAAGCCGATGTTAAAATCGGTGACGCTTCAAATATGGACAAGCGCGATATTATCGAAGAAGAACTGAATTACCAAAAACAATATGGAAAAAGCATCAGTATAGATGAAGGCAAAATTATAAAAACAAAGGTTAAGTTTGAAGGCTCTAAGTCTTCTGATGAAATAAAATTTGACGTTTCTGTCGCAAAAATCGGAGCAAAATGGTGCATTTTAAATGTCGAGGAAGTTGATGATACGCAATTGACTTCTAAAACAACCGCACCAAATTCAACAACCTCAAAGATTGCAAAATAATGAATGTAAAGGAGCAGCTATGAATAACAAATTTGAAATTACACCGAGATACCCTAAACTTCTTCACGGGGCAGATTATAACCCCGAACAATGGCTGAAAACCGACGGAATATTGGAAAAAGATATTGAATATATGAAAAAAGCTGGGTTTAACTGTGTTACATTGGGGGTTTTCTCATGGTCAATGTTAGAGCCAAACGACGGAGTATATGATTTTTCTTGGATGGATAAGGTGATAAATACCCTGTATGAAAACGGTATCTACACAATTCTTGCAACGCCGACCGGAGCAAGACCTGTCTGGCTTACTCACAAATACCCTGAGGTTTCGAGAGTTGAAAAAAACAGAGTGCGAAATCTTCACGGAGGAAGGCATAACCATTGTTATACCTCTCCTGTTTATAGAAGAAAAACCAGAGAGATAAATACACGCTTAGCAGAAAGGTATGCGAACAACCCTGCTGTAATTATGTGGCATATTTCAAATGAAATTGCAGGACAATGCTATTGCGACAAATGCCAGTCGGCTTTCAGAGAATGGCTAAAAAAGAGATATAACAACGATCTAGAGTCCTTAAACGACGCTTGGTATACAATCTTCTGGAGCCAGAAATACACCGACTGGGAACAAATCGAGGCTCCTGCCGACCACGGTATGCCCGTTCTTCACGGGCTTAACCTCGACTGGAACAGGTTTTGTACTGAGCAAACTCTCGATTTTTACCGCGAGGAGGTCAGGGCAGTTAAATCTGTCAACCCTGATATTCCCTGCACAATGAATATGATGGCAATGTTTACAGGCATCGATTATACTAAGTTTTTAGAAGATGTTGATGTTATCTCGTGGGATTCATACCCCTCATGGCACGAGGGGGACGATTACTGGAACGCTATGTCTACCGCATTCACTCACGACCTTATGCGTTCTTATAAAAACCAGCCGTTTATGATGATGGAAAACACTCCGTCAACCGCCAACTGGTGCGGAGTTTCACGTCTGCGCCACCCTAATCTGCTTGAGCTTACCTCTATGCAGGCATTGGCTCACGGCTCAAATACTGTGCAGTATTTTCAATGGCGTCAATCAAACGGCTCATGTGAAAAGTGGCACAGCGCGGTTATTTCACACCGTGGAAAAGATGACACTATGATCTTCAAAAACGTAGCAAAAGTAGGAGAAGATCTCAAAAAGCTGAACGATGACTTATATAACGCCGACATTAATCCAAAGGTTGCAATAATATTCGACACAGAAAACAAGTGGGCAATAGACGATGGAAAAGGTCCGAGAAACATTGGAATGAAGTATAACGAGGCGTGTCTTTGCCACTATGCGCCATTCTGGGAGGCAGGGATCCCCTGCGACGTTATAGATTCAACAGCAGACTTTGATAAATACGATTTGCTCGTTGCACCTATGCTTTATATGCTTAAAGACGGCGTTGCAGAACGTCTTAAAACCTTTGTTGAAAACGGCGGTACTCTTGTGGGTACATATTTCACAGGGCTGGCTAACGAGAACGATCTTTGCTTTAACGGCGAACTTCCCGCTAAGGGTTTATCTGAGGTGTTCGGTCTATGGCAGGAGGACTTCGACGCCTTATATGACCATCAGGAAAATGAGATCTCTGTCGAAAACAAAAACGCAGGATTTAAAGGTACTTTCAAATCTTCCATTATTTGCGACCTTGTTCACCCTACAACGGCAAGTGTTCTAGGTACATACACAAAAGACTGGTATGCCGGTTGGCCCGCATTGCTTGAAAACGAATACGGCAAAGGTAAGGCTTTCTATATTACTACATTTGCCGATGTTTCCTTTTTGAAAGAGTTGTATTCCGTCATTTGCAGGAATATAGGCATTGAGAGAAATCTTGATGTCCGTCTCCCCAAAAATGTGGTCATTGGCAAGCGTGGAAATGTATACTTCTTCCAGAATTACAACAACCGCGAGGAATCTGTAAACCTTTCAAAGAAAATGCATTTTACAAACGCTCTGACGGGAGAACAAATAAAAGACCGTGTGGTTATTCCGCCATATGGAGTGGTTGTAGCTAAGTAATTAACATATTTTAGTAATAGTGCGAAAAGCATTATGCTTGCTTTTGTATAATTCTACAAAAATAATTATTTTAGATAATATTCCCTTTACTTTCTAATAAATATATGTTATTATGTATTTACAGTTACTGTATTATTTATCCTAACAGATGTACATCTATTAAATTTAAAACAGGAGGAAATACTAATATGTTAAACATCAAGAAAACAATATCAAAAACAGTCGCTATTTTAATGGCAGCAGCAACAATAGCAACCACAGGAATCATTAGTGCAGGGGCATATGCTACTTACGGCAGTTCAACAACTGCATATGCAAGTAAAAGCGGTTATAAATTCTATAAATATGGTGATTCAACTTATTCATACACAAAACTAAGTCATGTTTCTGGAGTAAATCGATTTGCGTTATCTCAAATATTTATTTTAAAAAAAGGCAATAATGGTTTTTCTGTAGTAGAAAATTCAGTTACAGGCGATGGGGTGTTGAAAAAAGGAAAGTACAGAACTGTTTTTTATATGCAATCATCTAGTTATAGAAGATACTGGCATAGAGGTGTTTTAAATAAGGATACTGCTTATGACTCCGGTACATATCATGTGTTTGAATATAACAAAAAGTTTTAAATCAGGGGATAAATATGATTCTACTATGTAATTTAAAACAATTCGCAACAAAAAACAGACTGATTTTCAGTCTGTTTTTGTTGTGTCAGATTTCAGCAGTTTTAATCCTGTTTTTCTCAATGGGAGTATATCAAAATTATAGTGAAAGCAAAATACAAAATCAAAAGCAACCCGAAGGTTTATTTGATGAAAGAACCGGCAAAGAATACGATAAAGATGATCCATTTTATTTGTTTTATGAAATATCTTATAAAAATTCAGAGAATAACCCATTAAGGGCAGGAACAGTTAAAGCATTTTTTAGAGAATTATTAAATTGTATACCCGATAAATTAGACGGTTTTGGTACAGACTGCACATTTGATTTAGATGCTATTGTATTTCCGGACGAAGAATTTGACGAAAACAAAGTTGACGCTATGCAAACATACATAAACTTTTCATATGATGTGACAAACGGACAATTAACAAATGACTCTGCGTATGAAGAATATAAATCACTTGGCTGGTGGAAAAGCGGCAGATGGTTTACTGATGAAGAATGTACAAGCAACAAAAAAGTTTGTGTAGCTGATATAGAATCCATAAAAGAAAATCCGTTGTTTGACGGAAAACTAAAATATAATAAAAATAATAAAAAATATTATTTAACTTTAAATAATATAAAATATGAGGTTATCGGAGAACTTAAATCTGCAGAGCTTATTAAAATTCCATTTGAAGCTGTTGACGATGATTTTTTTGTTATTGATTCATTAACTTTTAAGCTTAACACGCCACTAACAAAAAATGAATTTGCACAAATCAAGCAGTTATATTTAAAATATTTTTCAGACAGGCAGGTTGAACTGCCTAACATAGCTGTTTCAGACGCAGAGCAGATAAGATTTT
>CANRKQ010000096.1 GCA_947631265.1 uncultured Clostridia bacterium | reverse complement strand
TCAAAAGACCTCTCGAAAGTCTGCAAACCCGCATAAATACTGGGTTTTTACGACTTCTCAACTTATTCCCACTCAATAGTCGCAGGCGGCTTTGTGGTTATATCATAAACAACTCGGTTTATGTTGGCAACTTCATTCACTATCCTGCTTGCGCAGGTTTCCAGAACCTCGTACGGTATCTTTGCAAAATCAGCAGTCATAAAGTCAGTTGTGGTAACCCCCCTCAAAGCAAGAGTATAATCATATGTCCTGCCGTCGCCCATTACGCCTACCGAGCGCATTGACGTCAGCACAGCAAAATACTGGTGAATTTTTCTATCAAGACCAGCTTTTGCAATCTCCTCTCTGAAAATCCAGTCAGCGTCTTGCAGTATCGTCAGTTTTTCATCTGTTATCTCTCCTATTATTCTTATCGCAAGCCCGGGTCCCGGAAACGGCTGACGCCATACTAATGTTTCTGATAACCCAAGCTCCTGACCTAGTTTTCTAACTTCGTCTTTGAATAACAAGCATAAAGGCTCTATTATCTCTTTAAAGTCGACATAGTCAGGAAGCCCGCCTACATTATGATGGGATTTTATTACAGCGGCATCACCCGTTCCCGACTCGATAATGTCAGGGTAAATCGTTCCCTGAACAAGATAGTCAACCGTGCCGATTTTCTTAGCCTCCGCCTCGAAACAGCGAATAAATTCCTCGCCTATGATTTTTCTCTTGGTTTCAGGATCGGATACGCCTGTCAGCTTTGACATGAATCGGTCTTTTGCATTCACTCTTACAAAGTTTATATCCCAATCCTTGAAAGCTTCTTCAACCTCGTCACCCTCATTTTTTCTCATAAAGCCATGGTCGACAAAAATGCAGGTAAGCTGACTTCCCACCGCTTTTGATAAAAGTGCTGCCGCAACAGATGAATCCACTCCGCCTGAAAGCCCCAAAAGAACCTTTCCGTTCCCTACTCTTTCTCTAATTTCTTTTATCTGCGTTTCAGCGAAGTTTTCCATAGTCCAGTCACCCACACAGCCGCAGATGTTGTACAGAAAATTGTGAAGAATTTTACTTCCGTTCTGTGTGTGATTGACCTCTGGGTGTAGCTGTATACCGTACAGCTTTTTGTCTGTGTTTTCAAATGCCGCGTTAGAACAGTTATTTGTGTGCGCGGTATTTTTAAATCCCTGAGGAATCTCGCTTACATAATCAGTATGGCTCATCCATGAAACAGCCTTTTTGTCAATACCCTTGAACAGCAGCGAGCTTGTATCGTATTCCGTTTCAGTCTTTCCATACTCGCTTGTAACACATGTCTCAACCTTACCGCCGAGTGTATATGCCATAAGCTGACAGCCATAGCAAATTCCCAAAACAGGAATACCCAACTCAAAAATCTCACCTGAGATGCTAGGTGCACCGTCTCCATAAACGCTCTGAGGACCTCCCGTAAAAATAATTCCAACAGGATTCAGTTCCTTTATATCCTCTATTGACATTTTGTTATACGGCTTGACCTCACAATAAACTCCGCATTCACGAACACGTCTTGCGATAAGCTGATTATACTGTCCTCCGAAATCGAGGATCAACACATATTGATGAGTCATAAAACTTCTCCTTAAATTTTGATACAAATATTTTATCATATACGACATTCTTTTGCAAGATAAATTTACAATACATCTGAGTAGAAAGCAAAACCCGCTGTTATGGTGTTACCCATAAACGGCGGTATATTTTATGGTCTTATTTCCTCTAACAAATTAATCATTTCACCCCATTCACGGATATGTAGATGTTCACATTTAGGTATCTGTATTTTGGAACGATCTTTGTAGTTTTTGTCGGTATCGTTGTCATACCAAACTGGGTAAATGCCGACCTGTGCCGCTCCTTCTATATCCGCTTGAGGATTGTCACCGCAATACCATACGTCTTCTGCACACAGGTTAGCCTTTTTTAGTGCAATATCAAATAAAATCCTATTCGGCTTTCTAAACAGATAATCGCTTGAGGTCATAACATATTCAAATTGGTTTCTCGGTAACAATCGGTTGAGCCGTTCGGTTAAGGCATCTCCTGACCATAGAAGATTGCTTATAACGGCACTTCTTATGCCTTTTTCATTTATGTAATCGAGCATTTTATCGGCGTCAGGCATTATTGCACCAGAAGAAGCGCCGTTCCAAAACACTATTTCCATTTCAAGAGGTGTCAGCGAAAATTCAATTCCAAGATATTCGTATAATACTTTATCGCCAACTTGACCGCAAACATCATAGCCAATTTCCCTAATACATTCGATGTGCTTACCAAAAATCAACTCTGCTCCCTCTCTTACATCCTCAAGAGTACAGTTGTTAGGGTTCTTTATGGCGTACTTCAACAATTCAGCGTTGCCTTTGACAGAATCCCAACCGGGTTCATACAAAAGAGTATGTCCGTAATCAAATAAAATCATTTTAGGATATTTCATTTGAATTCTCCTTCTGCGAATTAAACATATAATTATCTATGATTTACTACCATATTGATTTTATAAAAGATATAATTCCTTTATTTGCTTGAAATATTTTTCTTTATCAACAATAGAATCAAAAATCGAGGATACACCGCCAATCTGACTTAATGAACCGATTAGAGGTGTATTTTCAAATACAGTGCCTACTAACTGCTGTGCCGTTGTTTCTGCAAACTTATCTGCAAAAATGACTTTAATATCCCTGCCAAAATAGTTTTCTATTTGATAGTCAACAAATTGCGTAAGTCCGCTAGCATTGTGTAAATCCGCAACTAAAGACTGTGCTTTAACTATTCTTTTCTCTCGCTCTGACAAATTGTTAGCAGATAATGCACCATATATTTCTTGCTTAATTGTGTCGTCAATATCAAGTTTGCTAAAGGCAGTTCCAAGCCACTTACTGTATGGAGCATATGTATCTCGATACAGGAAACATAATCTCATTAGCCGTTCGCAAATTCTTGAACCAATTTCATCTCCACATTCCCCACAGCGTTTGACAAATGCCTGTTCTGATGATATGTTTTCCCAATTTGAGGAAATCAAATACAACTTAACATCTCTAGGATAATACTTGATTTTAGAGATAATCTCAGTACAATGCAATCCGTCAACAAAAAATTGCCCTGACACTAACGAAAGAAGTCTATGTTCAGAAATAGCAAGCCACTCATAAGGTTTAATATGGTTCAAATCAGATGTGCCAAGCTGATCATTCAAATAATCATCGAATGTCTGAATAAATATCAAAGGATTTACCGTTCCCGCTTTAATAAATTCAGGATGTTGAACGCCACAGTCGTTAGGATCAGGTTCAGTAAAATTAACACTGTAACCTTTATATGTATAAGGAAGATTTTCTGACAATACAGAAAAAATATAATTCTTTTCTGAAATATCTTCCTTGCTTAAAAACAAATAAAACCGAGGTCCCCACATATGGTCTGTCGATACAGCATCATCATATCCTAAAACATCAGAGCCATATCCAATCAAACCGGCGGAATACTTTAAATCAGGAAATTCATCTTCAATGATTGCTTTAGCACAATCATTAAAAAAATTTCTGCAAAGCTCCATTCCCTTTACAAATTGACTCATTTTTATAACTCCTTTAACTAATCATTTTGACACCTTCGTAAATTATTCATTTTTCTCTTTTATAACTTTCTTGCTTTGAATATAACCGAAATAGAAAGCATTTTATCGCTTTATTTTATTATATCCGACATTCTTTTGCAAGATAAATTTAAGTCGCATTTTTATCTGAATTTCTCTAAACGATAGAGTTGTTCCTCGTCTAATTCAGCAATCCCGTTTTTATAGTCATATCCCATTTTTCTATAAAAATCTACCGCCGTAATTGATGACGGAATTTCTATTCGTTTTGCCTTTAAAAAGTATTCATCTTGTTCAAGTGTTTCAATTATTTTTCGCCCTATACCTTTCCCTTGATATTCAGGCAGTACAAAAATTGTAAACAGGCTGCTTTCATCTTCCTTACCCCAATATGGACCTATTGCACCACAGCCTATGATTTTCTTATTGTCACAAACCACATATAGATTTGTCCAACTTGAGCGTTCAATAAGTTTTTCAGCACTTAAAAAGCTAATATTATTTTCTATATACTCAAGTGGATAATCCTTTATATTTGTTGTTCTTAAAGTTTTAGCAATAACATTAGCCAACTCAACGCTATCCTCATTCTTAAATCTTCTAATAATCATTATAACACCTTCGTAAATTATTCATTTGTCTCTTTTATAACTTTCTTGCTTTGAATATAACCGAAATAGGAAGCATCTTATCGCTTTATTTTATCATCATCTGTGCAGCAAAGACTGCAAGCAAGCCCAAGATAATACTTACGGCAATATAGCAAAAAGCAACAGTTAAACTGCCGTTTTTCATCAAATCTACAGATTCGTATGAAAAGGTAGAAAATGTAGTAAATCCACCGCAAACTCCAACTTTTAGCATTAGAGCAATTTGCGGATTTATTGATTTGCTCTTTGCGGCCGCTGCGGTAATAAGTCCCAGCAGAAACGCCCCAACAACATTAATTGCTAAGGTTTTTATGGGAAATCCATTTTGTGGTTTTAATGGCAATAGTCCAACTAGGTATCTGCAAACTGTTCCAATAAAACCGCCTATTCCAACGATAATACAATTTAACACTACAATTCACCTCCGTATTCATCTTGGTATCAGATATTTAACTAGATTACCATTTACTATTCAAAACACAACAAAATATGTTATAATATGATTATAATTGATTGCATACTAAAAATCAAATGTAACCATAAAAACACGGAGGACATATTCAGCAATGACTGAAAGGTCTTATTTATTATTTATTAAAACTTACTGTCTGTTTTTTCACAGGAGCTCATAATCTAACCTTTGGATTTTTCATCTTCCTCTATAGCTTTAACAAGACGTATGTAACTTTCATCACTCATCAATCTTGATGCTG
>CANRKQ010000095.1 GCA_947631265.1 uncultured Clostridia bacterium | reverse complement strand
TTCATAAAGTGTACAGCTTTTTGCATTTTCTATGTTGATAAACTAAATCTATAACTTGCTCCTAGAAATATATAATGTTATACTGTTGATATATACTGCTGTAATATCAATATAGTATTTTCGATTAATACATTGTCTGATCATATAGTATTGTTACCTTCTTTGCGTGAGAATCAATAAGTCCTTCCTCCCGCATTTTTTTCATTTCTCTAAGCATTGCACTTCTGTCCACACAAAGATAGTCAGACAGGTTGCTTAGAGAAAATGGAATGACTATACTTTTCCTTCCCGTTTCCTTGGAAATCATATTGAAGTATGTAATAAGCTTTTTTCTCAGCGTTCTTTGGCTCAGCACCTCTACCCTGTTGCTTAGTTTTATTGATTTCTCCGATACTATTGAAAGCATATTGCGAATCAAGGTGCTGTGGTGACTGCATGCATTATGACACTGCTTTAACAAATGATCATAATCTATATACATGATCTCGACATCTGTTGCGCATATTATCTGAATATCTCCCTCTTCTATCTGCGAGAAGAACAGCTCACCGAATATTCCGTTTTCATTTATGCACTCAAGTATTGTCCTGTTGCCGTCAAAATCAAATCTTATAATTTCAACAACTCCTGTTATGACGATCCCCAGACTTCCGCTTTCAAAACTACTGATTCTCTCCCCCTCAATATATTTTCGATTTACAGCTTTAAAACAATTTTTCATCTGATCTACTTCTTCATCGGTTATGTTGTCAAATATTCTTGTATCAGACATTTTATACATCCCTTCTGCATTATAAATATACTTATATATATATTTATAATACCATAAAATAGTTGCAAATGCAACTATTCGCTTTTGACTGTGTAAATGAAAACTTGCCTAAACTTTGTATAGATTTTTTGTTTATTATCTACAATTTAAGAACAAACAGTTAATTGTGCTGGAATTTAAACCACTAGTTATATGTATTCTTTCCAGAAAAAATCACTATATATTGTATTTATTATAAGAAAAGTTGCATTTGCAACTGACACATCATAATATTAGTAATATAATGAATTCAGTTTCGTTTAGACAGTATTTAATTAAGGTTACGGAAAAATCAAAAAATCAAGTGTAAGTACATAAAGGAGATGGCTTTTATGAAAGTTGTAAAAAGAGACGGACGCGGAGTAGACTACGATCGAAGTAAAATCGTTACTGCCATAAAAAAGGCAAATGCGGAAGTGGAGGAAAATGAAAGAGCAACAGACACTCAGATAGAATCTATTCTTACCTACATTGAGGGAAAGAATAAAAAGAGAATGCTCGTTGAGGATATCCAGGATATCATAGAAGAAAAGCTTATGGAGTTTGAGCTTTTCGTTCTTGCTAAGACTTATATTATATACCGCTATCAAAGGGCTTTAGTTCGTAAGGCAAATACTACCGACGATTCTATTTTAAGCCTTATCAGAAACGAGAACAAAGAGCTCGCTGAGGAAAACTCAAATAAAAACACTATTTTAGCGTCAACTCAGAGAGATTATATAGCAGGCGAGGTTTCAAGAGATTTGACTAACAGAGTACTTCTGCCTGAAAAGCTTTCAAAGGCTCACGAAGAAGGCATATTCCATTTTCACGATGCAGACTATTTTTTGCAGCCTATCTTCAACTGCTGTCTTATAAACATCGGCGATATGCTCGACAATGGTACTGTTATGAACGGTAAGCTTATTGAAAGCCCTAAGAGCTTTCAGGTAGCCTGCACTATTACAACTCAGATAATCGCCGCAGTTGCTTCGAGCCAATACGGAGGACAGTCGGTAGATCTAAAGCATCTAGGAAAATATCTTAAAAAATCAAAGGATAAGTTTGAAAAAGCTATCAAACAAGTATGCGGAAAAAATACCCCTCAGGAAACTATAGACAAGCTTGTTGAAGAACGTCTGAAAAGTGAGCTTAAATCGGGTGTTCAGACTATTCAGTACCAGATCAATACGCTTATGACCACAAACGGTCAGTCACCGTTTGTTACATTGTTCCTGCACCTTGAAGAAAACGACGAATACATCGAAGAAAACGCTATGATAATTGAAGAAATTCTTCAGCAAAGACTTCAGGGTATTAAGAATGAAAAGGGCGTATACGTAACGCCTGCATTTCCTAAGCTTGTCTATGTTCTTGACGAGCATAACTGCTTAAAGGGCGGAAAGTATGACTATCTGACACAGCTTGCTGTTAAGTGTTCTGCAAAGAGAATGTACCCCGACTACATCTCGGCTAAGAAAATGCGCGAAAATTACGAAGGCAATGTATTTTCACCTATGGGCTGCCGCTCTTTCCTCGCTCCGTGGAAAGACGAAAACGGCAACTATAAATTCGAGGGAAGATTTAATCAGGGTGTTGTTTCTCTTAATCTTCCGCAGATCGGCATTATCGCCAAGGGCGATGAGGACAAGTTCTGGGATCTCTTAGATGAGCGTCTTGAATTATGCTATGAGGCTCTTATGTGCAGGCATAATGCCTTGATGGGAACAAAAAGCGATGTTTCTCCTATCCACTGGCAGTACGGCGCTATTGCAAGACTTAAAAAGGGCGAAAAAATAGACAAGTATCTTATGAACGGCTATTCTTCAATTTCTCTCGGATACATCGGTCTTTACGAGGTTACAAAGCTTATGAAGGGCGTTCCTCAGACAGACCCGGAAGGTCTTGATTTTGCACTCAGGCTTATGAATAAATTAAGAGCAACTTGTGATAAGTGGAAAGCTGATACGGGTATAGGATTCGCTCTTTACGGAACCCCTGCTGAATCGCTTTGCTATCGCTTTGCAAGAATTGATAAAGAAAAATTCGGAACGATAGAAGACGTTACAGATAAGGGATATTATACAAACTCATATCACGTTGACGTTCGTGAACATATAGACGCTTTTGACAAGTTCAAGTTTGAAAGCCAGTTCCAAAAAATTTCTTCAGGCGGAGCTATCTCATATGTTGAAATACCTAATATGAGAAACAACCTGAAGGCTCTTTCAAGCGCGGTTAAATACATCTACGACAACATTCAGTACGCTGAGTTCAACACAAAGAGCGACTACTGCCAGGAATGCGGTTACGACGGTGAGATAGTAATCAACGACGACAACGAATGGGAATGTCCACAGTGCCACAACAAGGACCACGCTAAGATGAATGTCACCAGAAGAACCTGCGGATATTTGGGCGAGAATTTCTGGAATGTAGGTAAAACCAAGGAAATCAAGGCTAGGGTTCTCCATCTGTAATAAGCATAAAAAAGGAGAACGCAGATGAATTATGCAACAATAAAAAAATATGATATTGCAAACGGTCCGGGGGTGAGAGTTTCGCTTTTTGTAAGCGGCTGTTCTCACCGCTGTAAGGGCTGTTTTAATCCCGAAACGTGGGATTTCAGCTACGGCAAACCTTTCACCGCTGAGGTTGAGGACGAAATTATAGAGGCATTAAAGCCCGACTACATTGACGGCTTTTCACTTCTGGGCGGAGAGCCCTTCGAAGTTGAAAATCAACGCTCTCTTGTTTCATTTGTTAAAAGAGTTAAGGCTGAGTTTCCGCAAAAGAGCGTGTGGTGCTATTCGGGCTATCTGTTCGACAGAGATTTAACAAGCAGCAGTAACGTCAACTGCGAATGTACAAAAGAGCTTCTATCCTGCATTGACGTACTGATTGACGGCGAATTTATTGAAGAGCAAAAGAATCTTAATATCAAGTTCAGAGGCTCGGAAAATCAGCGTATAATTGACGTTCAGAAGTCGCTTAAAGAAGATAAGGTCTACACGATCGACGACGATGACCCCAGACTGAATATGATATAAAAAACAGGAGAAATTATGATAAATCAGGAAGTAAAAATCAAAAAGCTCAACGACCGTGCAGTTATACCTACCTACGGCTCTGACTTCTCGGCAGGCTGTGATCTATACGCAGTCACCGACGGAGATATTGAAATCGCTTCGGGCGAAACTGTTATGGTACACACATATCTTTCTATGGAAATACCAGTCGGATATGCAGGTCTTATATACGCACGTTCGGGACTTGCCTCAAAAAAGGGTCTTGCCCCTGCAAATAAGGTCGGCGTTGTTGACGCTGACTACAGAGGAGAGATAATGGTAGCGCTGCACAACCACTCAAACACGGCTCAGTCCATTTCAGACGGAGAGAGAATCGCACAGCTTGTTATAGCTCCGTTCTTAAAGGCGTTATTTGTTGAAACTGACGAGCTTTCGGACACCGCAAGAGGTACAGGAGGATTTGGCTCAACAGGGCAACGGTAACAGCGTGCCGCCGCCTTTTTAAAGATCGAAAAAGATCATAGTTTTATAAACGGCAATTAAAAAAGTAGAAAATTAGGCGAACGGATTTTGTGACTGCAATTGTGTTCGCCTATATTTTTTATTTGTTATCCTTTGCAAATTGTTCAATATATCAATTTTACAGTTTGACACCCTATAGCTTTAATGCTAATATATTATTACTGTACTAAACAAATAAGGAGATAAAATTTTGAAAATCAGTATTAATCCAAAATACAAAGGTATTATATATATAATTCTGTCAGCGTTTATGTTCGGTATTATGGGAGTTTTTATAAAGCTGGCAGGTGATATACCGTCTGTTCAAAAGAGTTTTTTCAGAAACTTCGTTGCACTTATATTTGCACTGATTATACTTCTTCGTGATAAGAGTTCATTTAAGATTCACAAGGGAGATATGAAGTATTTAATTCTTCGTGCATCATTCGGCACAGCAGGTATTTTATGCAACTTCTATGCGGTAGACCACCTTGTATTATCAGACGCGTCAATACTCAACAAGATGTCTCCGTTTTTTGCAATACTCTGCTCATACTTTATATTAAAGGAAAAGTTTACACCTTTTCAGGGGCTTGTAGTTTTAATAGCATTTATTGGAAGCCTTTTTGTGATAAAACCGTCGCTAATAAATGCCGATTTACTTCCCTCTCTTATTGGATTATTCAGCGGATTTTCCGCAGGAGTGGCATATACATTTGTAAG
>CANRKQ010000094.1 GCA_947631265.1 uncultured Clostridia bacterium | reverse complement strand
CTTTCAGGAACGCAGTTGTCAACCAGCCATGCAAAGTGATCGCCCACGCAGGACTGCCCTGCCTCATATCCGAAAAGCCCCGGCATAACGCCGTCCTCGACAACGCCGCACATTCCCGGAACCTGCTTTTCCTCCTCGCCCATAAGAATGTGACAGGTAGACGTTCCAATAATGGCAAGCATTTTTTTAGGGCCGTTTATCGAAACCGACGGAACACATACATGCGCATCTACATTTCCTACGCAAACGGCTGTATCCTCTGACAAGCCTGTTTTCTCCGCAAATTCAGAGGTTACCGTTCCTGCCCTTTCTCCAAGCGGAGTTATAACCGTTCCGAGCTTTTCCTGCACGCAATTTTCAAGCATAGGATTAAGCGCCTTGAAAAAATCCTTTGACGGATAGCCGCTTTTCTTATTCCATATTTCTTTATACCCCGCCGTGCAGGAGTTTCTCGTTTCAACTCCTGTCATCATCCATACTATCCAGTCTGCCGCCTCTATCCACCTGTCCATTGCGTGATAGATCTCAGGTGATTCGTCGCATATCTGCATAAGCTTGGGTATTGCCCACTCGCTTGAAATCTTTCCTCCGTAATTTTTAAGCCATACTTCGCCTCTCTGTTCGGCAATCTCATTCAGCCTGTTAGCCTCGTACTGTGCTGCATGGTGTTTCCACAGCTTTACCCACGCATGAGGATTATGCTTGTATTCATCTAAAAGGCATAAAGGCGTTCCGTCCGCCTTGCAGGGAATCATCGTACAGGCAGTAAAATCAGTCCCAATTGCAACTATATCCTTCGGATCTACACCGCTTGACTTTACCACCTCGGGAATTGTATGACACAAAACCTCCAAATAATCCAAAGGATGCTGCAACGCATAATCGCTGCCCAATTTTTCACCGCTTGGCAGCTCCTTATCCATTACGCCGTGGGGATAGTCGTAAACCGACGACGCTATTTCTTCACCGTTTACAATATCCAGCAGCAGCGCTCTTCCAGACAATGAACCAAAATCAATACCAATAGTATATTTCCCCATATTAATCTCCCTTCTGTCTTGAAAAAGCATTACCTTGCAAATTTTATTCAGATTAAAATGTTTTTACATCATATCAAATAGCAATAATATTGTATCATATAGTGAAATTCAAATCAATATCTTTTGAATAAATTTAATTATGTACCTACACAGTTTAAACAACCAAATTACTTTAAGTAAAATATTATTAACCTGTTTCGGTCTGTATTGATTTTTTGATAAAAATAGTGTATAATGTGGTAAAATATAATGTAAAAGTAAAGAATACACAAAGGTGGGAATTTTAATCTTGGAGATACTTGATAAAAATAATAAAGAGCTGTGCGGGGAATTCGAGTCTTTTGCTAGCACAGACCGAAACGGAGTTTTTATGCAATCCTTAAACTGGACAAAGGTCAAGGATAACTGGGGTTGGGAAGCTGTAATTTCGAGAGATTCCGAAGGTAAAATACAAGGAACCTGTCTGGTGCTTATAAAAAAGATTCCAATTTTCGGCTGTTCATTTCTCTACGCTCCTCACGGACCTGTGTGTGACTATCACAACAAGGCTGTTATTGAGGACTTGTTTGAGGGAATAAAAGTGCTTGCAAAAAAGCACAAATGCTATGAATTTATGTGGGATCCTTGCTTTGTAGAAAAAGATGAAAAAGCAAAGAACATTCTCACAGAAATGGGATTTTCACACATAGAAAATGCGCCCGAGCTTTCGACTATTCAGGCGAGAAACAACTATATGCTCTTAAATATCGAGGGCAAAACTCCGGACGAGGTAATAGCTGGCTTTCATTCAAAGTGGAGATACAACATACGTCTTGCGTCGAGAAAAGGCGTTATATGCAAAGCGTGCGGACCTGAGGCAATAGACGACTTTTATCCTATGATGGCAGAAACGGGAAACCGCGACGGTTTTGCGATAAGGCCCAAAGAATACTTTGTCAAAATGCTTACCGCGCTCGGGCATAATCATTGCAGACTTTATATGTGTTATCTCCAAAACGAAGATGGAACTGAAACTCCTGTTTCCGGAGCAATAACCACGCAGTACGCAGGAAAGACGTGTTATGTTTACGGTGCGTCTTCAAACAAGCACAGAAATGTTATGCCTAACCATCTTATGCAATGGACTATGATACAATGGGCATTGGAAAACAATAATTTCATATATGATTTTCAGGGTATACCTTTCTATACAGATGAAACACACCCTAACTACGGAGTGTATAAATTCAAAAAAGGCTTTAACGGCGAGGTAGTCACCTATGCAGGAGAATTTTATTATACATTTTCTCCGTTTAAAAAGAGGCTTGTGAACTTCTTTGAAAATATATACAGAGGTCTTCACGAACTGCAAAGAAGATTTAAGCTTGCAAGCAGACACAAGTAGTTGATTTTATTGAAATCATAGCTTTTTAAGCTGCCTCTTGCATTTTATTGCACATTTGGTTATAATATAATTAATGAGAAAATAAATCTCAATGATGTTTATACAAATTTGAAAGGATGTTTAAACTATGGCATTTGAAGTTAAAAGAAATACTATAATCGGCGATGTTCTTGACGCTGACAGAGAAACTGCTCCTTTCTTTTTAGAGATGGGAATGCATTGTCTTGGCTGTCCGTCTTCAAGAGGAGAAACTATCGAACAGGCTTGCGCTGTCCACGGCGTTGATGCAGACGAGCTTGTTGAAAAACTTAACGCACACTTTGGTAACTAAATTTCAAAAAACAAGGGCGGCAGAACTGCCGCCCTTAAATTATAACTGAGCTTTCAAATGATAGTGCGTAAAACATATTTCACAGCTTACGAGCCTTAGCCGTAAAAACAATTGCGGCTCGCATATTTGAATAGCGAGCTTTGCCCGAAAAATCTAAGAAAGGTATGTCTTTGCATAGTAATGACATAGAGATTAATATGATAAACTTAGATAGCAGATTAAAACAATGTGCTGAATTTGTATCAAACAACGGCTGTGCGGTTGATGTCGGCACAGACCACGCTTACCTTGCGTCTTACCTGATTTTAAGCGGAAAATGCAAAAGAGTTGTTGCCTGCGATTTACGCAAGAGTCCCTTAGAAAATGCAAAAAGGCACATCTGCGATGAAGGTCTGGAGGATAGAATTCAAACTGTACTTTCCGACGGGCTGGACAATATCTCCTCAGACGGCGTTACAGATATAATTATCGCAGGTATGGGCGGAGAGCTTATTGCTGAAATTATTTCTAAAACCGAGTGGATCAAGAAACAAAAAGTAAATCTGATCCTTCAGCCTATGACAAAAGCGCATGATTTGAGAAAATATCTTTTCCAAAATGGTTTTTCGATAAAGTGCGAAAAAGCCGTAAAAAGCGAAAAATTTATATACTCGGTTATAAATGCCGAATACTCTGACAATTATAAAAATCACGAGGATTATGAAATATATTCGGGCGGTCTTGATTTTCAAAGGGAGCTTGACAGAGAATACTTGCAAATTCAATCTGAACGGCTTATCAACGCCGGAAAAGGTATGTTAAAATCAGAAAAGAAGAGCGCAAATATTATCCGCGAAGGCAATGAAAAAATAAGGCTCGGAAAAATCATTTCAGATAAACTCAATAATGTAGGAAAGGACTGAACCTATGATAAAGGTAATAGATATTTACAACGTCTTGAACGAGCTTGCGCCGTTTTCGGCTCAGGCGGCTTGGGATAACAGCGGTATACTGGTAGGAAGTAAATCAAACAAGGTAAAAAAAATAATGCTCACTCTTGACATTACATATCAGACAGCTATTGAGGCTGACAGCATCGGCGCTGACCTTGTTATATCGCATCACCCTGTAATATTTTCCCCGTTAAAACACCTTGACGAATCAAATCCTGCGGTAAACCTTTCTAAACACAATATAACCGCCATTTGTATGCACACAAATTTTGATATTGCAAACGGCGGTATGAATGATATTTTATGCGAACGACTGGGGCTTACTCCGAATAAAGGCGAGGTTCTTTGTGATAATGATAATGTCGGAAGAATTTGCGATCTTTCAAAGCCGACTGATGTTATCACCATTGCAAAATGGGTCAAGAATTCTCTCGGTTGCAAGGCTTTGAGATACACCGACGCAGGCAGGGAGGTCTCAAGGATAGGCATTTGCTCAGGCTCAGGGGCAGAATACTTTTCAAACGCAATCCAGAAAAACTGTCAGCTTTTGATAACCGGAGATATAAAACACCACGACTTTATCGACGCTCAAAACGCAGGTATATCAATGATTGACGCAGGTCATTTTTACACAGAAAATATTTTCTACGATAAACTAAAAGCATTTCTGCTAAGCAGGTTTTCCAATCTGGAAATAGTAATAAGTCAGAAAAATATTGATATTGTAAATGTAATATAATTGCAAACAGAGGGCTTTTGTGTTATACTTATCAAAAGACAGTAAAAATCAGAAACGAAATGAAGGACATTAAAGTGATAATTTTAGAAAGAATCAGACGTATGGAACTAATTATGTCTATAATCAGTCTTTTGCTTGGAATAATTATGGTAATCTTTCCGCAAAAGACTATGAGCGTTATTTGCTATGCCATTGCGGGAGCTATCCTCATTTACGGAGTTATAGATATAATAAGCTATTTTACCTCAAAGTCTTACGAGGGAAATTTCAGCCTGACGCTGTTAAGAGGCGTGGTTGCATCGGTAATAGGAATAATTATTTTTATAAAGCCTCAGTTGCTGTCAACATTTATTCCTATTGTTTTGGGTATTTTACTTATCATCGACGGTATTACCTCCATTCAGAAATCGGTTTTCTTAAAAAACAACAACATATACTTCTGGCATATCAGCATGGTTGAATCTATTCTGACGCTTGCCTTTGGCATCTTTGTACTTATCAATCCGCTATCGGTTGAAACAGCAATAATCATCTGCCTAGGTATTGCGTTCATCTGGTACGGTATTACAAGTATATGGAACTATCTTTATGTTCAGAAGAAAATCAACTTCATAAGACAAGCCGAGGCAAAGAACGAAATTATAGATATTGAATAAAGTAAAACGATAATGACCTCTCGCCGTTTGGCGGGAGGTCATTTTAGTTTATTTTGCTTTTTTCTTATTGTAATACTATT
>CANRKQ010000093.1 GCA_947631265.1 uncultured Clostridia bacterium | reverse complement strand
GGTTTCAGCATACTCACTTCTTTCCTGAATATAAGTCTCATCAACACAATTGTCGTTATATCTCTTCATCAAGCTATCATAAGAATAATTCTTTCTGCTGTCATTTAAAAATTCAGAGCTGTCTTTTAGTTTCGGCAAACCCCTTGAATAATCATAAATCTGATTGCACGAAACCGATGTTATCATATTTTCGTATTTCTCCAAGTCAAAATACTCCTGCTTGGAATTTGAATAATATATGCTGTTTGTAATAAAATTGGCATTTGGAAAAACTACAATATTATCCTTTGCATAGTTGCTGAATAAATCATGTCCTAAAGCGTATTTGTTGTTAAACCCAAACATATTCCCAAGCGTCGGAAGTGCGTCATACATTCCTGCAACGGTTGTTATTTTAATCGGTTCATATTCCTTGTGATCTTTTGTCCATATAATAAACGGAACACGCCTGTTAATATTGTAACAGTATTCATCAACAGGTATATATCCATCATCACCTTCGCTCAGTACTGTGTTTGTGTATGGATCATAATTTATATAATAATTGTATTCGCTTTCTTTAATTTTTGCGTCGTGATCTCCGTATATTACTATTACCGTGTCATCAAGCAGACCCTTTGAATCTAATTCATCAATAAGCTCTCCTATTGCCTCATCGGCATAATGAACAGATTTAAAATAGCTGCCAAGCTTTGTACCCTCTAAAAACGGAGCTGAAACTCTTTCATACTTTCCTGTTTTTTCGTCATATTTCTGATATTTAAAATCTACTTCATAATCACTGTAGTTCTCTATATCGGTGAACGGCGTATGGTTAGTAAGCATTATCATAGTTCCGTAAAACTTATCATGCTCTTTTGAGATCTGCTCAATTTTGTCGGCTGACTGCCTGAAAAATGATTTGTCAGATAAACCCAGCCCTATTTTTTCATCAATATCATAGTCTGTTGTATAGTTGAAGAATTTGTCATATCCCAGGGACTTATGCAGATTTAATCTGTTCCAATAAGAACCGTTGTTTCCATGCATTGAGAACGTATAGTACCCCTGCTCTTTTAAAAGCTTTTGAATTGACTCATAAGTTCTGTCACAATAGTTAATAGCTACAGTTCCGCTTGACGCCGGCATCAATGAAGTGCTGAACGTAAACTCAGAATCAGAACTTGTTCCTACGCTTTCCTGAGCATAAAAATTTGAAAAGTATATTCCCTCGCGAGCCAGCTTATTTAAGTTGGGAGTTAATTCCTTGCCGTTGATTCTTGTTTCCAATGCAAACTGCTGCATACTCTCTGCATGGATAGTTATTATATTCTTTCCTTTAAATATGTCCGTATACTCGTTATCATCACTTACAGGATCAGCCTCTTCTTTATCGTCATAAAAGGCATGAAAAGCATCTGAGCTCTCCTTTTCTCCGAATAAAACATTTAGCTGTGCTTTTGTACTGGTCACAATATCACTAAAAGTATATGTGTACAATCCGAATGCTGATAAAACATATTCCCTGTTCCACGAATTGCCCAATCTCGAAATATCTGTTTTTGTCAGTGTTGTTGAGAATAAAATAGCAAATGCCAATCCCGTTAACAGCGTATTTCTCGCTTTCTTTTTAGAGCCTTTGTCTTTGTCTTCAATTATTTCAAAATATACTTTTTTCTTTCTTAATAGAACATAAACTGCTACGTATATTAAAATAAACAATAAAAACGTAAGGTCTTTAGCCTCTAGAATATTTTCGGTAACAGCATCTATTACCCCTCCCAGCTGTGACGCTGTAGATAAAAGCGATACCGAAATGAATGATTTATAGTTAGTATAATAAATAGAATTAGCCATTGACAATACGGAAAATAAACTAATCCAGATTATATAATACACAAAACGCTTTCTCGGCTTTATGAAAAATCCAAACAGACCGATTATAAGTATTACCGCCATATCAGCAAGCATCGGCTTTATTGATAAATAATTTTTTACCGTAAAAAACCTTAGTACAGTTGCGTTTATAAGCATTATTAATACATATGTCAAGAATAAAACATTGCTCTTTAAAAAATTAACTGCTATGTTTTTTAATTTATTAAATATGTTTCTTTTATTGCATTTTCTTTTATCGTCTTTATATTTATTATCCAAATCGGTTGGTTTTTTTTCTTCCACTTCTGATAAACCTCCTAATATTAGTAGACCTACCAATATATATTAATAAATTAAAATTCATACTGATTTATTATTATAACAAATATCACAAACAATGTCAAATAACCGTCAGAACAAAAAGTAAGAGTTTGTTGATAAAATCAAACAAAAATCCACCCCTGACAAAATTGCCGGAGGCGGATTTGATAAAACATCTTCGCTGCTTATTTTACTTTTACTCTTCTTAAAACTCTGTTCCATCTGCTGTTTACCCTTTTGGTAACGCCGTTTACATCTTTATAGGTTGTATATGCTCTCACTCTTACGTAATAAACCTTTTTGCTTTTTATCTTTTTATTCTTGATTACTAGTTTCTTTTTGCTGGTCGTCTTTTTAAGAATCAGCTTTTTAAAGTTTTTCAATTTTGAAACCTGAACCTCATATCCCTTTGCTCCGCTTACCTTTCCCCAGACTACATTTATCTTTTTCTTTTTCTTGCTGCTTACCCTCAGCTTTGTTAATTTAGCCTGTGTGGGAACCTTTATTTCTGCAACAGTAGACGTGCTGCTTGTTGCCTGAGTCAACATTGTTGTCGTAGCAGACGACGTTGTGCTTTTCGTTGTCGGAGGACGTGTCGGCTGTTCAGGCGCAACAAAGGTTCCGTCTGCAAGTTCTTTAGATAATGTATTTATCATATCTGCATTCGACTGCAAATTAATCTTATATTCTGTCCTTGAATAGAACCCTCCGTTTGTATCCCATATAACAGGAACAAAACCATAGCTCTTTATAAGTCTAAGCATATAATTTACAGCCTCTGTTGAGTTCTTTACAAAAGCGTTTGACGCGAAATGACCGTCATATCCTCCTGTCGTTTCGCCGATGAATACAGGTATGTTCTTTGATGTAAACGCTTTTTTAAGAAGCTCTAACTGGCTTTTGCTGTAGCTTAACCAGTTTTCATTTCCTACCTGATTCGACCAATATGAGCCGTTATCAACATAGTGAACTGATACCATAAGTCTGTCATTCGTTGTATCTGTAGGCATCTTGAATTGGTCGCTGGTCGTGTTGTCAATGTTCGTCCAATAACCAGAAGCTATAAGTATTCTATTTGCGTTGTTTCCGCCGGTAGCCCTTACTGCATTTACAAAAGCCTGATTTAATGTATTAGTCCAATTATATGCCTCGTCCTTCGGAAGGTCAAGAATGGTTGGATTATCCTTACTGTCAGTAAGAATATTGCCGTTTTCGTCTAACTTATATGGACCGCCGCCTAAATACTCATTAAATCCCTCAAAAATCAAATAGTCGGAATAACCCTTGAAATATTCGGCTATCTGCGTCCACAGATGCTTGATCGTTTCAGCACACTCATCTAAGGTACCAAAGGTCGTATAATGTCTTATTACAAACTCATCATAGTGATGCATATTTATAACTGCATAAAGACCCGCTTTACGGCAATAGTCAACTATTTCTTTAACTCTGCCTATGTATTGAGGATTTATAGTATATGTCCCGTCTTCCTCCATCATATTACCCCAATAAACAGGAATCCTGACAGTTTTAAAGCCGGCATTTTTCATTCCGTCAATAATCTCCTGAGTAGTGACAACAGCACCCCAGCATTTTTCAAAATCTTGAGGTGTTTTTCCGGGTCCCGTTGAAGAGCCTGATGTTTCCCTGTTTCTGTCTAGCCAGTACGCCTCCATTGTATTTCCCAAATTGATTCCAAGACCCATATCGTCAGCATACTGCTGAGCGGTCATATTATCACGCATTACACCGTTATCAACATTTTCTGCCGAACTGATTACTGAAGAAATACCCTGCAAGGACAGCGTTCCAAACATTATTAATGCTGCAAGAATATAAGTAAAAAATTTTTTGGTTTTCATATTATAGCCCCTTTCATATATTTTGCTGTTCGCTTTATTATAGTATCAAATTATACATTAAAAGTCAACATCAACAAAAGTTTTATTAAATTATTTACTTTTTTATAATAACTGCAAAAAAACGCCCCTTATGTCAGAGGCGCTAGATCATAAATTATTAAGCATAGTACTGAGCCTGAGCATTCCACATTTTTGCATATATCCCGTTCTTAATATTCACAAGCTCATCGTGTGTTCCGTATTCAGCTATGTTGCTGCCTGAAAATACCGCTATCCTGTCACAGAATTTACAGCTCGATAACCGGTGAGAAATGTAAATTGCAGTTTTGCTCTGAACAAAACCGTTAAACTGCCTGTATATGTCATACTCTGCAATCGGGTCGAGAGCCGCTGTAGGCTCGTCTAAAATGACTATTGGAGAATCCTTATACAATGCTCTTGCAATACTCATCTTTTGCTGTTCGCCGCCCGAAGGCTCTATGCCATCTTTGTCAAACTGCCTAAAAAGCGATGTTTCAATACCGTTCTCAAGTGAAGAGATCTTATCCTCAAGACCTACCTTTTTGCAAAGCTCTTTGACTCTTTCGCCATCGGCATCTTCACTTATAGCTATATTCTCCTTTATGCTGAATGCAAACAGCTTAAAGTCCTGAAACACTACTGAAAACAGCCTTGAATACTCATCGAAGTCATATCTGTTAATATTTTTGCCGTCTATTAATATTTCTCCCTTGTCAACTTTATACAAACGACACAAAAGCTTTATAAAGGTAGTCTTTCCTGCGCCGTTTAATCCGACTATCGACAGCTTTTCACCGCTGTTTATCTTAATATTAACATTCTGCAAAACATATTTATCAGTTCTCGGGTACTTAAACCAGACGTTTCTGAACTCAATAGTGTGCTTTCCATTTTTATCTATAGGTTCGCTGCCAAATGCCGAATCGGTTTCAATACCCATAAAATCAACATAGTTATACAAATATGTAGAAACCATAAACAGATTTTGCAAAGAGCCAATTGTTGACATCATACCGTTTGTAAACTGATTTGCCGCAGTAGCATACATAGTGAAATTACCTATCGTGATTAGCTTTTTTATAGCCATTAAACCTAAAATCCCGTACATTCCAACACTGTTTACAGTATCAATAACAGAAGAAATTCCTGACAATCCCGCTATTTTATT
>CANRKQ010000092.1 GCA_947631265.1 uncultured Clostridia bacterium | reverse complement strand
GGTTCTATGGATGAGGTACAGAAAAAACAAAAATAACAACGATTTTGACGACTTTGACGACAATAACGATTATAACGGTCAAGACGGCGGATACGGTTATGACTCTGACGACGGATACTATGATAATCAAAACTACAACGGCTATGATGATTCTAAAAACCAGAATTTTCAAAACAAATACGACGACGAGCCTGAAGTAATTTACGCTGAGGATTCGGAGGATTTTGACAACTATGATTGAAACGGACACGGCAATTACAGATAAAACAGAACAAGATAAAAAAGCTCCCGATTGAAAAATCGGGAGCTTTAGTTTTTAAAGCACTTTATTCGTAGTCTACTACGTTTACCCAGTTCATTAAGAAATCCTTTTCCTCGGGATTGCCTTTTACCGACTGAGAGGCTGCTACGATAGGCATCCATTTCTGAACGTATTGCTTAGCTGTGTCGCTCTTTTTGCAGAACAGGTTGAGATATTTTTCTCCAAGTTCTTCTTGCCCGTGTAGCATAAAGAGCAAATATGTTCTTGCAGCGTCGGCAGAGGCATTGCCCTGAGTAGCGTGAGCCCAGTCAATAACATAAGCGTCGCCGTTTTCGGTGATTATTACGTTCGATGGGTTAAAGTCTCCGTGACAGACCTTTTGATGCTTTGGCATTCCTGCTAAGCGGGTATGGAGCTCATATCTGGTTGTAGCGTCTAAATCGGTCTGGGAAATCTTGCCCTGCATTTTATCCTTAAGCTTGTTTAAAAGCGGACATTGCTTGCTTTGTATGTTAAGCTGAATATCAACAAAAAGCTCTAGGTATTCATCTGTCTTTTCCGGTTCTTCTTCTATGAGCTTTGCAATGGTCTTTCCCTCGATAAACTGGCTTGTAATAGCCCATTTCCCTTCTATCAGAGATACCTCCAAAATGGACGGTATATTAAGTCCGGTTTCTTCAACTCTTGCCTGATTGAGCGCCTCGTTAAGAATGTCCGACTTTTTGAAATCTTCATTGAAAACCTTTATGGCTTTATTTCCGCTTTTGTAAATGGTTTTTTTGTTTCTCTTTGCTATTATTTCAAAATCCATAATCAATATCCTCCATATAATAATTATATTTGCATACGAACCAACAATAACTTTTCTTATAAATTATACCAAAAATATGCGCCAAATGCAAGACCGGCTCTGCCGCCTTTTATAATATTCTATTCGTTAAATGTGATTAGTTTTTATAATGGCGGGCTTGTATTTTTTCTTAATCTTCTATCAGCTTTTCGCCATAGTATGCCTTTAGATACATATCCTTGATCTCGCTCATAAGAGGATATCTCGGGTTAGCGCCTGTACATTGGTCGTCAAATGCGTCTTCGGTCATCTGGTCGAGAGTAGCCATAAAGTCCTCCTCAGATATACCGTAATCCTTAATTGACTTTTTAATTCCGACCGTTTCCTTAAGATTGTCTATAGCGTCAATCAACAGTTCAAGTGTTTCCTTATCGTCTTTACCTTTAATTCCGAGAAAGCCTGCACATTCGCAGTATCTTTCGAGAGTGTGAGGATATTGATATTGTGAGAAGGTACCCATTTTTCTAGGAGACGGGTTTGCGTTGAATCTCATAACATTGTCTATCAAAAGCGCGTTGGCAACGCCGTGGGGCAGATGGTGATATGCTCCTAGCTTGTGAGCCATTGAGTGGCATACGCCCAAAAATGCGTTGGCGAACGCCATACCTGCAAGGGTTGATGCTGTAGCCATCTTTTCTCTTGCTACAGGGTCATTAGCTCCGTTTTCGTAAGCAGAGGGCAGGTATGTGAATATGTTTTTAAGTGCCTTAAGAGCCAGACCGTCTGTGTAGTCGGTAGCCATAACAGATGCGTAAGCCTCAAGAGCATGAGTAACAGCGTCTATGCCTGATGCGGCTGTCAAGCCCTTTGGCTGATTCATCATCAGGTCTGCGTCTACAATAGCCATATCGGGGAGCAGCTCATAGTCTGCAAGCGGATATTTCGTTCCTGTTCTATCGTCTGTAATAACCGCAAAAGGCGTTACCTCAGAACCTGTACCTGATGAAGTAGGAACTGCAATGAAGTATGCTTTTTCGCCCATCTTAGGGAATGTATAAACTCTCTTACGGATATCGATAAATCTCATTGCCATATCCATAAAGTCAGCCTCGGGGTGCTCGTAAAGAACCCACATAATCTTTGCTGCGTCCATCGCAGAGCCTCCGCCTATTGCAATTATTACGTCAGGTCCGAAGGCAGTCATTTGTTTTGTACCCTCTAAAGCGCAGGCAAGCGTAGGGTCCGGAGCAACGTCAAAGAACGTATCGTGCTTGATTCCCATTTCGTCAAGCTGGTCTGTAACGCATTTTGTGTATCCGTTTTGATATAAGAACTGGTCTGTAACTATAAAGCATTTCTTTTTATTCATAACTGTCTTAAGCTCGTGAAGCGCAACAGGCAGACAGCCTTTTTTGAAATAAACCTTTTCAGGCGCTCTGAACCAAAGCATATTCTCTCTCCTCTCGGCAACTGTCTTGATGTTTAATAGATGTTTGACTCCTACGTTTTCAGAAACTGAGTTTCCTCCCCACGAACCGCAGCCAAGCGTTAAAGAAGGGGACAGCATAAAGTTATACAAATCGCCTATTCCGCCGTGCGACGACGGAGTATTTACTAGAATACGGCAGGTTTTCATCATATTAGCAAACTTATCGATCTTTTCTTTTTCGGTTACGGCGTTGACAAAAAGTGAAGCGGTGTGTCCGTATCCGCCGTCTTTTATCAGATGGTCTGCCTTATCCAATGCGTCGTCGAAGTCTTTAGCCTTATACATAGCCAAAACCGGCGAGAGCTTTTCGTGTGCAAAAGGCTCGTCTAGTGAGACAGACGTAACTTCGCCTATAAGAATTTTTGTATTCTTTGGCACGTCTATACCTGCAAGCTTAGCGATATCAAACGCTGATTGTCCGGCAATCTTTGAGTTAAGCGAACCGTTTATAATCATTTTATCGCCGAGCTTTTTGGTTTCTTCCTTATTGAGAATATAGCAGCCTCTATCCTTAAACTCTTTCTTGACCTCAGAGTAAATATCCTTATCTATAATTACAGACTGCTCTGATGCGCATATAACGCCGTTATCAAATGTCTTTGAATGGATTATCGAGTTTACAGCCATCTTAATATCAGCCGATTTATCGATAACAGCAGGCACGTTTCCCGCACCGACTCCCAAAGCAGGCTTTCCGCTTGAGTAAGCTGCGTGAACCATACCAGGTCCTCCTGTTGCAAGAATAATGTCAGCCTCGCTCATTACCATATTTGTTAGCTCCAAAGACGGAACATCGATCCAGGCAATAATTCCCTCGGGAGCGCCTGCCTTAACAGCGGCGTCTAAAACTATCTTAGCCGCTTGAATGGTACAGTTTTTAGCTCTCGGGTGGGGGGAGATAATAATTGCGTTTCTTGTCTTTAAGCAGATGAGTGTTTTAAAGATAGCTGTTGACGTAGGGTTAGTGGTCGGAATAACCGCTGCGACCACGCCTATAGGCTCTGCAACTTTTATTGTACCGAATGCCTCGTCTCTTTCGATAATGTCGCAGGTTTTTGTATCTTTATATGCGTTATAGATATATTCTGCCGCATAGTTGTTTTTTATAACCTTGTCCTCGACTATTCCCATACCCGTTTCTTCAACAGCCATTTTTGCAAGAGGTATTCTCTGTTTGTTTGCCGCAATTGCCGCCGCTTTGAAAATCTCATCAACCTTTTCCTGCGAAAATGATGCAAACTCTTCCTGAGCCTTTCTGAGCTCTTTCAGTCTTGCGTCTAAAGATTCGACGCTGTCAACGAGTATTTTTTTTGTCTCTGCTGATGTTTCTTTTTTGTTACTCATAAGAAATCTCTCCTATTCAAATATAAAAAATTAGTATTTCTATTTAGTGTCATCTATGCTGATAGATTTAGACAGTATCGCAAGTGACGCCGCAAGATTTTCATTGTGAACGATTATATTATCAGGTACTTTCAAATGCACCTGAGCGAAGTTCCATATAGCCAGAATTCCCGCCCCGACCATAAGGTCGCATACCTTCTGCGCATATTCATCGGGAACAGTTATTATTCCTATGTGAATATTGAGCTTTTTGCAAAGCTCGGGCATACGGTCATTTGAAAAAATCCTTTTACCATTTACCTCTGTTCCGATAAGACTTTCGTTATTGTCAAATCCGGCAATTACGTTAAGACCGTGATTTTTAAAGCCCTTGAACGACATTAACGCGCTGCCCAGATGTCCGACTCCAACGACAATAGCATCCTTAACATTATCATAGCCCAAATATTTTTCAATATCCATAATCAGCTCGCTCAGCAGGTAGCCTGTTCTGGGCTTTCCGCCGTTTTCGCTCACCGACGCCAAATCCTTGCGGACCTGGACCTCGTTCAAATTTAATCCTTTGGCAACCACAGGCGCCGAAATGTTGATAACGCCTTCCTCTGCTTTACCTTTCAGATAGGTCAAATAATCGGGAAGTCTTTTGACAGTTTGCCTTGGTACAGTTTTGTCACACGCTGCCATCTAACCACCTCACAATACTGTAATTTAATCAGTATTTATTTATCGATAACAATTATAATATCACATAGTTTCGTTGTCAATAGTAATATTGTTAATTATTTAACATTCTACCTATTAACTAAAATTAATAATTAAAGGGTATTATTTTTGAATATTTTAACTCAGTATTTTGAAATAAATATAATACACTTTATATTATGAAATAAACAGAAAAAATTTATTTAATCAATAGGTATAAGCATTATTAATTCAAAATAACACGAGTTTCTTATAAATGTCATAGTTAATAGTAGCGCAGTATCATAAAAAAATCCGCCTTTGGCATATTTGCCAAAGGCGGAATGAAAGTAATGTCACCGTTTCTTATTTTACTTTTACTTTTCTGAGCTTTTTATTCCATGCGCTGTATACCTTCTGTACTACGTTGTTCTTATCCTTGTATGTAGCGTATGCTCTTACTCGTACATAGTAAGTTTTCTTGCTTTTAATCTTTTTATTCTTGATTGTGAGCTTTACCTTTTTCAAATCCTTTTTGAATATAATCTTGCTCTTCTTGAAATTCTTGTTAGTAGATACCTGTACCTCATAGCCCTTTGCTTTCTTTACTTTCTTCCAGGTAACACTTATCTTCTTTTTAGCCTTGCTCTTTACGTTGAGCGTTGTAATCTTAGCCTGTTTCATAAGCTTTTTAGCTTTCTTCTTGTCATTCTTAACAGCTTTTGGACTTCTTGTTG
>CANRKQ010000091.1 GCA_947631265.1 uncultured Clostridia bacterium | reverse complement strand
CGTTACATAAGTCGAGGAGTAGATCTTTTTACTCGCCCTGCAATCTCTCAGTCAGTTTTTATTCGATGTCGTTTATGTTGACTGATACTTTGACAATACGATGACCTTTACGGTATCCTATTGTCTGAGGATCGATGTTTCCTTAGAACAGATCTTTAATAAGTTATTCTTCACTTCTGGTTTTGCTGTGCTTGCGGAGTTGCTTCTACCGAGCAAACTCCTTTAATATGTAAATATTTCACTTGGATTTTCGGACGATGGTACGGAACTGGGACGAGCAGAAAAACTCGATCAGGTACACCTTTGGGATGTGGTTGACGACATTTTTCTTGAAAAACTTCAGGTGTCCCTTGCTACCAGATGTTGACGGTGGTTTTCACATAGCCGGTCATCTTGACGATATCGTCCGTCAGCAGGACGTCAAGGTATTTCGAGAGTAGCTTCTCATAAAAGCCGTGCATATCCTCCCGAACTACGGGTGGAATCTCACTTTGCATTTTCACCGGGTAGCTGCCGCTGTACCACCCTGCCGGGGCGGAGTAGCTTTCAGGTAATATTTTGCGGTCTTTTAGGTAGGCGATGACGTCCGCCTTTTTGATTTTATAGCAGCGGGTTCGTTTGGCCGTGTATTAGCACGGATTTTGCCACTTCTCAGTTGATACAGTGCCGTAAATTTGCTGATGTGGCAAATTTGATAGAGCTAATCTTGCAATTTATTAATTGGCATGGTATATTATATGTAGTGAAAACAGTTAATTAAATCCTTAATAAGGAGAATAAAATGTCTATTGTAAAATATGGTGAGTGGGAAATTGATGTTGATATTGAAAAAACAAAGCAGTTTTATAAAACTCTGAAATTTGACAATAAAAGTCAGGCGTATAGGAATTTTTCAAAATATTGTGATAACCTTACAGATGAAGAAAAAGAGTTTTTTAATAATTTTGCTATTGATCCTCTTAAGTGTAATGTTGAAGAGGTTGGTATGTCAAAAAAACATATGCCATGCGGTGGTCATTATTATGTTTTTGGAAAATATATAAGTAGTCCGAAAGAAATCTTGCTTACAGTAGAGGAATTAGTTGAAAATGATTTTGTGGATGATCGTCATGATACAAGTATTAATGCAGGTATCTTTGAATTTGATTTTCAGAATCCCGAAAATGAGTTTTCTGATATACCGGACGATATTCCTGACGGATGTATCTGCATTAATTTTTGGTGTGAAGAAATGCCGTGGCTTCTTGATGAAAAATGCGAATTGGAATCTATTTATCCGCCAAAAATTTGGGAAATTCGCCGCATATTTAAAAGCTGGAAAGAAAACCGACAATTACATCGTGAATATATGAATAATTTAAAACATGATATTGTTTGTTCTTTCAAAAACTCTGATATTTGTTTTGAGGAAATGTCAAAAAAAGAAGTTCGTGAATACAAAAAACAATGGTTATCTGTATATGCTCCAAAGGATGCAAATATGCGAAAATTGAATAATTTATGCGTCAATTCATTACATAAATATAAAAGCTTTCTCTGGCATCTTTTAAGCTTTGAGTTTGTTAAAGCATTTACTGAAAAGCAGGCACAAATTCTTTTTGATAAAAAGTTTAAGGATAATGCTGTTATTATCTTTAATGCTGATGACTTAGGCTATCGAATACATAATCTGTCAAATTTGAATTCAGATTTTTTAAATGGTTGGTGTGATGTTACGGTAACCGCTTATGATTTCTCATGGACATATTCTAAAACCCACGAAGAATATATCGGACCGTATTATTATGAGCGATTTTAATTAAGATATTGCAAAAGAGAAAAACGATTAGCTTTGCGAGTTAATTAATCTGTATAATAATGAATATCTTTCTTACAAATACGACTATAACAAATCTGAGGGTAAAGCAAGATACACAATTTTTTCATCTTCGGATTTTATATACAAGGCTATGGGAATTTTAAAGTGATGATATTATGAAACATGAAATAACAAAAGAATTGATTAAAGCAGTTACCCCGTATATTATTCCTGATAATATAACTATCTCTACTAATATAACGAATTGTAAAAGTGGTAAGTATTATTCAGATTTGGTGACAGCAGAGCAAAAGCATCGTGTAGGCTTTGAGGTGTTTGATAACGAAATTATTGTATTTTATTTCACAGACCACTGCCATTTTGAAGATTATTCTTCTAACAGTTCAGACATAGAGGATAATTATATTATACGGGCAAAAAAGTTTATTGTAGAGCTGTTTACATTACCTATACGCCATGTGGAAACTTATAAGTGCGATAAGTTGGTTTCTGAAAAGTATTATATAGTGCATCCAGACGGCAGAGAGGAAAGTAAAACAGGTGTTATTTGTCACAGTATTATTCGTCAATTAAATCCTTTTATAAAGAAAACAACTACTATGACCACTTGGCAATACGATAAATCTAAAGAAATGTTTACAAATAGTCAGCCAAAAATCTATAACCCGAAAGCTGTTGAGGTCATAACAGTAGATAATTCTTGCTATGTAGAGATTTTTGAGAGTAAAGGTTTATTCTATTACGAAGTATGGAAATTATATTATGATGATTATTACGGAATGAATTATTGGTCTGTACTTGATGATGGAACAAAGAGCATTTTTGACACTAAGGAAAAGGCTGTGAGTACTGCGAAAGAGATACTAAGTCAATTATCTTGACTCTTACAATGATTTTTTTGTAAAAAGTGCTTGAATTTGTGCTTTGTTTGTGATATAATTTAGTTAAATTAAACTAACGGAGGATTAAGTATGGAAAGCAGAATGAAAGAAATATCAGCTCGCCACAACAAGCATATAAAAATAGGGTATATTCCGGGACACTTTGCCACAAACCACTCTCATGTAAATAATTATATGGATATGACAAGGCTGAAAACTCAGCATAAAATGGCTAAGGAAACAGCGAAAGAGCTTTCAACAAAGCTTATGTCTGTTCATATAGACACGATAATATGCTTAGAGGGTACTGAAATGATTGGCGCATTTCTTGCAAGCGAGTTATCTAGCGGCGGAATTAACATAAACTCAGATATATATGTATTGACTCCTGAGCTTAATTCAAATAACCAGATGGTGTTTAGAGATAACACTCAGAAGGCTGTTTGGGGTAAAAATATAATGCTTATGATCTCGTCGGTTTCAACGGGAAAAACTATAAACAGAATGGTTGAATGTCTGCAATATTATAACGGAAATTTAACTGCTATCTCGTCAATTTTCTCAGCAAGAAACGAGAGCCACGGTTTTAATATAAACTGCATTTTTTCAGCAGACGATATACCGCACTACGATACTTATCCAGCAGGTGATTGTCCTTTGTGCAAAGCGGGTCAGAAGGTTGACGCTATTATAAACAGCTTTGGATATTCTAAGATTTAGATTAAATGCAAAAATAATGAGCAAGGCTTAAATTCTAAGCTTTGCTCTTTTGTATGCTTTAATTTATATTGTTTTAATTGTATTAAAACTGTATTAAACCGCTAAAAATTATTTAGCTCCGTATTTTTCAATATAAGCCTCAATATCACCTAGATATTCTTTGCCGCCGATTATACCTTTTTTAATACAGTTAATAATATCGTGTATGTTTACAATTGAATATACGGGAATTCCAAAATCATCAGAAGTCTGCTGGACTGCCGACTTTTCACCTGTGCCTTTTTCCATTCTGTCAACAGAAATGAACATAGCAGTTACGTTTACATCAGCTTGAGCCTTTAATTTGGGCAGGGTCTCACGCAGCGCCTTGCCCGAGGTCATAACGTCTTCAATATATATAACCTTTTCGCCGTCTTCAAGAGCTTTCCCTACAAACATTCCACCCTCGCCGTGATCCTTGACTTCCTTTCTGTCAAAGCAGTAATTGGCGCTTATCCCAAAATCATTGTAAAGAGCAATAGCAGCAGAGCACGCAAGAGGCATTCCCTTATAAGCAGGTCCGAACAGAGTGTCAAATTTAACATTGTGCTCTTTGATGCATTGTGCGTAATAATGACCCAGCTTTACAAGCTGTTCACCCGTGCAATAACTTCCGGCATTTAAAAAATAGGGAGCTTTTCTTCCGCTTTTGAGTGTAAACTCACCGAATCTTAAAACTCCGCTGTCTTCCATAAACTTTATAAATTCCTCTTTATAGGTCATTACGTTCAGTCCTTTTGTCAGATTATTTAATGTAGATATTCTAGCATATTAAAAAAATACTGTCAAGCAACGGCGACGTTGTATCCGGTATGCTGTTATGTCCAATGTTCTTACTTAACATCTATGAAAACAGCATTATTATTCTTATTGTGTATTTTCTGCTTGGGAGGTTTCAGGCTTGATTGTGACAAATATTCTTTCTAGTTTCTGATCGTTTACCTCGATAGCTTTAAGAGTAAATTTGCCGATCTGAATGGTGTTTCCGTATTCGGGAACTCTATTAAGAACATCCATAAACCATCCGCCGACTGATGTGCAGTCGCTGTCAATAGTATTTTCAGGCAGTCCCAGTCTGTCGAGAAAATCGTTTATAGACAAATCGGCAGAGACCTCATAGCTGTACTGAGAAAGCTGAATGAACGAAGTATCCTCCTCATCGCTTTCGTCATATATTTCGCCTACAAGCTCTTCGATAATGTCTTCAAGAGTAACTATGCCCTTGGTGCCGCCGTATTCGTCAATAACAACAGCCATATGAACCTTTTGCTTTTGCATAAGATTTAAGGTCACAGATATCTTTTGATGTTCGGGAATATATATAGGCTTTTTCAAAACAGATTTAATATCCATTGAATTATCTGGTTTTCTGTTAAAGTATAACTCGAAGAAATCGCTCTGATGAAGAATACCGATAATATTATCAATCGAGTCTTTATAAATAGGAAATCTTGAATACTGTTCGTTTAAGAAAGCGTCTTTTATATATTCAAAATCGCTTTCTATATCAATTGCTGCAACATTTACCCTTGGAATGAGAATTTCATTTATTGTTATTTCATCAAAATCAAGCGCTGAACGCACAAGATCGGATTCCTGTTCTTCTAAAACCCCTTCGTCTTGAATTTCGTCTATAATGTACTTAAGCTCCTCCTCAGTAACAAACGGTTCCTCCTTATCTGTTCCGAAAAGCGTTGTTATCCCGTTTTTAAGCTTAGAAATTAAAAATATAACTGGCTTTAGAATAGTCATAACAGCGCTAAGAACTGGCGACATAAAAAGCGACATTTTTTCAGCGTTTTCGCTGGCTAAGCCCTTTGGAATAATCTCACCGAATAAAAGAACTAC
>CANRKQ010000090.1 GCA_947631265.1 uncultured Clostridia bacterium | reverse complement strand
GTATTATAGTTATTTCCTTGTTTGTAATTGGCAAGACCAAAGCCTGTGGATATAGAATCTCCAAGCACAAGCATACATTGAGGAGTAGAGACCTTGACACGTTTAGTTGTCTGCTTTGCATAAGCTGAAATAACATTTCCCGATAACACAGCAAGGCAGATCAGAAAAATATTTATGATGGAAAAGAGTTTGTTTTTAATTTTAATCACCGTTCCTTAGTTTCATCAGAACATAAGTCTGTAGTATAAAATATTCAGATCTCAGTAAGGACTGTACAAGTTAAATATATTATACAAAATAATTACCAATAAGGCAACTTCATATTGATATTTTTCCCGAAGTATATTATTATATTAGTTGATAATGATGAGAAATACTTTGAAAAATGGTGTACGGAGAAAATTTATGCTAATTAATTGTGAAAACTTATATAAATACTTCGGCGGAGAGCTGCTGCTTTCAAACATAAGCTTTACTGTCGAGGAAAGAGACGTTATAGGGTTAGTAGGTAAAAACGGCTGCGGCAAATCAACTCTTTTGAATATAATTATGGGCTATGAGGATTATGATAAAACCAAAGACGGCAAAGGTACGCTCGGAATCGCAGGTAAGCTTACTATAGGTTTTTTAGCGCAGAACAGCGGACTTACAAGCAGAAACACTATAAAGGATGAGATGAAAAGACCGTTTGAAGGTCTGCTCAACACATATCAGAGAATGAAAGAGCTTGAAAAGAGTATGGGCAGCTGTGACGATGATAATACAAAAAGAAAGCTTTCAGACGAATATGCCGGGCTTTCAAGCTATTTTGAGGCAAATGACGGTTACAGAATAGATGTAAAAATATCAACAGTTTTAAACGGAATGGGATTCAGAGATTTTGATACGGACAGAATAATTGACAATCTTTCAGGCGGTGAAAAGACACGTCTTGCTATGGCAAAGCTGCTTTTAGAAGAGCCTGATTTGCTTATACTAGACGAGCCTACAAACCACCTTGACCTTGATACATTGGCATGGCTTGAGGATTATTTGAAAAGCTATAAAGGTTCTATTATAATTGTTTCGCACGACAGGTATTTTCTTGACAGGCTTTGCAACAGGATATTTGAAATAGAAAACAAGCGTCTGACTGTTTACAAGGGAAATTATTCTTCTTATGTAGCTCAAAGAGAAATGAATCTTGAGCGTCAAAACAAGGAGTATGAAATTCAGCAAAAGGAAATTGCAAAGCTTGAGGACTATATAGTAAAGAACAAGGTGCGTGCCTCTACTGCAAATATGGCGAAAAGCAGACAGCATATGCTTGATAAAATCGAGCGAATCGAAAAGCCGATAAATTATGTAAAGCCTCCTAAGATAAAGCTTGAATATGATTACGAGCCGACAAAGGATATTCTTACTGTTGACAACTGCGATTTGACGGTCGGCGAGGGAACCAATAAAATGACTTTGTTCGACAGCTTTAGTTTAGAGGTAAAACGCGGGGAAAAGGTGTCGATCATAGGCAGAAACGGAATAGGCAAGACCTCGGTATTAAAGCTTATTCAGGGGATAATCAGCCACGATAAGGGTAGTATTGAATGGGCTAATAATGTTAAAAAAGCTTACTTTGAACAGGAGAATACATCGCTTGATAAGCAAAACACCGTTATTGATGAGGTCCATAAGCGTTTTCCGAGAATGACTGATGAGCAGGTAAGAAGGGTTTTGGGAAGTGTACTTCTAACAGGTGATGATGTTTTCAAGCGTGTTGGCGTACTTTCAGGAGGAGAACGGGCAAAGCTATGCTTTGCCATTTTAACACTGCAAAGAGGAAATGTTTTGATTCTTGATGAGCCTACCAACCATTTGGATCTGATGACTAAAGAGGTTCTTGAGCAGGCGTTGGCAGACTATGAGGGTACGATTATCCTTGTTTCGCACGACAGGTATCTGTTGAATAAGCTGTCAACAAGAATTATTGAGATAACGGAGAGCGGGGTTAAATCTTACAAGGGGAACTACGACGATTACAGAGCGCAAAAGGCAGAGGATATTTCTCAAAAAGCAGAAAGCAACAGCTCTGACAAGGAAAAACGCAGGCAGAATTCAAAGCATAAACAATACAGAACTAAAGAACAGCGAGCGGCAGACGTTAGGAGAAAACAGCGCATAAAAGAGCTTGAGTCGGAAATTGAGTTGCTTGAACAGGAAATATCACAGCTTGAAACAGATATTTCTACTCCTGAAATTGCCTTAGATTATGAATTGTGCGCTGAAAAATGCAGAATGCTTGAGGAGAAAAAGCAAACCCTTGATGACAGGCTCGAAGAATGGGCTGAGATGGAGTGAATTCATAAATTTAAGGATAACAGTATTATATTTTAAAACTACTAATAAAATATTATATATGTAAGATATGTAAGAGCGGTTTGAGCCGCTCTTTTTATACTTTTTTGCTTTATAAAGCTGATTAGAAGTGATTAAAACATAGTTCCGAAGTCTTCAAAAACCTCACCTATAGCCTTTATTGCTTTACCTGTGTTTGATTTAAGCATTCTTTTGTCTCTTTTTGTGGCGTTTGATAAAGCGTAAGCGGCAGCGCCTACAGCCATTCCTATGGTTATTCCCTTAGCAAGCGAGCTGATGTTTAATTTCATTATTTTATCCTCCTTTTATAAATTGTAATAGTAATTTCCCCGAAAAAACAAATGTATATTCAGAGATTTTTTTGTAATATAAGGTTGTTAAACAATGAAAAATATGATATACTATTTTAGAAATTTAAAGAAATTATTTCAGGAGAAAATTTATGTTTGAGTGTAAAAAGGTTGCGGCAATAAATGATATTTCCGGAGTCGGACGATGTTCAATGACGGTTATTATCCCGTCGTTATCGGCAATGGGAATACAGGTTTGTCCTGTTCCGACGGCTGTATTGTCAGCTCACACCGGTTTTGACGATTTTGTTTTTCGCGATCTGACCGATTATATTAAGCCCGCACTTGGTCATTATAATAAAATGAAATATAAATTTGACTGCGTTTACACAGGGTTTCTCAGCTCTCAGGAGCAGGTAGATTATTGCCTTGAATTTTTTGATAGTTTTAAAAATTCTCTGAAGGTGTGCGACCCTGTTATGGGAGACGGGGGAAAGCCTTATCCGACATATACTAAAAAAATGTGCGAAAGAATGATTGAGCTGGTCAGAAAGGCTGATGTTATTACGCCTAATCTAACTGAGGCTGCTATTCTGCTGGGCGAGAAATATCAGTCAGCACAGATGAGCGCGTCCGAGGTCAGGTCTTGGCTAGTCAGACTTTCCGAGACAGGTCCGGGGGTAGTGGTAATTACAAGTGTTTCCCTAGCCGGCTCTGGGCTTTGCAACGTCGGATACGACAGGGAGCATTCGACCTTCTGGAAGGTTATGTGCGATTATGTTCCAGCACATTATTCAGGCTGCGGCGATATGTTTGCAAGCGTTTTGGTAGGAGGGCTTCTTAAAGGCGACAGTCTGCCAATTGCAATAAACAGGGCAACAGCCTTTACTGAGCTTGCAATAAAAACCACCTTTAGCTATTCAGCCGAACCTGACGACGGCATTATGCTTGAAAGCTGTTTGAGCTGGCTTATTAACACTCAGGTATTTAAAGATTATGAAACGCTGTAATTAAAAATCATTCTGGAGAGGAAGTTTTTATGTATACACAAGGACTATATGAAATAATAAAAAAGAAACGGACTGCTGAGGATACATTTGACATTACTCTTTCCTGCAAGGATCTGAGCGAGCTTGCTAAGCCGGGGCAGTTTGTTCATATAAGCGTTCCCGGCTTTTTCTTAAGACGTCCTATTTCAATATGCGATATTGATAGGGATAATGGAACAATCCGTATAGTTTTTCAAGTCAAGGGAAAGGGAACGAAATCGCTTTCTCAGTTTGAGACAGGAGAAAGGCTTGATTTGTTAGGTCCGCTTGGAAACGGATTTAAGCTGCTTGATTGCGATAAAAAGGTAATAGCGGTCGGCGGAGGTATAGGGACGCCTCCTATGCTGGCAATTGCTAAGCAATATGGAGAAAATGCCACTGCGATTTCGGGATTCAGAACAAAGGATCTTGTTATACTTCAGGATGATTTTAAAGCGCAGGGTAATAAAACTATATTGTGCACAGACGACGGAACAGCAGGCGAAAAGGGTTTTGTAACAGACGCTTTGTCAAGATGCATAGAGAAAGAGAAACCTGATATCATATACGCCTGCGGACCGATTGTTATGCTAAAAGCAGTATCGGAAATAGCAAAGACCAACGGGATCCTTTGTCAGATTTCACTTGAGGAAAGAATGGCTTGCGGTGTGGGAGCTTGTTTAGGGTGCGCTGTGAAAATGAGAGTAAACGGAAATGAGTTTTACGGACACGTCTGCAAAAACGGACCTGTATTCTATTCTGAGGAGGTTGTGTTATAATGGCTGATTTATCTGTGAATTTATGCGGAGTTGATATGAAAAACCCCTTAATCACAGCCAGCGGAGCTTACGGCTACGGACGTGAATATACTGACCTCTATCCGATTTCTGCAATAGGCGGTATATCGACTAAGGGTACAACTTTAAATGTAAAAGACGGTAATCCCCCTCCGAGAATTGCGGAAACCGCCAGCGGAATGTTAAACTCGGTTGGTTTGCAAAACGGCGGAATAGACAGGTTTTTAAGTATTGAGCTGCCAAATCTTCAAAAGAATGATATTGCTATTATCGCAAATATCGCCGGAGGTACAATTGAAGAGTGCGTTGAGCTTGCATCAAGGCTCGAGGGAACAGCAGTTGATATGATCGAGCTTAATATATCTTGTCCAAATGTAAAGCAGGGAGGCGCTGCTTTTGGAACAAATAAGGAATGTGCCGCTGAAATTACAAATGCGGTTAAAAAGGCGACTTCAAAGCCGCTGATGGTCAAGCTGTCTCCTAATGTGACTAGCATAACAGATATTGCAAAAGCAGTTGAGGCAGCCGGAGCAGACGCACTTTCTTTGATCAATACTCTTCTGGGTATGAGGATAGATATAAAGTCAAGACGTCCTGTTCTTAAAAACAACGTAGGCGGGCTTTCCGGTCCTGCTGTATTTCCCATAGCTGTAAGAATGGTATGGCAGGTAG
Source organism: uncultured Clostridia bacterium (assembly GCA_947631265.1). Lineage (GTDB taxonomy): Bacteria > Bacillota > Clostridia > Oscillospirales > Ruminococcaceae > UMGS1601. The sequence goes on along the minus strand of CANRKQ010000090.1, from coordinate 181 downwards.
CAAATGCAGTTAACATTCCCGTTTGCGGAATGGGCGGTATATCCTGCGCAGAGGACGCCATTGAAATGATGATGGCAGGGGCTGAGTGTTTCCAGATCGGCGCTGTTATGTTTAACGACCCGTATGCTCCCTTGAAAATTATTGACGGTCTTAACGAGTGGTGCGATAAAAACGGTGTGAA
>CANRKQ010000089.1 GCA_947631265.1 uncultured Clostridia bacterium | reverse complement strand
ATTTCATAACAATCAATAGTTTTAGCATAATCACGAGCAAATGATATTAAACCTGTTCCATAACCTTTACCTTGATAATCCGGCATAACATCAATAGCGTCAAGATAGAATACTTTTCTTCCATCTGGTTTTAATAAAATATAACCAAAAGCAAAACCTACTATCTTATTATTTATCTTTGCAATAAATCCAAAATCATTTGTTGAACGATGCACCATTTTTGGCGGGTCATTCAACCACTATATTTAGTACAAAGTTTTATTAACTTCCCAAATATAGATAATTAGTCTGTTACAAGTCTCATTATAACATAATATGACTGTTTATGCCAACTACTTTTTCCTGATAATCTGCTTCTCCTGTCACCAAATATATGTTATTATATTGCTTCTCTGTCAAACGTAAAAGTCTTACTGTTCCGGTTTTAGGTGCGTACTCTTCAATTCGTCTGTAATGTTTTTCGGATGCTTTCCTATTTTGCACTATCCGCATATACGCTTCCGGTGCTATTCGCAAATAGCCATCTTTATGTAAAAACTTTCGAAGCCTCGTATACTCTGTTTTAGTTCCCCATCTATCTGTTGGACTAAGAATAACAAGTAATCTCATTCCGTAATTCCCTCCATACTTTCAATCGGCAGAATCATTGGTACCTTTAATTTTTCCGTCGAAGCATCTAAAATAATCCTCTTCAAACTTTCCACCATAATATCAATCGCCGACATTACATTAACCTTGACTCCATCGACAATACAGGCATTATGTAATACATGCGCCAATTCTCTTCTTTCTGATTTTGTCAACTGAATGTTTGACGCTATATTGTTGTGTGCTACTAAATCAACTATTGCACGATACGGTTCTATCAAATCATCAGCCAGATTAAATGCATTCAATTGATTGTCATGATGTATTCCAAAAGTTGGATGAAAACCCGTTGCCACCAGTTTTCTTGCAATTGCACTTCTTACAACAGCATAGCCATAATTCAGTCTGCTATTGATAGGGTTCTCACTTCTTCTGTTAAATCCCTCATGATAATATGCAAAATATTCTTTAGCAGCTAATGATTCACAGTAATCCACATTTTCCTCATCTACAGTTGCCACATGCTCTGCAATTCTTTCCGCACCATCCAAACCCATAATAGACAAAGCTCTGGATTGATTACTTATCTTTTGTTTTATAATATCAATCCATAATTCCATATATTTTTCATGTGTAGTATTTATTTGTGCATGCATTAATTTAGACTGCCTTGCATGACCTTCAAATGGCAACACAATGGCTGTCGGTAAATATCTGTCATCCAGCGTCATCAGTGCCACTTTATTTTGACTTAAGATAGATAAATCCATTGTAGAAAGTCGTATATTAGCACCATGTACCATAATCTGATTCAAGTCCTCTATCGGCACAACTGCAATTCCATCGTCTGTTGTGATTTCCAATTGCCCTTCTTTTATGTGTATTTCTGCTGCATGACTAATTTCAAGTGTACGAAATCCCATAAATGTTACCTCTCAAAGCATCTTTAAGTATACATATTTTATTTCTTCCTGCCCCTCTGTGAAATAGGGCTTTTCATCAACTCCGACTTCTGCATTATCCGCATCAGTGCCTGTTTTTCTTCCTCTGTCAGCTTATTGTAACGGAGCTTGGTCTGCTTACAGAAAACCAACAGAAGCTGTTCTGCCCGGCTTCCTTCAAAGGCTGCCACTTCCTCCAAATCCTGTCGCAGTTCTTCTGCCACAGAGGTCTTCGGTGCTCCGTCATTTCTTCCAACGTGGGCGTTTCTGATATCTTCTAAAATGCCGTCCATGTCCTTATGTACCCGGCTACGGAAATAGTCGCCTTCTTCCACATGGGCTGACTGCAACAGATACATGGTTTTGTCCTGTTCCGTTGTCTGATACTTTTCCATGATTTCAGCCCTTGCCACATCCACCCATGTATTCAGGTTCTGTATCTGCATGGATGCAATCCCTTCCACATAGATTTGTATGTCGGCAAGAAGCTTTGTGAAATCCGGGTGGGTTGCCAGTTCACAGAGCAGTGCCGTATCCACCCGTTTACTCTTTAATAGCTCTATCATTTCGTCACTCAGATGCAGGTCAGAAAGCTCTGCATTCGGGTGACGTTTTGTTTCTGTCCGGGCAAGCAGATAATCGGCAGTCACACCGTAAAAGTCAGCCAGACGGTTGATGGCGTGATGGCTGATATCCTTGTAATCCTCCGATTCATAGCTTCCGAGGGCAGATTTTGACAGCCCGGTTTCACCGGCAAGCTGTTCCAAGGTCAGTCCCCGCTCTACCCGTAGGTCTTTTAATCGTTCCTGTATGGTTAATGCCACAGTATCATCTCCTCATAATCATTTTCTTCTCCATTCTACCACATTTCCGTAAAAGCGGAAAGTCCTGCCAAATGTCCTATATTTCCTGCCTTTCGGATATACGGCACAGCATGAAAAATAAGTGTAGACTTTTCTTAGTTCATCGATGAGCCGTACCTTGAAAATAAAGAAATGTCCACTCTTTTGTGGACGGGAAGGAGTTACATGCCACAATACGCTATTTTACGATTTGCAAAGCACAAGGGAGCCCCATCCGGGGCTCTGGAAGCCCACCACGAACGGAAAAAAGAACGGTATGCCAGTAATCCCGACATTGATACGGAACGCAGTAAATACAACTTCCACACCATCAAACCGAAGGAGCGGTATTCACGATTTATCAAGCACCGAATCGAGGAATCCGGCTGTCGTACAAGAAAGGACAGCACAAGGTTTGTGGATACGTTAATTACCGCAAGCCCGGAGTTTTTCAAAGGGAAATCCACACAGGAAACGGCAGCCTATTTTAAACGGGCTACGGAGTTTCTTGCGGACCGGGTCGGCAGGGAAAACATCATTTCTGCGGTGGTACACATGGACGAGAAAACACCCCATCTGCACCTGACCTTTGTTCCGCTAACCAAGGATAACCGGCTTTGTGCCAAGGAGGTTATCGGAAACCGGGCAAGCCTTACCAAATGGCAGGATGATTTCCATGCTTACATGGCAGAGAAGTATCCTGACTTGGAACGTGGAGAAAGTGCCCAAGTCACGGGAAGAAAGCATATCCCCACAAGGCTCTTTAAGCAGGCGGTCAGCCTTACCAAACAGGGAAAGAAAATCGTGCAGACATTGGATAACATCACCGTGTTTAACGCCGGAAAACAGAAGGAGGAAGCGTTACAGCTTTTACGGAAGTGGTTTCCCCAGATGGAGAATTTCCTCGGGCAGCTAAAGAAGTATCAGGTTACCATCGACGATTTGATTTCCCAAAACAGGGAACTGGAAGCCCGGGCAAAAGCCGGGGAAAGCGGAAAACTAAAGAATGCAATGGAACGGGCGAAGCAGGAAAGCGAATTAAGGGAGCTACACCGGCTCATGGACCGGATACCACCGGAGCTTTTAGCAGAGCTCAAACAGGAAGCAAAAAAGGAAGACAGAAACCGATAGCCGGCATCTTTGGATGCCGGGAACCAAGGAAAGGAGGATGCCTATGGGAAAGAACCGAAACGGTACGGAATCGCCGGCAGGAAAGGTCCTTATGGCTGAGGACGGAAAACAGTATTTTGTGTATGGGAAAAACCACATTGAGATATCCGAACACTTTGCCACAAACGGTAAGAAGCTGGATGCCCTGCTTACGGATGTAATGCTATACACTGCGGAAGGTAAGATTTCTGCTTAAATACATTGATTATCACCCATGCTTACGCTATAATATTTTTACAGGCAGTATTGTAAGCGTGGGTTGTTTCAAAAAGGAGGATTTTGATGAAACAACCAAACAATACAACCATTTATAACACGGCACTTTACCTTCGTCTGAGCCGGGACGATGAGCTTCAGGGAGAAAGCGGAAGTATCCGCACCCAACGGATGATGCTCCGGGAATACGCCCACGAATACGGTCTGAACGTGGTGGGTGAATACATTGATGACGGATGGTCCGGCACCAATTTTGAACGCCCGGATTTTCAGCGCATGATGGACGATGTGGAAGCCGGAAAAGTAAACTGCATTGTCACGAAAGACCTTTCCCGTTTCGGGCGGGAACATGTGATGATGGACTACTATCTGGAATTTCTGTTCCCGGAAAAACGGGTGCGCTACATCGCCGTTGCGGAGAATGAGGACACAGAGAAAGGGCTTTCCGATTTTGTCCCGTTCAAAAACCTGTTTAATGAATGGTTTGCGAAAGATACGAGCCGCAAGGTAAAGGCCGCTTTCAAAGCGAAGTTTGCCACAGGACAGCGTATCGGTGCCTATGCTCCCATCGGGTACAGGAAACACCCGGAAATCAAAAACAAGCTGATAATCGACGAGGAAACCCGCTGGATAGTGGAGAAGATTTTTGACCTTGCCATTCATGGCAGAGGGGCGGCCAGTATCACAAGAATACTGATTATGGAAAAGGTTCCCACACCGGGATTTATCAATTTCCAGCGTGACGGGACTTTTGCAAACATCTATGCGGGTGCGCCAGAGGAAAAAAGCTACGCATGGACGATAGCCCAGGTCAAGAGCATTATGAAAGACGAAACCTATATCGGCCATACCATCCACTACCGGGAAACAAACATTTCCTTTAAGAACAAGCGGAGGATACGCAAGCCCCAAAGTGAATGGGTGCGGGTAGAGAACACGCAGGAGCCGATTATCAGCGAACAGGTTTTCCGGCAGGTACAGGAGCAGATAGCAAACCGCCGCAGAAAGTGCAAGGATGGTACGACGCAGATTTTTTCCGGATTGGTAAAATGTGCGGATTGCGGCTGGTCGCTGTCCTATGGGGAGAACAGGCAGAACAGCAAGCCTTACGGCCATTATCATTGTAGCAAGTACGGACAGGGCACACGCCAATGCTCCATGCATTATATCCGCTATGATGTGCTTTACGCCTATGTCCTCTCCCGTCTGCAATACTGGTCGAGGCTGGTACAGCATGATGAAGAACGGCTTTTGAAGCGGCTGTTAAATGCCAATGACAAGGGACAGGCCGCCGCAAGAAAGAAGCAAGCCGCAGAGTTGAACAAAGCGGAGAAGCGGAAAGCCGAAGTCGATACCCTGTTTGCCCGGATGTATGAGGACTGGGCGGCGGGGCGTATCACAGAATACAACTTCTCTATGCTGTCCGGGAAGTACCAGAGCGAACAGGCTGAACTGGACACAAAGATTGAACAGCTTCAATCCGCTATCGCCACTGAAAGCCAGAACGCCGCAGACGCAGAAAAATGGATTGCCTTGATGAAAGAGTGCGTCAATCCAACAGAACTGACCGCCGAACTTTTGAATACGCTGATTGAAAAAATCGTTGTCCATGAAGCGGTCAAAGGTGAGGACGGAAGCCGGGAACAGGAGGTAGAAATCTTCTACCGCTTTATCGGCAAAATTGATTAAATGACACCAATATCTTTAACTATGTGATACCG
>CANRKQ010000088.1 GCA_947631265.1 uncultured Clostridia bacterium | reverse complement strand
CGTTGTAATCTTAGCCTGTTTCATAAGCTTTTTAGCTTTCTTCTTGTCATTCTTAACAGCTTTTGGACTTCTTGTTGATTTTGCTGTAGTTGTTACGACCGTTTTAATAGATGATACTGATTTATCTTTTGTACTTTGTGTTGTTTTTGTCGGTTGTTCTGTTTTCGGGGGAACATAATTTGGATCTTTTTCTCCGCATACTGAGCAGAAACCATTTTCATATTTGTGTCCAGCAGGAATTGGTTGCGTGTATGAATCTTTACCACAAACTGAACATGTAAATGTTTCTAATCCGTCTTCTGTGCAAGTTGCAGGTTTTGTAATTTCACTAGTATAAGTGTGATTTCCCAGTTGTAAAGTTTGTTTATATATTTCACCGCATTCTTTGCACTTTAAATTGTACTCTCCGGGTTCCAAACATGTGCCTGCCTTTCTGCTGGTTATTTCATAATTGTGCACATGAGCGTCACCTTGAGCTGATAGTGCTGAAAAGCTTGTCAGTACAATTTCAGGATCAGCTTTTCCGTAATAAAGGTTTATTCCGTTCGCTGATGTATATGTACCCGAATATGTTGTTAAAACAGCTTGAGCGTCAATTATTCCTGTATATACTCCATTTTCATCTTTTGTGCAGTCCTTTATATAAACAAAATTATCGTCCCATCCGCTCCAATTGACATTGTCATATGGTTTTACAATAAATGCATATGTGTCGTCTGTTACGTCGCCATTTATCGTAAATGTAACCTTCAATTGTACAAGCTTTGAAAAACTAACTTCATTATCGGTAATTGATTTTAAATAATTATCACCTTCCGTATTTTCAGATGAAGAAATCTGTGGTTCTGTTACTATTTTTGTTTCAACCAATACATTCGGATCAGGAACAAGCTCGTCAATTGCCTTTTGCAGATTAGCCATAGCTGTGGTATAATCGCTGTCAACTGATTCGGCGTTGTTGTATACTTCTTTTGCATTTTCCAGAACAGTTGTAAATGAGTCCCATGAATCCTTCAAATACAGAGTTTCATCTAAATCTCCTGCGCGAATAATAAGGTTATTAAGTTTTTCTTTTTCGGTTAAGAAAACATTGACTATTGCATCTAAAATTTCCTGTTGTTCGACCTTCATTGTAGTTCTGTTGAAAAGACCAAAGCTGTTTGAAATTGCTCCGTTATCCCAATAAACAGGTACACATCTGTTATCCTTGCAATATTCGCAAAATGTCTTGTCATAATAAGCTCTAAACTTAGTGTTTTCAGGGTCTGACGCCGACTTGTTGATACAGCCGTACTCACCTACAATTACAGGATAGCCTGCCTTAACGAACTTATCATTAACCTTTTTTAACTGACCTTCCATATATTCTTCTGTATTGGAATAGCTTGCTGATTTGTTAGGATCAGAATCTTTACCCCATTGTGAATATTTACCATCTGTATCGTCTCCACAGAAATCCCACGGATCATAATAGTGTACAGAAACCATAATTCTCTGCTCACCGGCGGGTATAGAAGAATCTCTGTTAGTATCTGTTGGCAGAGCAAAGCCGTAATTCCCTACTGTTAGGTCAATATTTGTATTCCAGCCGGGAATTAAAATCCATCTTTTAGCGTTGTTTCCGCCTGTCTTACGAACAGTATCAACGAAAATCTGATTATATGCGTTTATGTTTGAATAATAAGTCTTATTTACATTTCCACCGTAAGTAACGCCATCAAACTCTTCATTCATTGACTCAAATATGAGATGCTCGTCATAATCTTTAAACAATGTTGCTATCTGTTCCCAGCAAGCAGCATACTTTTCTTTGATTTCAGGCTGCTTTTCATCAGGAGCATTACATAACAGCCATCCGCCTTGTACGCTATTGTATCCGTCGCCGTGCATATTGATGATTGCATAAAGACCCTCGTCAACGCAGTAGTCAACAACTTCTTTAATACGAGCAAGCCAGTCAGCATCAATCGTGTAATTCGGTGCAGCTCCTATCTTGCTCAAATAAGATATAGGAATTCTTACTGACTTAAAGCCTGCCAGCTTAACTGCGTGGAGCAGTTCTTTCTTAATAACTGGATTACCATAGGCTGTTTCGTTAGGAACTCCGTTGGTGTCGACGGCCTCAAGCTGGTTACCTAAGTTCCAACCAGCGCCCATTGCCTCGGTTATTTGTGATTGATTCAGGTCAACAAAAGCGTCATTCTGCGAATCTTCTGCACTGACTGTCGTAGAAATCATACTTACTGTAGCTGATACTGCAATAACAGCACCTATCAGCCCTGATAGAATTCTTTTTCTTTTCATTTTTAAACCTCATTTCTTGTTTTTGAATTAAGCATAGTGTTATGCTTAAACCAATAAAATATTAGCAGATATATTCTAACATAAACATTTGTAAATATCAATAAAAATTTTGTAATAATTTGACGAATTATACTTTTAATTGAATAAGTATACAAAGATAATCATATGTGCAGCGAAAACTCTACCGTTGAGGAGTATTCCAAATAGTACGAAATAGATTATATATAGCTATAATATAGGCGGAATACAAAAGAGTATTATATAAAAAAGGCGAACCTATATATTTGGCTCGCCTTTTTCATTCTGCAAATCCAACAACGTTTTTATTCTTTCAGATACTCTGATTTTATTTTCATCAGTTAATTGATTAAATGAATTTAAAATATTTTTATCGTCCGTGATATTATCTCGGTTCATTTCATCTCTGCCGAGAATATAATCTGTAGTTACATCGAAACAATTTGCTAAATCTACTATATAATTTATTGGTGCCTTTACATCACCATTTTCATATCTGCTTATTTCCTGCTGAGAAATTCCTATAAGTTTAGCAAGCTCAGACTGCGTCATACGGCGGGCTTTTCTGACCTTTACTAGATTGGGGTATAAATACAAATTATCTTGCATAATAAACCTCCGTATATTAGCAAAAACATTAATCCTAAATATTATTATACGTCACTTATGTGGTATTGACAAACAGCAAAAATGATGTTATAATACTATTATTACAATATTTATGTTGTATAATATAATTTGTAATAAACGGAGGAATAAAAATGACAAAAAGATTTTTAAGTATATTGACAACTCTTGTTATAGTTGTTGGTTTAGTCGGGATATTGCCTGTTGGTGCGGAGGATATTGTAAATAATAAACCTGAACTCAAAACTAACGGCGTATGGGTGAACGGCTATATAGGTTACGATACTGAAGAAAAAGAATATGACTATTATCCGATAATTATTCCATCAACAGGGAAATTAACAATTGATATGCAGTCGTTTGGTGATCTAAATTTTTATGTTTTAGATACAGACTATAATTGTTTATGGGATAGTATAGTTGGTACTTCTGGGGGTAGCCCTGGCGATCCCGAAAACATAACTTTTTCTGATTGGTTTGAAAAAGGAACTTATTATATAAGAATAAATGAATCTGCTTTTGCAGATCAACAAGGAGATTATAGAGTAAAAGCCAGTTTTATATCAGCTAAATCGAATGAAACAGAGTCAAATGATACATATTTGCAGGCACAATCAGTAAGCAACGGTTCTACAATTACTGGTACGATAACACGAGTAAAAAACGATGAATATGATTATTATAAAATACACGTCAATAAAAAAACTGAGTATAATTTTTATCTTTCTTCTTTTGGTTTAATTGCTTACTTTACATTGTTTGACAGCAATTTGAGTAATATAACAAATACTTATGGCAATGCTGTGCATCCTGACGATACTAAGGAATTCAGTTATACCTTAAAAAAAGGTACATATTATATAAGAATATCTAGTAGTAGTAATGGCAGATACATCCTAAAATTTAATCCGCCTAAAAGCTCATCAAAAAAATCAGCACCGTCAAATTCTTTGATAAAGCAGTCATCAACTAAAAAACCGGCAAGGGTTAGTGGAGTATTTCTGAAAAAGGGCGGAAAGAGAAAAGCTAAAATCTCTTGGAAGAAAGTCAGCAAAGCAAAGGGCTATCAGGTTAAATGGTCGGCGAACAAAAAATTCAAGAAAGCCAAAAAGAAGTTTACTAACAAAAAGACAATTACCTTAAAGAAACTTAATAAGAAAAAATATTTTATTAAGGTAAGAGCATATAAGATTAAAAACGGCAGAAAGTATTACGGCAAATGGAGTAAGACGTTAAAGCTTATAAGGTAAGTTAAATTTTTTATAGAAATGGCTCTCTGAATTTATCAGGGAGTTTTTCTATGTTTTTCAAGACTGTTTTTATTGACATAAACATTTTTATGTGTTATAATTTTTTCGTAAACAGAAAGGACTTGCGTCCTGACTGCGAGCATTTAAAAAGCATAAATCGTTCTAACCACAAAGGGAATCCTGAGTTGCAAGGCGAGAGTATATAGGACTTTTATCAAATCGTTTTTGATTTGTTTATGAGTTATTTGTATCCTTTTGCCTTTGGTGAAAGGATTTTTTGATTAATTATAATAAGGTATGGTGACTGGTATGGAGATTAATAACAGCACGACAAGGCTTGCAATAATAGCTATAATTGTAGAGAAAATTGAACAGACAGAAAAGCTAAATAAAATTCTTCACGATTATTCTCAGTACATAATAGGCAGAATGGGTATACCGTATCAGAAGAAAAACGTAAATGTAATAAGCGTTGTTGTTGACGCTCCGAACGATATTATAGGTGCGATTTCGGGAAAGCTGGGAATGATAGAAAATATAACGGTTAAGACGGTTTATTCAAAGCATTAGTGAGAAATTGGTCAGGAGTTATATGAATAACAGAGAATTAATTGAAAAGCTGAAAAAAGAAAGAGTATTATCAAAAGACGAGTTTACACAGCTTATAAGTACATATATCGATGTGGACAGAAAGCTTGCTGCAAAACTGGCAAGAGCCGAGGCAGACAGGGTATTCGGCAAAAAGATTTTTGTAAGAGGGCTTATTGAGTTTTCAAGCTATTGCAAAAATGACTGTTTCTACTGCGGCTTGAGACGTTCGAACAGTAATGCTGAGCGATACCGTCTGAGCAAAGAGGAAATACTAAACTGCTGTGACGAAGGCTATGAACTCGGCTTTAGAACCTTTGTACTGCAAAGTGGTGAGGATAGCTACTATACTGATGAGATCTTATGCGATATTGTAAATAGCATAAAAACTGCACATTCTGATTGTGCGGTAACTCTATCTTTAGGAGAAAGAAACGAGGAAAGCTATAAAAGGCTTTTTGACGCAGGCGCTGACAGATATCTTCTTCGGCACGAAACGGCAAACGCAGAGCATTATGAAAAGCTGCACCCCAAAAGCCTAAAGGCAGAGCATAGGCAGGAATGTCTGCGTACTTTAAAAAGAATAGGTTATCAGACAGGCTGCGGATTTATGGTAGGCTCGCCTTATCAGACAGCAGAAAATCTGGCGGAGGATATGCTTTTTATTAAAAAGCTCGACCCCGAGATGGTCGGAATAGGACCGTTTATACCCCAGCACGATACGCCTTTCAGAGATGAGCAAAAGGGCAGTCTTGAGGATACGCTTTTTATGCTGTC
>CANRKQ010000087.1 GCA_947631265.1 uncultured Clostridia bacterium | reverse complement strand
TCAAGCAGAATTTCGTAATCATCTCCGTCAGTATCAGGAAAAACAGCCTCGCAGCCTGCTTTTAAATCATCTGTCATTACGCCTGTAGTATCCTTGTATGTAAGCTTGTATGTTCCGACTAAAAGTCCGCATACAACAAAGCATATCACCATAAGCGCAAGCGGAGGAAAAATGTACTTTTTCATCAGTTTAATCCTCCTTCTTTGCAGGAACTGCCCCTACGGGCTTTGCTTTTGTAATCATATCAATATAAGGAGTAAGTATGTTCATAATCAAAATTGAGAAGGATACCCCCTCTGCCATTGACGCATAAAAACGAATCACACAGGTAATTATTCCGCAGCCTATTCCGAATATAACCTTTCCCCACATTGTAATAGGAGACGTAACATAATCTGTAGCCATAAATATTGCGCCCAACAACAAACCGCCCGACAAAATCTGATACAGCGGGTCTGCTCCGACAATTGCAGAGAACACCTCTACAGTAAGCAGGAAAAACAAAGGTGTAATAGGTGAGATTATACGTCTTATTACAAGGTATATCCCGCCGATAATAAGTGCCAGCGCACAGGTTTCTCCCAGACAGCCGCCTGTCATCCCGAAAAACAAGTCTGAATACTCAGCATTTTGGCTTACCAAAGGCGTTGCACCGGTTATAGCGTCCGACGTCTGGCGTGCAAGAGGAAGCGTCCAGTTTGTCATTGCGCCTGTAAACGATAGCATTAAAACAATTCTTCCTACAATAGCGGGGTTTGCGAAATTCTGTCCAAGTCCTCCGAACAGACACTTTACTATTACAATTGCAACAAACGTTCCTATCGCCGCCATCCAGAAGGGCAGCGTTGGCGGAAGATTAAAAGCAAGCAAAATACCCGTTACTACAGCCGTAAGATCGCTTATAGTGTTCGGTTTTTTAGCAATCATATTAAAAAGCGTTTCCCATACCATAGATGTAGCAACGCATACAAGAATAAGAAATATTGCACGAAAACCGAAGATCATTCCCGACGCTATAACAGCCGGGCAAAGAGCAATAATAACATTCAGCATAATTTTTTGAGTTGTTATTCCCGAGCGCACATGAGGCGACGGAGAAACAATTAGCTTTTTCATATATTATTCCTCTTTTCCTGATTACTCTGTGAAACAAACATTTTAGCAAGCTGATTTGTTTCGGCTAGATTTCGCTTTGCAGGGCAAACATAAGAACAGCTTCCGCAGTTCATACAAAGATTCACCCTAAGAGACTTTAATCTGTCTGCATCTTTTTGCTTGTAAGCCTTTTCAAACTCGGTGGGCATAAGACCAGCAGGACAGGCATTAATACACCTTCCGCATCGTATGCAGTTTGTCTGAGTTTTCTTTACATCATTTTTCAATGCAATAACAGCGTTGTTTGTTTTTATAACAGGAGTACTCAGGTCATAAATACACATTCCCATCATCAGTCCTCCTGTGAGAACCTTTTTTACCTTATCCTCATCACACTCAGCAAACCTTAAAAGCTCACCAATTGAAGTGCCTACAGGCACATCTGCGTTGCACGGAGACTTTACAGCGTTTCCGTCAATAGTTAAGCGGCGGCGGATCAAAGGCATACCTGTTTTAAAATACCTGTTCAAAAAAGCAACTGTTGACACGTTCATAACTATAATGCCCTGATTAGACGGCAGCTCTCCCTCTTTAATGGTTCTTCCCGTTGCGTTGTATGCTATAACCTTTTCCGCACCCTGCGGGTAAAGAGAGGATAGCCTTTTAATTTTAATCGAATTATCGCCTGAAGTCATATCTGTTAAAAGCTCGATAGCCTTGGGCTTGTTGCTTTCTATACACACATATACATTTTCTATTTGCAGAATGTTCTGAATAATTTTTATACCGTTTAGAACATCTTCGGGATTTTCCATCATTTCTCGGTAATCGCTGGTTATGTACGGCTCGCACTCGGCGGCGTTTATCACAAGGCTGTCTATGGGAGTCTTATTCTCATCAAAATTAAGCTTTATATGGGTTGGAAAACCCGCTCCTCCCAGACCGCAGCAGCCGCTTTCTCTGACCGCTTTTATCAAAGACGCCTTGTCTGTAATTACCGGAGGCTTTACATCTTCGCTCACAGTTTGTTTTCCGTCACATTCAATTGTAATGCTTTTACAAACCTTTCCGGCAGCTGAGAGAAAATCCTCTGCTGCAATCACTTTTCCCGAAACGCTTGAATGAACAGGAACTGACATAAATGCCTCGCTGTCGCCTATTTTCTGCCCGACCTTTACCTCATCGCCTACTGAAACCAACGGCTTGCAAGGCGAGCCCATATGCTGTAACATAGGAATACACACAGTTTCAGGAACAGGATATACTAAAGTTTCACAGTTTTCTGTGTTCTTTCTGTGAGATATTTTTATACAGTTAAGAGCCAAATCCATCACCCTTTCATACACAGATATTATTTGAACGAATACTTATTATCTGTAATTTCAAAGCTATCCTTTATATCATCAGAAATATAAATCTTATTATCATCTGACAAAGCAATAACCGAATAGCCCTCTTCATTCAGATAACTACCTATATTTTTCGTTCCGCCTATATAAATTTCTGTAGACAAAAAATCGGTTAAAAGTCCGTTTTGCGACACCACCGTTACCGAAGTCAGATCAGTCTCAGCCGGATAGCCAGTATTCAAATCAAGAATGTGAGAATAAATTTTACCATCAGCTTGAAAATACCGTTCATAACCGCCCGAGCTTGAGATCGCACAGCTTTTTGTTTTGAGCTTTCCCACATATGCCTTGCTGTCCCCTTCCGGAGAACGAACGGCAACAGAAAAATCATTGCCGTTTGGCTTTACACCATACAAAAGCGTAGAAGAACCAAATGATATGACAGCGCAGTCTACATCAGTTTTTCTAAGCTCCTCCCTTACGGTATCACAGGCATAGCCCTTGGCAACAGAGCTTAAATCTATTTTTGTATTATTTTTAAGAACAATTTCATTTCCATTTACAGATATGTTATCAGCGTTTACTGTTTTCAGCGATTCAGATACCTCCTCATCTGACGGCACTCTAGGGTTTTCAGACTGAAAATCCCACAGAAATATAAGGTCACCTGACGATATATCTACATTTTTATATTTTCCCTGAAGGGCTAACGTCTTTGAAATAATATCCGCCGCATAATTTGAACATTCTAAGCTTTTACTTTTATTAAGCTTATATATTTCTCCGCTTTCACTATATGCGTCGAATATACCGTCTAGCTCTTTTATTTTAGACTTGATACTGTTATAAATCCCATTGTCAGAATGTTTTCCCCAAAGTGTAACGCTCACAGAAGTATCCAAAGCCGCAAAGGCGTCGGTTTTATGATAGTCACCCTTATTATATTCTATTTTATAAAGCGTAAGAATTATCACACCAGCTAATATTATACTGAAAAATATCGCAGTTATTTTTATTTTCAATATCATTCCGCCCTTTATAATGATATACCCCTCTGTTTCGTTAAAAGCATAGAAATTATTTACCTATTCGGTTACGGTATTGTTTTTTTCGGTATTGTTTTTTTTATTAAAAGATGTTAAAATATCAGTAAATTAGTTTGCGTCGATTTTTTTAATATAGTCCTCGCTAAACTTAATTATATCATCAAGAGATTTATATTCAAGTGGAAATTCATTGTATAATTTCATAAGAGAGGTTCTGGGTGCAGTTATTTTCATATTTTCAAGCTTTTTTTCAAATGAGGACAAAAGTATTGCAAATGCCGGCGGAATGTAGCTTTTATTAATTCCAAAATAATTCTCGTCGTTTTTCGCATTCGCCAAAAATGCACTGCGGAATATCGAATACATTGATAAAGAAAGAATATTTTCAGAGCATTGGATCAATTCCGGGTTTTTATAACTCTCAATCATCGACTGAAGAATTTCAAGAGCTTGGCTTATTTTATTCATCTGTTCGCTCAATGCCTTTGATATGCTTTTATTTTTTTGTTTGGTTTTTATTTTTCTTCTATTCTGTTTCGGTATGCTTGTTCTTCCTAATAGATAATCGCACGATACGTCATAATACTTTGCAATTCGTACAAGCAAATCAAGATTGCACTCACGTTTTCCGTTCTCATAATGTGACAATAACCCTTGTGATATGTCAAGATCGTTTGCAACCTGTTTCTGACTTAAGTCGTTTTCGTTGCGAAGAAGTGTAAGTACTCTTGAAAAATCTTTATTCATATAAATCACCATGCCTTATTCTATATTGCAGAAATACTAAATATCTGCATTCAAGACTTATTATGACTTATATAAACAAATTTTGCAAGAAAATAAAATCTCAAAAGAACTCGCTTTCTGTCGATAAATATACACTTATGTATATTATAGTACTTTTTTAACATAATGTAAAGTCACTTAATGCTAATAACAATAAATCTTTTCAAAGGAGTGTAACTATGACAGGTTACAGACTTAAATTAATACGTCACGGTATAACCCAAGGAAACCTCGACGGAAAATATATTGGAGTAACTGATATTCCTCTTTGTGCCGAGGGAGCTGCCGAGCTTTATTCAAAACTTGAGAAATACGATTACAGCACGGTACAAAAGATTTTCATCAGCCCTCTTAAAAGATGCAGAGCGACAGCGTCAATCCTATACCCCGAGGCAATTATTGTAGATATTCCCGAGCTTACTGAGATGAACTTCGGCGATTTTGAAAATAAAAAGGCTGAGGATCTTATGAATACGCCTGAATATAAAAGGTTTTTAAAGGGCGGTCTTGATAATCCCCCTCCGGGCGGGGAAAGTATAAGAATGGTTGTAGAAAGATGCGTCGCCGCAATGGAAAAGATAGTCTCTTCTATATTTGAGGAGGGATTGACCAACTGCGCTGTAATTACTCACGGAGGAATAATAATGAACCTGCTTTCCTGCTTTGGGATTCCCAAATACAATCCAAACGACTTTGCCTGCGATTTCGGCGAGGGCTTTGAGGTTATGATCTCAGCAGCAATGTGGCAAAGATCAACAGCCTTTGAGATTTTAGGGCGTTTCCCTTATGCTTGCGATGACGTCAATTGAGCAGACAGCAATATAGCAAGCCTTTACAACAACGAGGTCCTGCTATTGGAAAGGATAATGTAAAAATCACATTTCAATCATAGCATTAAGAAAAAGTCTTGTTCATTAATTTAGAACAAGACCTTTCAAATCATACACATAATCTCATACACATAATCCTATACATTAATTATTATTTTCCCTTTTGCTTGTCAAAGTGTCAATTACATGCTGAAGAAATTGTATATCCTCATCATTTAAATCGGATACGTTTAAAAACTGCTTTGTTTCTATTCCCAGAATATAATCGGTAGTCACATGAAAAATTCTGGCTAATTTAATCAATACCTCCGGCGACGGACATCGCTCATGCAGCTCATAATAGGATATTACTGATTTTGTAACGCCTATTTTTTCGGCTAATTGCTTTTGAGTAAATCCTGCCTGCAATCTTAACTTTTTAAGTTTATTTCCTAAGTAAACCATATTGCTACCTCCACTACTAATTTAGTTTACTAATAATTAATACTAATATGGTCGATTATAAGTATTAAAATAGTTGACAAAAGTAAAAAAATAAAATATAATGTAAATAATAGTAGCATTTATATGCTAAAAAGGAGGATCTTAAAATGAAATCAATTGGTGTAGTAAGACATGTTGACCCTTTAGGCAGAATAGTTATTCCGGTAGAGACACGGA
>CANRKQ010000086.1 GCA_947631265.1 uncultured Clostridia bacterium | reverse complement strand
TCATTTCATCCTCTCCAAAATTTTTACACGGAAAAAGAGCTGCATCCTAACCAAATGCGGCTCTTTTCTTTTTTGAAAAAGCACAATTTAAAAAATTAATCAATATCAACTAAAAGAAATCATTGATAGATAATATGTAGGAAAATTACATTATATATCTTTTAACCAAAAAACCTGTTTCAGTGCCGACAACTGAAACAGGCTATATTATTTAGTTCTATAACGATCCTTAGGAATACATAACCTAAAAGCTTTCAATCCATACTGATTTGCATAAATTCGCTTACCCTTTATGGTTATGTAAGGCGTATATATAATAATATATCCTTCCATGGACAACACCTCCTTTCAAAAAAGAAGTGTATCCCTCTTGAAATAATCAAATTAATATGATATACTATACTTGCAAAGATTATAGTACAGTCGGCTACATGTTTTTGACTGTCAAGAGGGCCAGCCACAGAAGTGTGAGCTGGCTTTCTTGTTAGGTTTTAGGTATTTCAGATTTTAAATTATCAAGAAAAGCGGGTAACATATTCTCAATATAAAGTTTAATATAATCAATATCCTTCTCAGTAACTCCATCAGGAATGTAAAAACGAGCTGTTTTTTTTCCTAATGTCGGGATTTCAAAATGATATCCTTCTTCGCTGTCACTAATTATATTTTCTTTCTTCGTATTAATGTTTACAGAGTCCGATATATCAACATTATCCTCTTTTATATAATTTTCAGCTTGTCTATCATAATAAGCATCCATACAAAGAATACCATTTACAAGCAATCCAAGATAATCTGCACTTTGTATAAAACAATCAGCTGCATTGTCCTTTACCTGTTTAATAATACGATAATCGTTCATTAGAATGTTTGAAAGTTGTTTTTTTTCTGGAACTGCTTTATTATTAAAACGTTCTATCAATTTTGCATAAAGCGGAGGATTACCAAATGCCTCAACTAAAAGCCTTTTTGATTCATCATCTCCTTTATTAGGATAGAGAATACGTCGAGCAAGATCAGTTAGTTGAGCAGTACTTCCACCAGTTGTAATAAAGCCAAATTGTTTTGAAGCTGATATGCGACTTAAGAATGACTTTGTGGTTGGACTTGTAAGCCCCATCGTAGTAAGTATGCTTGCATAAGAAGCAGCTTTTCCACCAAGAGAATCAATCTCTTTTATAAAATCATAGCAAGTGCCAATACTAACTGCTGGATATAAAGCACTTTTCTCACGAGGCTTTTTGTCGAATGTCGTTTTTTTACTAGTTTCCATTGTGTTACCTCCTATTCTAAATATAGTATATCACAAGTCTCGTTATAAGTCAATACCCAAAATTAAAAAAAGTTTTACGTCAAGTAAAAAGTTTTTCTCGACTTAGTTTACAATTCTTATAAATAAGATTTCATATAAAATATTAAATAATTCCTTCTTGCTTCATTTTGTCAAGCGACCGTTCATGTTCTCCTTTCACGGATTTGTTTGTTAAATTCACCTAAAAACAATGACGACAATTGTACACTTTGCCAATTGCTTTTTTGAATTCCATGTAGTATAACATAAGTGAAAAACGGGGTGATATTATGACAATAAACTGGTTTGATGAGCATTTTGAAGTTCCATTAGGTTTTGGGATTACAATTACTATAATTATAATACTATTAGTATTAGTACCCGTCTTAATATACCTGTCGAAAACAATTTATGTATGCGATAAATGCGGCTGTCGTTTCAGATTAAAATGGTATAAGTGTATGTTTTCAATTCATATGAATGATGACAGATATTTAAAATGTCCAAAATGTAAAAAGAAGAGCTGGTGTTCGCCATCATACAATCAAAACGGAAATAATATAGATATAGATAAATAATAATATAACTAAAGGTCGGCAGTTTTGCCTACTTTTTTATTATGGTCTATTTCCCGTCCCAGAGGTAAATTTCCAGATCCACTTTTCCCTCGTCTGAAACCTTGATCCCGTCTGCTCTTAAAAGGGTGATCTGCATATTTTCCCCGCCAAAGGCAAACGCCTTTGATACCTCGCCAAAGCGGTTTACCACACGATAGCAGGGAATGTTCTCAGGGTCGGGATTGACGTGAAGTGCATAACCCACGACCTGTGAAAGCCGTCTGTTCCCTGCCAGAGCCGCAACCTGCCCGTAGGTTGCAACTCTGCCTTTGGGGATTCTTTTTACTACCTCGTATATTTTTTCAAAAGTATTCATTCAATCACCCAATCACCGAGTTTTATGCTGGTTTTTTTTATTAGTCTTCTCCCAGTTTAAGTGCCTGCGAAACCTTTATCTTAGAAATTATTCTTCCCAGAATTCCAAAGCATATGATAAGCATTATACCTACTATCGCATAAATTTTCAGATAATCGCTCCTCAGCGGAACAACGCTGAACGGAGGTACTGTATCGTAAGAATTAAACAGCGACTGGAACAGAGGTACAAACAAGTCGCTTGCTATCCCGCCGATTACTATTGATACTACTATCGCCGCTCCCGATACCAAAAGCTGCTCGTAGAATAACATTCCTATTATTTCTCTGAATGTCATTCCCATTGCTCTCAATATTCCAAACTGGAGAGTTCTCGCCTTTATAGACAGTATCCAGTAAATTAAAAAGCCTATTATGCACATTATCATTATTATGATAAACCCGAGCGTCAGCGCGCCGTTCAAGCCCTGAAGCATAGGGTCATTTTTTTCTGCTATGACCTCCTGCGACGCTACGTTGAGCTTAGTAGGCTCTATATCCGATTTCTCGATAGACTTGTAAAATTCCGAAACAGACGTATCATCGTCCAGATCAATCCAGACCTCATAAGGCTCAATAGCCGCCTGCACCTGAACATAATCAAAGTTCATAATTGCAAAATCCTTAGTACTGCCGTCATCGTTCTTCTCAAGAGGATTTAGCGACGGCCAGTAATCAACAAATGCCAGAACAGTTGCGTCAAACTCAGAGTTACTTCCCCACGAAACCTTGATTTCATCGCCCTTTTCATATCCGTAGTTTTCCTTAAACGATGATGAAAGTATTATTCCGTTATTATATTTAGCCAAAGCGTCAAGATAATTATTAATATGAATAGGCAGCAGACTGTTCTTAAACCAGCATACTTCAGAAAACTCGCTCGGAACAACTGTCATAAGATTTATGTTTTCAATCTCATTTGAATTGCCTGTTAAGGTTATAACTCCGCCGCCTTTGCCGTTTTCCTTATCAAACTCACGATCTTCCCTAACCACTTCTTTCTTAACAAAAGTACGGTCGCTGGTTATTGTGGTAATATCGTTTTTATACACCCTTGCAGCCTTGTTTACTCCCGATAAATTTTCAAACCTCTCAAATGACGGTTCAATATATACAAGAGTTGATGCGTCCGTTTCATCATCTTCCTCTGAATTTTCCTCATCTTCGGTCGAAGTAGAGCTCATTGAAGTCGCCTGCTCCTCAGTTACAGTAGTATCCTTTGAACTGTTATACCATTCCTCCGCCATAACCGCGTCGCAGCCGATAGAATAGTAAGTTTTCTCCTCAGCGTTACGGTTTAACGCCCTTGCTGTGTTTGCAAAGAAAAGCCCGAGCGATATGGTAAGAATTAAAAAGACCATAATAAAGCCCTCTCGCCCTGTTGAGGAACGTCCTATATTATTTAGAGAAACATATTGCGCCGGAGTCCAGAATCTTTTTCCGATTATATATACTAATCTTATGATAAGCGGATAAATCCTTACAACAAGAAGTCCCGCGCCAAGAATGAACGCCGTTGACGCTGCAAAAAGCACAGGGTTTACCGTTGCCGTTGTATCGGTTACTCCCTGACTTATAAGCTTTTGCTGAGTGTTGTTGTAAAAATACAGCCATGCAACCGAGCCGGCAATAAGTATAAAGTCAACGCCGAGCTTTTTCCAAAGGGGAATTTTCCTCTTTGCCGCTTTTGACGCCTTATGCTCAACAATAGTCGTTTTTGTAGCAGGGTATGTAGGAACAAGAGTTGTAAAAAAGAATACACAGACGGCTAACAATGCGTATAAAAAAGCCTCTACTGATAATCTTATCGGCAAAGCGGTGCGGTTGACGAACTCCAAAAATCCGTTTGACGCACCCAGCACCTTGCAAAGAGCCAGTCCTAAAAGCGGACCTATGACCGCAGTAACAACTCCCAGCACAACCGACTCAAGCGCATAGATTAGCATTATCTGAAGTCGTGAAGCGCCCCTGCTCTTAAATACGGCAATTTCATTTTTCTCTGCCTCAACATTGAGCTTTGAAACCATAAACAGATAAAATAGTATCATAAGCATAACAGGAATCTGAATCAGCCATAAAATCAGCTTGAGCTGCGATGCCCTGTCCGCATAATTCTTAAGTATATCCAAAGCAGGAACGGTAAGCGTTACTCCTGACGACAAATAAACCTTCTCCTGCTCGGCAAGCAGATCTGTCACTTTTGACAAAGAGGTCATATTAATATTTCGGTAATCTATAGCATAATGTTCAGCCATACTGACTATAGAAACCGCATTTGTCTTTATTATCTGGGAAAGCATAAGGTCATAGTCTACAAACATAGTGCTTACGTATGCGTCGTCAAGCCCCTCAGACCAATACGGATCGTTCTGATCCTTTACGTCAAACATTCCCACTATAACAACTTTAGTTGTCACGCTTTCATTGAACGCATTTGCAATCGTATATATCTGATTAAGATCAAGTCCTGTATTCTGCAAAGAGTCCTCTGTCATTACGCACTCAAAAACGCCGTCGTTTCTCCTTGTATCAGGAAGGCGTCCGCTTTTTATTTTAATATGCTCATAAACATCGGTCATACCCGTAAGATAAAACCTTGCAGCCGCTTTTGTTGAAGTTTTATCAGTATTCTTTGCATACAGATATGTATCGGTAATTGTTTTTTTTCCGCTGGCTATCGGAAAATCCAAACTATCGAAATTCTCCTCAAAAGACTCTGTCATATCCTGAGCAATTTTAGTTTGCGTATCTGCGTCAATATCAAGAGGCATATTGTATTTTACCGAATACAGCCCCGGGTTTTCCTCATTCTCCACCTGATACGATTCCATATCCTTAACGAGCATTCTTTGAAGAGACGCGTTCATATAAATCGGAATAGTACTCATCATAGCAGACGCCATTATAA
The DNA here is from genome assembly GCA_947631265.1 of uncultured Clostridia bacterium. GTDB lineage: Bacteria > Bacillota > Clostridia > Oscillospirales > Ruminococcaceae > UMGS1601. The sequence goes on along the minus strand of CANRKQ010000086.1, from coordinate 603 downwards.
AACCCAAAGCAAGACAAATAACCATCCACTTAGTATTCTGCATTTTTCTTAACAACAGGGTAAACATAAAATCTTTCCCTTTCTTAAAACTATTAGTATAAGCTATCTGACAACTATTTCGTCGCCCTCCTGCAATCCCGATTTAATCTCAGAGGCAGTATTGGTCTGAAGACCGATCTCAACCTCTCTTGCCTCCTTCTCACCGTTATCGTTCAAAACATATACAATGCTTTCACCGTTAACGGTTTTAATAAGTCTTGTAGGAATATTGATTACATTTTCCGCTTTATCTAAAATTAAAACAGCGTCAGCAATATTTCCTATTGCATTTGACGGCATTTTATCATCTGTAATTTTAATATACACGTAACCTGCCTCAAATTTTTGATCGCTCTTTGCAGGGACTTTTGACGGAATCATATAAACCCGTCCGGAATAATATTTGTTGTTGTATTTGATTTTCAACTTCTGTTTCATTTTATATTTGCCCAGATTGCTATCATTAGGCTGAATCGATATAAATAAACTTCCCGAATCAACAACCGACGCAACAGTTTCACCTACCGTTATTTCATCGCCCGCCGACAAAGACGTTAATTCAGA
>CANRKQ010000085.1 GCA_947631265.1 uncultured Clostridia bacterium | reverse complement strand
TTATGCTTGATCTTCAAGTATCTTAGAAAAGTTCTTATGTCAATATAATATGCCTCTTCGGTCCTGTCAGCACGGTTGCGTATCAATCTAAGATTCATCAAAAATTCTTTTAAATATTCAGGACAATCAGCAGAGTATTCAGCTTTCATATTTATCACCGCATTTTGTTATTTAAGTTATGAAAAGTCTCTTTTTACTTCCCTAAATTTCACTAAATTTTTATTTAGTGAAACTTTATATATTGATTTTACACTATTCCCTCGCGTTTGTCAATATAAAAAATATAAAAAATATAAAAATAGCAGCCTTAAAACAAAATTTATAAGCTGCTATTTCAGTTCTACAACTGTAACTCCGTCCTCTCCTTCGCCGTAAACCCCTCGGCGTGAAGATTTTACCTGCTTATGATGTCTAAGATGCTCTCTTACAGCGCTTTTTAAAACGCCGGTTCCTTTTCCGTGAATAATAGTTATAACTCCGATGTGAGATAATATAGCATTGTCAATAAATCTGTCAACCTCGTAAATACCTTCATCAACTGAATACCCTCTGATGTCAAGCTCCATTGCGGCACTTCTTTCAGATACCGATTGCACATTCTTTGTAGAAACCTTGCTGCTTATCTTCTTGCTGTTGAGAGTAACCATTTCACTTTCATTAAGTCTAAGTTTAGAAATATGGATTTTTGTTTTCATAATTCCTGCTTGTATATAGCAAAATCCGTTGCTGTCAGGAAGAGATACTACAGTTCCATTTCCATTTGTGTCAGTTATAATTACGCTGTCACCTTTTTTTAACGGTCTTGGAAATTTATACTCTTTATCATTAGATTTGCCGATAGGATTGGCATCATTATAAAGCCTCTTTAAAGTATTGTTTGCGCGTTGTTTTGCTTTGATAGCATTTTTTTCAAATTCATCTTTGTTTTTTTGCTTTCTGATCTCATCAAGCTCGTCTATAAGCGCGTCAGACTGTCTGGTAACTCTTGTAACTATTGCGTTTGCTTCACGAGAAGCCTTATCTAGAATCTTTTGCTTACTTTCTTCAAGATTTACACGCTCCTCTTCAAGCTTAGCTTTTAAAGCACTGACTTCCCTTTTCAGTTTCTCTGCCTCTGCTCTGTTACTCTCATATCGCTGACGTTCTTTTTCCAGCTTTTCTAAAATATTCTCAAACTGCTTATTTTCATTGTCAATAAGCAGCTTTGAGCTTTCGATTATTTCCTTGTCCATTCCCAGCTTTAAGGCTATTTCAAATGCATTTGATTTTCCCGGGGTGCCGAAAATAAGCTTATATGTCGGCTGAAGAGTTTTCGTATCAAACTCGCACGAGGCATTTACTATTCCGTCAGTTTCCAGAGCATATAATTTCAGTTCCTGATAGTGTGTTGTTGTAACAATTTCTGCGCCGTTTTCCTTTAGCCTATTTATTATCGAAACCGCTAATGCCGCACCTTCAACTGGATCGGTTCCCGAACCCAGCTCATCAAGCAAAACAAGAGATTTGCCATCTGCTACATTTAGAATCTCAATTACCTTATTCATATGAGATGAAAATGTAGATAGACTTTGCTCTATCGACTGACTGTCTCCTATATCAACTAAAATTTTATCAAAAACCGAAATTACACTTCCGTCTGAAACAGGTATTAACATACCGCACATTGTCATAAGCGTAAGCAATCCCACAGTTTTTAAGATGACAGTTTTTCCTCCCGTGTTAGGACCGGTTATAACTACTGCCTGATTTTCACTTCCAACACTAAAATCAATTGGTACTACTTTGTCCTTATCAATGAGCGGATGCCTAGCCTTTTTTAGCTTAATCGTACCGTCGTCTGTAATTTCAGGAGCTGTTGCATACATTTTTGCAGCCAAGTTGGCTTTTGAGAAATATAAATCAAGCTGCTTTATTGAGTTTATATTTGAATAGAATTGTTCTTTAAACTCAGCACAAAGAGATGTAAGCTCTGAAATTATTCTGTTAATTTCATCTTTTTCCTCACCCATAAGTATCTGAATATCATTGTTTGCCTCAACGACACTTATAGGCTCAACAAATATGGTAGATCCGCTACCTGAGGTTGCGTGTATAAGCCCCGGAACATCACTTTTGTTTTCCGTTTTCACAGGAACTACAAAGCGTCCGTCACGGACAGTTATAATAGCCTCCTGAAGGTATTTCTGAGTGGATTTGGAGCGTATCATTTTCTCTAAATTCTCACGTATTTTAATGCTTGACTGATTTATTTTTTTTCTTATTCTTAAAAGCTCGGGACTTGCATCATCAGCCAGTTCTTCTTCATTTAAAATTGCAGATTGCAATCTTTTTTCAAGGCGGTCATTTGCATAAATGCTATCAAAGAGATAATCAATAGAGGTTTCTTCATCGGCAAATTGATTTCTGTATGAAATAAGTTCATGCGACTGAATTAGAACATCTTTAATTTTAAGAAGGTCTTTAATAGGCAATAAAGCACCCGAATCAGCCAATTTTACAATGTCAGTTATATCAGAAATGTTATGAAATACCGGTGTTCCGAATCTCACGGAAAGACCGAAGGCAGTATCTGTTTTATTAATTTCTTTTTTCACAGTACTAAGTTCAAAATCAGGTCTTATATTCAAAGCCATTTTTTTTGACATATCGCTTGAGCATTCATTTGCCAAAAGCTCTAATATTTTATGTAATTCAAGAGTTATAAAATCATTATTTAATTTTTCCAATAGCTTTTCTCCTTATACAAAGTCAAAGTTCAGAAATTTTTTTAAAGTATTCAAGTGTTTTAAAGTTTCTGTTTATATGAGCCAGAGTGTATCTGTCGGTAATCTTATTAAGTTCAGATAAAAGTCTGTCAGACACTTTTATATTAAATAAAATATTCATATCTGACAGCGATATATGCCGAAGCGCCGAAAGCGTACCTTCATCTAATGAAATAGTATTGTACCCATCAGTACCTGAAAAACAGCTATCACAATACAGTTTTCCTTCAAGTATATCAAAATGCATTTTGTGATCTGAATACGCATTGCATGAGCAACAGCCGATAAGATTGGGTATTAGTCCTATTTCAGATAATAGTCTAAATTCAAAAACAGATTTAAGCAGCAATATTTTGTGAGTATCTTTTTCTAGATAATATAATGTGTTTAAAAAAAGCTTTAAAATGATTTCATAGGATTTGTCTGAATCATATGATAAAACCGTATACTTTAAAAGCTCGGCAAAATAAGACGCCAAAGCCAGTTTTTTTACATCGAGCCTAAGGTCGTAAAATGTATTTTCGATTTCTGAACTGTTGAGATAATATCTTTCTCCCCTTTTACTAACGCAAAATTTTGAATAAGAAAATAATGCCGTAGCAGAAGCATTTTTGGAATTTAATTTTCTGCCTCCCTTTACGGTGACTTCAATTATTCCGTAATCTTTAGTGAAAACATCTATGAATTTATCATTTTCACCGTAGACCCTCTCCCCTATCACTACTCCCATTGTTGTCAGCAGCATCTACCTTTTCTCCTTCACGATTCGCCTTTGATCTATTATAATTCAGATAATCTGATATTTTCCCCGTTTTACAAAATGTATCCCAAAGCTTGTCCATAATAACACCATCCTAATTTTATGTTTAATAATTTCAGTTACATTATTATAGTTATCAACTTTGAGATTAATATGAAAGGTAATTCATTCTAATGTTATTTATTGGTTAAACCAAAGTTTCTTATAATCCCCTCTCTGTTTCTCCAACCTTCCTTTACCTTCACCCAGCATTGAAGATTTACCTTTATTTCAAAAAAGCCCTCAAGCTCTAATCTTGCGTCTTTGCCTATTCGTTGCAGCATTGAACCTTTTTTACCTATTATAATACCCTTATGAGATTCTCTTTCACAGTAAATTACAGCGCTTATATCAAGAACAGGTTCATTGTTTCGGTTGTTATGCTCAGAAACATCTTCAATGGCAACGGCAATACCGTGAGGTATCTCATCACTTAAATTGATCAAAGCCTTTTCCCTTATAATTTCTGCCATTATAACCTTTTCCGGCTGATCGGTCAGCGCATCATCAGGAAAATAATGAGGCTCCTCCTGCGCATTTTTATCAATTGCCTGAAATATTAAATCAATGCCATCATTTTCTAAGACGCTTACAGGTATAATCTCCTCAAAATCATAAAGCTTAGAATATTTGTCAAGTACTTCTATCAGTAAGCTTTTTTCTTTTAATAAATCAATTTTGTTAACAGCCAGAATAGCTTTTCTTCCTGTGCTTTTAAAGCTATTTATAAGTCTGATCTCATTGTCGCCTATTTGTTTTGTACAGTCAACTACAAGAACAGCAGTTTCTACATCTTTAACAGCCTCGTTTATGTTATCCACCATATGCTCTGAAAGCTTAGTTTTCGCCTTATGCATACCCGGAGTATCTATAAATATATATTGTGTTTCACCCTTTGTTACAATACCTGTTATCTTAGTTCTTGTTGTTTGGGGCTTATTGCTTACAGCAGCAATTTTTTCTCCTACCATTCTGTTTAAAAGCGATGATTTCCCGACATTTGCTCTGCCGACAATTGATACAAAAGCTGTTTTAGTACTCATTTGCTGCTCTCCTTATTGTTGTTGGAATATCTGGCTTTTTTCGGTTTAAACAGAAAAAATATGAAAATCACACTAATTATAATTGATAAGATAAACAATATCAGCTTAAAAAAACTCAATCTGAAAAAATTATAAATTTCAAAAAGTACATCTAAATCTGCAAAAAAGAGAATACCTACTGCCACCGCGCAAAATGCGGAAACTAAAACTGCCCCTGCTGCGGCATCCTTAGAACATTTAGCCTTTTTATTGTAAGACATTGACGCCAAATCTACAGCATTTTCAATTGCCGTGTTAAATAATTCCGAACCTATTACCAAAGCGATAATTATAAATAGTATTGCATACTCAACCCTTGTGAAATCGTAAAACCTCGAAAACCAAAGTACATATGACGCTGCAACAATGTGAAATCGAATATTGCGTTCATTTTTAATTGCAGATATTATTCCGAAAAAAGCATTTTTAAAGCTGTTTAATAATTTTATCATTTTATTCTGTTATATAGGAGCTCTGTCTTGACATACCCAGCCTGTCCAGTATCTGCTCTTCAGTTTCACGCATATTTCTTGCCTCAACACCGCCTTGTTCATGATCGTAGCCCAACAGGTGCAGCATTGAATGTACAGTTAAAAAGCTTATTTCACGTTCCAGAGAGTGTCCGTATAACTTTGCCTGCTTAAGCGCTGTCTGAATAGATATAACAATGTCTCCAAGCATATAAGCTCCGGTTTCGTTATTGTAGTCGTAAACGCCGTTTTCGCCAAGCGGAAAAGATAATACATCCGTTGATTTATCGACATTTCTGTATTCATAATTCAGTTTGTGAATTTCGTTGTCGTTTACAAACGAAACGCTAACCTCAGCGTCGTCTGTAAAATTCTCATTATCTAAAACGGCGTTGCAGCTCCTTCTAACAAGAAGTCTGATGCCGACCGGTATTTTAACATCTTTTTGATTATTTACTATTGAAACCTTTGTTTTTCCCATTATTCTTATATCCTTTCTTTTCGTGATTGAATTTTTCGTATGCCTTTATAATATCCTGAACTAATCTGTGTCTGACAACATCGCTCTCGTTAAAGGTATTGATGAAAATATCATCAACATCCTTTAATACCTTTGTCGCCTGGATAAGACCGGACTTTGACGTGTCAGGAAGATCTATCTGAGTAATATCGCCTGTAATAACTATTTTACTGTTAAA
>CANRKQ010000084.1 GCA_947631265.1 uncultured Clostridia bacterium | reverse complement strand
ACAGTAACAGGTTCAGGTACAGTAAGCTTTGACAAAATTACCTTTACCAAAGCAGGAACATATACATTCGAGATAAGTGAAGAAAAGGGAACTGCATTTGGTTACACATACGATGAGAGTGTATGGACTCTGACAGTAGTGGTTGTTGATAATGAATCAAAAATGGAAGTACAAAGTCACAAATACACAAAATCAGACGGAACGGCAAATGAAGATAAGGCTGAGTTTGAGAACATTTACAGTTCGGGAAGTCTGACTATAAGCAAGGTCGTTACGGGCAATGCAGGGGATAAGAACAAGGAGTTCACATTTACTGTAACGCTCACAGATACAAACGGTAATCTGCTTGAGGGAGAGTACAGCTACACAGGCTCTAAGGAAGGAACGATAAAGAGCGGAGGAGAGATAAAGCTCAAGGATGGAGAAAGTGTAACGATAAGCGGACTACCGATAGGAACGAAGTACACGGTAGATGAGGCTGAGGCAAACAAGGACGGATACACGACAACATCAAAGGGTGAGGGCGGAGAGATATCGGAAAAGGAGCAAAAGGCTGAGTTTACGAACAGCAAGAACACAGAGCCTACAGAGCCGACTAATCCGACAAACCCAACTGAACCTACAAAACCAACTAATCCGACTAAACCGACAGAGCCAAAGAAAACAACTACAACAAAGAGAACAGAAAGCAACCCGCCGTATATCAAGACAAACAGACCAAAAAGCAATAATAACAATGCAAATGGCGGAAATAGCGGAAACACACCGAACACGGGAAGTGAAGAACAAGGTAAATTGCCATTAGCATTCTTAGTTACATTCTTGCTGGGACTGAATACTGTTTACTTCTCTTTCAGGAAAAGAAAGCTTAAAGGCAGGAAGGCGAAATAGGGATAATTAAACAGAGGATGTGTATATATTCACAGTCAACAAAACATTTTTAAAACGTCTTTTATATTACGTAACAAGGCTGATGCTCAATGCTGGCTTTTAAATGTTCGCAAAATGTGTTTATCTTGTAAAATGGAAGGCTATCACCTAGATGCAAGAACTAGGGCAAGATACAAGAAAAGCGTTCAGGATTATCCTGAACGCTTTTGCGTTATCTGCTGTATTTAACCTGACGCTATTTAGTCTTTTTCTTAATAACCTTACTCCATTTACCGTAATATTTATCGCCACTTACTTTTTTATATGCTCTTACTTTTACAAAGTACTTTTTCCTTGCTTTTAGCTTTTTAAGTGTTACTTTGTTCTTCTTTACCGAAACTTTCTTTTTGTTCTTTGTAAACTTGTTGTTTGTTGCATATAAAACCTCATAGCCTGTTGCTCCTTTTACCTTTTTCCATGATATATTCAGTTTCTTTTTCCTTGATTTAACCTTTACTTTTACTACCTTGGCTAGCTTTGTTACAGTTTTTGGTGTTGTCTTTGCAGACTTTTTAGTTACAGTATCGTTTTTCTTTATTGTAGTCGTCGCAGAAGTAGGTTTCGTTGTTTCCGTCGCCGCAAGGACGGTCTGCTCTTTTGTGATTTCCTGCGTCAAAGCCTCATCCTTAAAATATTTTCCGCAGATCTCGCAGTACCAATAGGCAATATTGCCCGTTTCCGTTGCCGTAGGTTCTTTAGATTCCACTTTCTTCGCACGATGCGTGGCTGGGATAATAACGCTGTTGTGATCGGTGATTTCCTTGGTGCAGGCTTCGTCCTCGAACCACTTGCCGCAGTCGCATTCATAGTAAGGTTTGTTGCCAGCCTCCGTGCATGTTTCATCTTTCTCTGCAACTAAAATGCCTTTATGCTCGTGAGCTGCACTGTGTACATCTATCATCTTAGTGATTACAATCGACTTCTGCTCTTCGCGTTCAATGCTATTCGGGTCGGGATGCTTGAAACTTACGGCAACAGTAAGACGTGTACTTCCCGTTCTAACGCATTTAAGGGTAACGGTAAGTCCGTTCTCGTCTGCAATTTCCACGTAATCGGTACCCTCCAGCAGGAAAGAAATCCCCTCAAACAATTCCGCGTAAGAATCATCTGTATATTTTACCGTAAGATCCGTTGTGCCGTTCTTCACCGTAATGCTGTCCGGCAGAATAAAGCCAAGTTCCGGCAGATATAAAATCTCATTAGCGACATGCTTCTTACTGCTTGCGATCCGTGCATAGATTACACCGTCATTATCAACCAGAGCATCACCGTCCAGCTGAATCTTTACGGTACCTCTTTCAACATCATCCGGAGAAATGATCATTGGCTCGCTTTCAGGATTAGAGCAATCTGCATTGGTATAGAATTCAATTTTATCTCCTGCTCTCAAATCACTGCCTCTGATATTGATTATCGCATAATCGTGATATCCAAATGCATTGGGGAGGTTATAGACCGTCGCTTGCAGAACACGTAAATCGTCCGCTAGTTTTACGGTTACACTACCAGTCACGTTTGTATAGTTGGTATTGCTCGGAATAAAGGTGTATTGGAATTCAGCTCCGTCCTCTGTGATCGCAGCTCCGGCAGCGTCCCACTCAAACCGTCCTTCAAGCTCTGTTCCGTCGATGCCGACAGGTTCTTCAAAGCCGGGTAAAAGCGGGATCTCATCAATTAGCATTCCCTCTCTTGCATACAGGGTGGGCATCTCTTTTATTGTTGGGGAAACAGCCGTAATGGTCATAGTAGCAGTTACGGTATTACCGGCGTATTGCTCTTCCTCAGTTTGTGCGGTGATCTTAACATCGTAGAGTCCCGCATCAGTCGGCGCTGTATTTGTCCACTCGCTTTGTCCTTCCGCTTTGTAGATGACGGTCGTCGTAATTTCGGCGTTGCCGCCCGGTTCCGGATAAGCTACCTCAAAGTTGGTAAACTGTTGAGGTTTTCCATTGTATGCTACGCTGTAGGAATTTGCACTTAAATGTAGCGGCTCCTTATCCAACAATGTTATCTTAACTGTATTGTCAGAAAGATCAGGGTTATTGTAATTATCACTGAAAGAAGGATTCATAGTGAATGTCCACTTTTCCGTTGTCTCGCTCACATTCTCAGGCAGTTTTTTGCCTGATTCTACCCACGAGAATGTGCCATTTACGATCATGTTAGGATTATATGGATTATAATATTCTCCGGTGAGCGTCACATGATCCAACTCGCAGCCTTTATGTCCCAAACCTGCCTGTACTGCTGTACGCAGAACGGGCGTAGTCTTTTTCACCGTCAGATTGCCCACATCCGCGTTCTCCAGCGTGTAGTTAGAGTTTCCTATCATGGCGGTTATTTTGTAGGTAGCCACCACAGCCTCGGTTGCAGTACCGTCGCTTGAGAACTGTGTGAAAAGATCATCGATAGTCTCGCCTTCAGCCGTGCCTACCGCCTCAAATGAGTTCGTCGTCAGATTGCACTGCTCGCCATAAAACTTATCTACTGTCACACCGTCTTTCACCTTAATAGTGATTGATTTGGGCTTGATGTCTGCGCGGGCATGATAGTCCGTATCCGGCAGTTTATAGTTATTAGCATCCTGACCGTTCAGGCCTGACAGCTTAATGGTAACCGCCTTGTCATTTTCGGCATAAGCTGTGGCAAATGAGCCCGAAGCGCTGACAAAGACATCGTCTTTATCCACCTTATTGGAGATCTCTACTGATACGGTGGCGTCCAGTTTGCCGTCATAAGTCTTGTCCTCTGCCGTGTAGGTCAATTCGATTTGTTTTGGCTCTATAATTAATTCGCCCTCGAATAGTCCGGCTGCATACTTAGAGGTCTCCTTAACCGTGGCGGCAACTTTATAAGTACCTGCCTTAGACGGAGCCGTAGCAGTCCAATCGTCCGTTCCCTGAGGCGCGTATTGTACCGTTACCTCTCCGCCAATGTCCGCCGGACGATCCGTAGTAAAGGACAGTCCATGCTCCTTACTGTCGTAAACCGCCGAGAATGTCGTACCGTCGCCGTTTTCTGGAATGACCTTGGTCGGTTCTTTCTGGGAAACGATTACATAGACGCTGCCATGTGCGGTCTTGTAGTTTTTCTCAACTGTCGGATCAGGTGTGAAAATCCAGTTGTATTCTTTTGTCTCGGTTACCGTCTGATGGGTTTCCCAGGTCAGAGTACCCGGCACAGGCCATTCCGTCATATGCGGATTGACAAAAGTACCGCGCAGCTGATCATCGGAAAGCGTATTGCCTTTATAAATGCCATCCGCAGTAGGAATACCGGACGGCGTTGCTTTGACAACTTTCACCTTGCCAGCCTGGTCGCTCATAGAGACGCGGTAATTCGGGTTTTTTGTCGACCCGATGGTATAGTTATAATCTCCGACCTCTGCTGCCGCAGTGAAACCATTGCTTTCCAGGGTTATGCCAAGTTCATCAAATGTGACATCGGCAGGACCCCCTTCTGGTGTCTGCACATCTACCGGAACTTCAGATGCTTTCAAAACCTGTCCATACTCTTTCTGGCTGTCATGCGGAACGACGACGACCTCTTTCTGACCGATGGAGATGGTAATATCGACAAACAACATTCCTGTTCTGGGACCTACTATCAGGGTATCTTTATAGCTGCCGATAGGCAGATTGGACTTCGGCGTTATTTCAAGCGTTGCCTCCTGACCCGACTGCATTTTATCATCGCCGTTCGGCAACGTAAATTTGAGATCAAAATAGGTCAGGCTACTTCTAACGCAAACGTCATAGATTTCTTGTGTTCCGGTATTTTTCAGCTTAAGAGTTCTCGGCTCGACCGACTTTCCAAAGCCCACAGAACCGAAGTCCAGTTTGTCGACCTTTACGCCGTTTTCCTGCACTTCACTTTTCCATGTTTTTTTGACGCCAAATGCAGCATACAAATCGGCTTCACTGCCCGGCGTTTTACTGATCACATTGGTATAATCCGTCTGATCTGCCTGGGTTGCCCATCCGATAAACTCCCTGCCGTCTGCCGGCGGAGTCAGCGTTGGAATCGGAATTCTTGAGAAATAGTTATCCGCAGAAGCATAAGCAGTATAGGTATTATTATCGTAATTTTCAAAGTCTCCCTCGCCTTGATGGAATCTCAGTTCAAAGAGTTCAAGAGAAATCGTACCGCTATCCCTCGTGGACTTTTCTGTTACGGTTACGGTATATGTACCTGCCTGAGGGTTTTCGAGCCTCCACGCAATAGTGCTATTATATACGCCCATAACCTTGGTCTGACCGACTGGTACTGCTGACGAATCGGAACTGTCCTTGGCCTTAAATTCCATGGTAATGTCGAAATCCGCAGAACCGCCTTTCTCATCTACTGTAAGCCAATCGAAGTCTAAAAATGTCAATGCCATCATGTGGTCTTTCATTGGGTCGCTCTCAGTCAAGCCTAAATACGGAGGATCACATTCGTAAAACTGAAGTCTCAAATTCTTCGTATCCAACTTTGAAGAAGCGCTTGCCGGTATATTGTCCATAACTAAGCAGGAAACCAACATTAAAACAGACAACATAAGGCAAAAAACTCGTGTCGCTTTAGACCTTAATTTTAATTCTTTCATAATCATAACTCCTCTTTAATTATTATATTAAATTATACATTCTTTTTTTATTTTTGTCAATTCATTATCTGTTAAAACCATAAATTACTAAACTAAATTTTGCTTTCCGTTACCTCTTTAAATCATATTTGACGATTTTTCTATACTCTCTTAATATAGATAAAAAAAGCAAATTTGACAAACAACGATGTTCAGGATATAATTGAAAAAACGCTGTATTTTATTTAGTTAAGGTATTACGATGCAAATATTGGTAGGTTTATTAATGCGGATGATTCACGTAACACAATGGGATTGAGGTGTAAATAAAAATGTCAAAAAGTTTAAAAGTAATCTTGAGTATTATAGTTGCATTAATTTT
>CANRKQ010000083.1 GCA_947631265.1 uncultured Clostridia bacterium | reverse complement strand
TAATTAGATTAATATATCTACTAATAATATTAGTGCCTGTTGAAATTAATCAGCAGGCACTTTCTGTTTCTCTTGCACTTTCATAAGTTTATATTCAATACTGTCTACCAGAGCCTTAACTGACGCATTGATAATGTCGGTTGAGGCTCCGACAGTAGTCCATACGTTTTGACCGTCGGTAGACTCTATTAAAACTCTTACAGCCGCCGCTGTTGCAGACGCTGTATCAACAACTCTAACCTTGTAATCTATGAGGTTTATATGCGAAAGAACGTCAGGATAGTATTCTGCAAGGGCATTTCTGATTGCCTTATCAAGCGCATTGACAGGACCGTTTCCTTCGTCAGCTGCCATTTTGCATTTATCTGATACCTTTACTTTTACCATTGCACAGGCAGGTGATTTCCTGTCGCCCTCGGGTTCTGTGATCACCTTGAAAAATTCAATGTGGAAAAACGGCTTTAACAGACCTAAAAATCTTTTTACCAAAAGTTCAAAGGAGGCGTCAGCAGCCTCGTACTGAAAGCCGTTTTGCTCTTGTATTTTAAGCATTTCAAGAACATCTGCTAAAACAGGCGAGCCTTTCTCAATATCAGGCAGAAAAGCCTTTATCTTAGAGAGTATTGCCGTTCTTCCCGAAACCTCGCTTAATAGAAACTGACGCTCGTTCCCTACTTGCGAGGGATCAATATGCTCAAAGGATTTTGACAGCTTTGATACTCCGTCTATGTGCATTCCGCCCTTGTGCGCAAATGCCGATTTGCCTACATATGAAAGTCCGTCTGAAAGAGTTATGTTTGAAAGCTCAGCTATGTATCTTGCGTAGGAGGTAAGCTTTTTCATAGAGGATTCGGGTATTACATCAAACCCCATCTTCAACTGCAAGTTCGGAATTACAGTTGACAGACAGGTGTTTCCGCATCGCTCACCGATGCCTATAAAGGTTCCCTGAACGCTTGACGCCCCGCCGATAACGGCAGAAATGGTATTTGCAACAGCGCATCCTGAATCGTTGTGACAATGAATTCCTACCTCGCAGGATACAACCTTGCACACTTCTTTGACTATTTTTTCAATCTCGTGAGGAAAACAGCCTCCGTTTGTATCGCAAAGCGCAATTGACTTTGCTCCTGCTCTTTCTGCAGTCTTAAGAGTTTGCATTGCATACTCAGGGTTGTTTTTGTATCCGTCAAAGAAATGCTCTGCGTCAAAGAAAACATACTTTCCCTTTTCAGTAAGGTATTTTATTGTATCGTAAATCATATTGAGATTTTCTTCTAAAGTTGTGTTTAAAATCTTAGTTGCGTGAAGATCCCAGCTTTTCCCAAAAATTGCAACATACTCGCACGGCACTTCTGCCATAACGTTTACCGATTTATCTTCTCTGACGTCTGTGCCTACTCTCCTTGTTGAGCCAAACGCAACTATTTTAGAATGTGAAAGCTCAAGGCTTTTGCTTGCCTCAAAAAACTCCTTGTCCTTTGGATTTGAAAAAGGATTTCCTGCCTCAATAAAATCAATTCCGATTTCATCAAGCGCCTTGGTAATTGCAATCTTATCCTGAACCGAGAAGTTCATATTTTCACCCTGAGCGCCGTCTCTAAGGGTTGAATCATACATAGAAACTCTCATATATATTCTCCATTCTTATTTACAAATTTACCTAATATATCAATCGTCTATCTTGATCTCCATAATCTGATCGTTTATATCAGCCCCTGCCGGAACCATAGGAAGAACATTTATATCCTTGTTGATAACGCAGTTGATAAGACAGGGTCTGCCAGATTTAAGCGCAGTTTCAAGAACAGTCTTTATATCCGATTTCTTAGAAATAACATAGCCGTCAATCCCGAAGGCATCGGCAAGCTTAATATAATCGGTGTTTCTGTCTATATTGGTTTCAGAGAAGTGCTTTTTATAAAAAAGTCTTTGCCATTGGCGAACCATTCCCAGAACATTGTTGTTGAACACAATCTCAATTACAGGAATATTATGCTTTTTTAGTGTTGATAACTCATTCAGGTTCATAAAGAAACTTCCGTCGCCCGCGATATTTATAACGGGCTTGTCGGGGTTGCCGATTTTTGCGCCTATTGACGCTCCCAAGCCGTAGCCCATTGTACCCAAGCCTCCGCTTGAGGCGAATTGCCGTGCAGTTTTGAAGTTATAGAACTGCGCTGCCCACATCTGATGCTGACCAACCTCTGTAGTTATGATTGCTTTGCCGTCTGTTAGTTCATCAAGAGTGGCAATGACGTCGCAAGGCAGAACCTCGCTGTTCTTCTTGAAAGGTTTCATATAAAGCGGGTATTTCTTCTTCCATTCTGAAATTTCATAGATCCAAGTACTGTGGTCTTGCTGGGGAATAAGGCTGTTAAGCTTATTGATTATATACCCGACATCGCCGTTCACAGCTAAATAAGCGTCAACATTTTTTCCTATTTCAGCCGGGTCTATATCAATATGAATAATTTTCTTTCCCTTTGCGAAGGTTTCAGAGTTGCACAAAACCCTGTCAGAAAATCTCGAGCCGAACACGATAAACAAATCGCAGTTCTGAAGAGCCAAAGCGCTTGTCTTAGTACCGTGCATACCGAGCATACCGGTATAGAGCTCGTTTGTATTATCAAAAGCGCATTGTCCCATTAGCGAAAGAGATACAGGAGCATTAATTTTCTCTACCAAGGCTTCAAAATCGTCTTTAGCGTCGGCTGAAACAACGCCTCCGCCTGCATAGATAAAAGGCTTTTTACTTTCCTTGATCATTTCGGCAGTTTTTTCTATCTGACGGTTTATGTTATCGGGGTTATGGTTAACAGGCTTAACAGGAGATTTCTTTTCATATTCGCAAACAGCTGCAGTAATATCCTTTGGAATATCTATAAGTACAGGACCCTTTCTGCCTTCATTTGCTATGTAAAATGCCTCTCGTATAGTGTCAGCAAGCTTGTTTACGTCTTTTACTATATAGTTGTGCTTGGTGACAGGCATAGTTATTCCGCAGATGTCCACCTCCTGAAAAGAGTCAAGCCCAAGCAGAGATGTTCCGACGTTGCCAGTTATTGCAACAAGAGGTATTGAATCCATATGTGCAGTTGCAATACCTGTTACAAGGTTTGTAGCTCCCGGACCTGACGTTGCGATAACCACGCCTGTTTTTCCTGTAGTTCTTGAATAACCGTCAGCAGCGTGGCAGGCGCCTTGTTCGTGAGCTGTTATATAGTGCTTTATCTTGTCCTTATACTTATATAGCGCGTCGTAAATATTAAGAACAGCGCCTCCTGGATAACCGAAAACTGTATCCACACCTTGTTCTAAAAGACATTCAATAATAATGTCAGAACCGTTTAATTTCATATTGATCACCATTTTAGCGTGAGAAGTTTTTCACGCTACCCTTCATCTACTTGTTTTGAATAAGTCTGCAATAAAAAAAGCTTCACTCTAAAAGCACAAGCTTTAAGAGACGAAGCGAAACCCGTTCGTGTTACCACTCTTATTCGGCAATAGTTTTATGTATATCCATTGCCCTCACCAGCATCTGACAATGCTTTACTCGATAACGGGAGATTCCGAACAAGCTTACTGAAAATTTCAGCCGTCAGCTCAGAGGTGATAAATAAAGGTCAAGTCTTACTGACTCACATCAACCGCCAGCTTTCTTAAAAGGCTAAAACCAATTTGTCCTCGTCACAGCTTTTACACTAAAGTATATTATAAACAAACCGATAGTTTTTGTCAAGCCTTTTTAATAAAAAGACTATTCAAAAATAAAAGACCTGATATAATTGTCAGGTCTTAAAAAAATGCGACCAAGCCGATAAGCCGAGTTTTGTCGTGTGCGGTAATCTATCTAGACCTTATGTTGCCATAAGGTTCAAGCCTCCTATAAGCCAAAGCCTGACGAGCAGCCATTGACTTTGTACTTACCATTGGAGTTGCATCGAATAGGGTTTACATGGCAATGCGGTCTCCCGCATTCCGGTGAGCTCTTACCTCGCCATTCCAACCTTACCTTAAAATAAAAGGCGGTATATTTCTGTTGCACTTGCCCTAAGGTCGCCCTCGGCTGCCGTTAGCAGCTATCCTGCTCTGCGATGCTCGGACTTTCCTCTGAACGTAATACCATTCAGCTACCGCATAGCTTACTCGCAAGGGAAGTATATCATATTTTTTTAGCGTTGTCAAACAAGATTTAATATCAGTTATTACTAATTCCTGCTTATAATTTTATTATTTTCTATCATTTATCTCTTGACTCTTTATCTATTGCCTTTAGACGCATAAAAAGGGACCTCATACGAGATCCCTTTTTATATATGAAGTAATTTTATTATTTTCTCTTCTTTGTAAGAACGATTGCACCGCCTGCAAGAGCAAGACCTACAAGAGCAAGACCTGTTTCTGCACCAGTATTTGTGTTTGAAGATGTGTTAGCAGCAGATGTGTCTGCACCGCCGCCTACTGCGGCAGTTGTAGCAGGCTGAGTATCATTTGTGTTTTTAGCAGCTTTTGTTGTTTTATCTGCGCCGCCGCCAATACCTGAAATACTAAAAGTAACCTCTATGCTCTTTGCCCAACCAAACGAAGTAATGTCGATAGGTGGATCATCCTTTGTTTCACCAAATATGTTATAGATTTCAATTCTGTAGTTAGTGTTATCGTCTTCAATATCTCCGTAAAGAATTTTGCTGGCGTCAAATTTGAAATTTTTACCGTCAAGCTTGATGCTCTTTAATTTACAAGTAATGTCTTTTTCTGAGAAAGTACCGTTTTTAGTTACAGCATTCTCTTTTTCCTTGCTGGCATTGAATTTCTTGGTTTTTAAAATACCTGTGATATCAACGCAGAATACATTTGCGCTAACAGCTGAGTTAGTAAATCCATAGTTTGGATTGTCCTTTTCTCCGTTGTTTTTAACAGTATCGCTTGTCATAGAAACAGTATATGTACCGTCTTTTGTGATTTTAGCGTCTTTACCAAATCCGTTGCCGCTTGCTTGAGTGTTCCAGTTTCCCCATAGATATTGGTTGTCACAATACATCAAGAATGCATTATAACTATCAGCAGCTGAAACTGAAAAACTTGCGCAAGTAGCAACTGCCATTGCTGTTGCAGCAACACCTGCAATAATCTTTTTAAGTTTCATATTATAAAACTCCTTTTCATATTATTTTACACTATACATTCTACTATATTTACAACAATTATGCAATGTGCTAATTAGCCAAAAAAAGTAATAAGATATTATATAATTTTCACAATTAGCAATAGCAAACACCTTTTAAAAAAATATTTAATTACTGTTTTTTCTCCTGAATACGCTTGGTTATTTCTAAAAGGGAACGAGTGGGTATAAACTTTGCAGCATAGGCTGACAGTTTCATACCGGCAGTAGGAACAATAATCATTTTTCGGTTTTCAAACATATTGTACAACGCATATTTAGCGCAATATTTCTTATCTATTCCCTTCATCTCGAATTTTACATCGGCGACATCGTTAAATTCGGTATCAACCGGTCCCGGACACAGTGCGCCGATATAAACATTACTGCCCATATCTTCAAGCTCTGTGTTAATGGCTCTTGTCAAGTCGACCACATAGGATTTTGTTGCATAGTAAGTTGCCATAAGAGGACCTCCTGCCATCAGACCCGCAGATGACGCAACATTTAATATATATCCGTCGTCTTTCTTAACGAAATCTTTTAAAAACAGCTTTGTTAATATATGAACGGCTTTAATATTTACATCTATCATAGAAAGCTCTTTATCCATATCAGTATCTGTAAAATTTCCGAAAAGCCCAAAACCCGCATTATTAATCAGCACAGAGATATCCTTTTCCTTGACCTTTTTATAAAGCTCTTTGCACTCTTCCTCTTTAGATAAATCGCAGAGAATAATTTCTGAGTG
>CANRKQ010000082.1 GCA_947631265.1 uncultured Clostridia bacterium | reverse complement strand
ATTTTCAAAAGCGGTTAAAACACTATCAAGTTGTGTTTGCAATTCTTGAGGAACTTGTCCGCCGTTTTCTTTTATCATTGAAACAGTGGTGAATAATTGTTTTAATGGGTTAGCATCATCTATCTTTATATTTCCAAGTATATCGTTCTGTTTAGCAATCTCTTTACTCAGTTGATCATCTATTCCGTCTTTCATAAAATTTAACTCATCCATTGAGATCTCGCCTTTTTCCTGTTTGGCATAAAGTTCGTCATATTGCTTATATATCTTATCAATCTCACTCTTTGCAGAAGTAATTTTATCAATAAATTCAGAACTGCTATCTAAATCCTTTTGCGCTACTAAAGCTAAAACTTCTGTAAAATTATCTGTTGCCGATTTTTCCTGACTTTCTTTCCAATCATACAACTTTTGTATCTTTTTGTTATATTGTTTTTGTGTTAGCGCACCAGAGTTAAGTTGGTTTGCGGAGATAGTTAATTTAGATTGATATACTTCACCGATTGCCGTATCTCTTTGTTCTTTTGTTTCTTTTGCTTTTGCAATCATTTCATCAATTTCTTTACTATTTAAATCTCCATTTTTTAGTGCAAGTTTCGTAGCTTCAATTTGAGCAGTTTGCTGACCTTGATATATACTCAGCTTTTCATCGTACAAACCTCTTAATTTTTTCATATACTTACGTATATTTTCAATATCCTTATTCCTTAAACCCTGTTGTTTTTGAAGTGCATTTTTTATAATCTCTGTAATTTTATCTTCTTTAGCCCCTATACTCTCATCAATATCTCCCATAGTATGACCCTTTGAAGATATCAATTTGTCATAATCAGCTAACACAGGATTTGCATCTTCAATAGCTTGTCTGAAGTCCTTAGTATTTTGAGTGACCTCCTGAATATGCTCCTTGACCTTTTCGGCAGGGTCATTACTATTCTTCATTGCATTACTAAGAACAGTAAACGCTCCAGCGACTAATCCTATAGCTGTTGCCGCCATAAATATCGGGTGCGATGCCATAGCTAATTTTAATAACTTAAATGCTGCTTGCACTAAAGTAATGCCCTTAGCCGCTAACACAGATTTTACATACATTAACGCTTGTACAACATTGTAAATCTTCATAGCTGCTGTTATTGCAACTAAGGCTATTTTATAGGTTATAAAGCTCTTAACCAGAAACTCTATGCCTCCAGCCTTTGCAAAGCCTTTTACCATTTTTGCAATTGACTTTATAAGTTTAAGTAAAAACGGCAAGATTGCTTTAACAACTGCAAGCAAAGCACCGAATACATCTTGTATAACCGGCAGGAAAGCATTTATAACTTCCTTAGCCGTATCAACAAGCTGTAAAAAGAGTTCCTTTAAACTAGGATCTAAAGATGTTAAGATGCTTTTTCCTGCACCTGCTATTGACATAAAGAGGTCAATCAATCCTGGCGCAATCTCAACCATTGCATTTAGAACTGCTGAAAAAATTTCCTTTGCAGAACCGAATACTCCCTTTAGTCCCTCAAAGGCTCTTTTACCCATTGTCAAAAAGTTAGTTAATGCAGTACCGCCGTTTGCGCTATCTTTTTTGAGCATTGAAAACAACGCTGTACCGAGTGTCAAAACAATTCCCAAAGGACTTGCTAAAAGCTTAAGAGCAGAAAGAATACCTTTCAGCTTTGAAACTATTGTCAAACCTCCGAGCGTAGTGCCTATTCCCTGAATAGCTGTTACTACTTTATCTTTGTTTTCCATAATAAAGTTGACAATGTTCTTAAAGCCTGCTATAGCACCTTGAGCCAGTTTGGTATTCTTTAATTCATTGAATTTACTCTTAACGGTTTGAATCAAACTAGGAAGCTTTTCAAGCAAATTACCAAGCCGTGTAAAAACAAAGCTTGATATTTTACCAACAGTATTTTTAATACCGCTTGCCATATTATCAATAAGCGCCTTGTTTTCCGAACGCCAATTTTTAAACTTTACTAAGAAAGACTGCAAGCCATCGCCGTTTAAACCCTGTGTTATTCCCTCGCCTATTTTCTTGAATATATTCTGCTTAACAAAGGTTTTAACACCGAGTAATAAGTTGCCCAGATTCTTAGACTGCTTTTCCATAAGGCCGTCATATCTTGAGAATATCTTTTCAACCTCTGCCCAGTTTTTCTTTATGTCGCCGCCTGCGTCTGCCAGCTTTTCGATTTGCTTTCTGTCTCTGCCTGAAATCGCTCCCATTTCCTGAAGTCGAGAGGTCATTTCGCCTACTGCACTTCCTGACTTCATACCGTCGTACAATCTGCCGACCCACAAAGCAACCTCTTCAAACTCCTGTCCTGTTCCTGCGGCAACATCACCAACTATCTTTAAGCCTTTGCCTGTGGAAAGCGCATTGCCTGTAAACACCTGCAGCTGCTTTGAAGCTGCAAATATTTGCTCACGTGTAAAAGGTGTGTTTCCTGCAAAGTCGACTAACTCATCTACTCTTTTCTGAGCCTTATCTGCACTTCCAAGCAATGTTTCAAACTGCGTCTGAATATTCTGCAAATCTACTATCATACCGACGCTTTCTTTTACGGTCGCTCCTGCTACAACTGTAGTTATAATGTTTTTCAAAGAAAATAACCTTGATTTAACATTATCAACAATTCCGCTTAACTGGTCGGACGCCTGCAAAACAATTTTGTATGGCTTTGACGCAATATTTTTAAGCTGTACTCCGAAATCTTTGGCTTTTTGTAATATAGGCGCAATTGTCGAGCCAATGTCCTTAAAATCAGTCTTAATGGAGCTAAAACTGGTTTTAGCGATTTCTTGCAGGCTTTTGCTCGTATCCTTCGATTTTTTATTAGCCTTATCAATTTCATCATTTGTCTCTGATAAAGGCTTTTTCATTTTCTCTGATTCTTTCTTAGCCTGTTCTAACGGTTCTTTTAGCTTCTTTGCACCGTCTACTGCTTCCTCCAATGGTTCTTTTAGCTTTTTAGCTTCATCAGCAACATCTTCTATATCGTCTGCCGACTTTTCAAAAGCACTTGAAAGATTTTGTTTCATTTTGTTAGCCTGGTCAACAATCTCCTGAAAAGGATTATCTATATCCCAACCAACCTTTATAACGTCTTCTCTTATTACATTGTTGTCCGTCCTTTTCACCCCCTCGCTTTAGGGCTATTTCTTTTTCGATGCCTTTTTCATTGCTTCGATCTGCATATCTAAAGCAATATTTGCCTCGTCTACTTCGTCCTGTGTCATCTGATGAAAGACTTCATTGTATGTAAATCCGCCATCGGACAGCACAAGCCTCCATAAATTCCACTGGTTTAATACTTTACTTTTTATCTGTGCTTTTGTTCTCGTCTCGAAACTTGCCCTGCATTACCTGCTGACCGAATGCAATAACCTCATTTAACTCGTCGAAGTCGTCAAAATCATCAATCTGCAATCCCTTAGGCTCAACGATGACATTTTTAAGTATGTATTCGTTTAGTTTTACAAGGCTCATATTGCTAGAGCTATCGCTTACATAAGAGCTGTCAATAGCCGACATTGCTGCTGACAGTCCATTAAACTGAGCAACATACTTCTTTCCGTTGATTTCCTTTTCTCTTTGATAAAACTTGTTTGCCATAATAAATTCCTCCTAAAATAAATGGGGGCAAATGCCCCCATATAATTCTGATTACTCTACAATGAAATCAAAAACTTGGAATACAAATTCCATATCCTCTGCCTCAGCACCCCTGTCAAACGACGGGAATGTTTTAAGGCTCGCCATTGTTCCGCCCATTCTTTCATTAAGCGACTTGTTATTGCACCAAAGCGGGAATGTATCTTTCCTTTTAGCCAAGCCTATAAGAAACTTTTTCTGAGGACTTGTTACCTGTACTGAAATTGTAATCGTGCCAAGCGAATTGTTTATCTCGCTTCTTACTACATCGCCCTGAGCACCTACCGAAGGAGTGAAAAAGTCCTCGTCTTTTTCGCCTGTAATCATGTCTTCGCCAAGACCAGTAATGTATGTACCGTCAACCATTACAGTCGTATCCTTTGCGTCGTATCTTCCAACTACCATATTTTATACCCCCTTGTTAAATTGTAATTTCGCCGGTGATTTCAACCTTGTGTACTGCTCCTGCAAGTGCAAACGAAAATGTACCGCTTATATACTTGCGCTCTGCTCTGTCAGTCGCCTCTGTATCTTCACGAGAAGCATAAGAAACGCTGTAATCCGCACTACCGTCTGCTGTTGTTGCAATAATGCCGTTGTTATAGGTGTCCTGCATCACGTTTACAGCAACGCTTTCAAGCATTGCAATACCATTGTTGTCATAAGGAATTTTTCCCGACGTATTAAGAAGTTTTTGCGTCTGATATGAAAGCTGCTGAATGATGTAATCCTCGCTGTCGATTATGTCGATATACTCGCCGCTTGCAACAATGCCCTCGCTTGTTACGTTGTCTCCTGCTTTTGTCACAAACGTTATACCCCCGGCTTTGTGGATCTCCTCAATACGGCTTTCAGAAACATCTTGAGGCTCAATGCCTTTAAGAATAAGGTTTTTGTATGTAAACGAACCTGCTTCCCTGCCTGCAACATCACCGACAAGCGCCGCTACCGGCAGTTTATATTCATCTGTCGGATTGCAATAAAACACAACTGTTCTATTGTAACTTTTCAATGATGACTTAGGCACATAATCCGCACTTACATTTGCAAAATAGATTTTGCCGTCAAGAGTCTCAATCTTTGCCGCAATAGCACTTGTTTCATCTTCTTCTGCACTTGATAGAACAAGCAGTTGTCTCCAGTCCTTAGAAACATTCTTCTCATTTGAAAGAAATTCAACCGCTGTTCCTGTTTCAGAACATATAGCTATCTTTTTTGGTGCGTTGTCCTGCATAAATATAAGCTCAGCGGTTTTATAACCGTCTGTGGAAGCCTCATATCCTGCTTTTACAACATCTGATAGGCTTTTACATTCTGTATACCCAATAGCTTTCTCTGCTCCTGTTATTAAAATAAGAGGAACACCAAAACCAGCCTTGCCGACCGGCTTTGTTAAATCAATTTTAACGCTGACATCGTATGCCATTTTTCTCTACCTCCTAATTAAATCTGCTTTTTCAATGTAACCGTTGTCAGGTCTTTCTACTTCATCAAACAAAACAAAAACAACATCAAATCCGTTTTTGTACTCATACTCAATGGAAATAATGTTGTCTCTGTTTGTGATATTCGTAGCCTGTTCAACAATAACACCGTTGTCTTTTAAATAAACTCTGCCCGTATGCTCCAGCCATTCCCTTGCTTTACTAGCCAGCGTAACACTTTCGTCATTATCGTCTGACTGCGCTGTAATGCTCCATGTCTGTTTGACGGGCTGTCTGTCTATACCGTCTGAATATTCGCCGTATGTGCCTTTATTTTGGCTTGCAACGGTTGTCACGGTATAGGATAAGTAAGGATAAACGGGCGGCTCTGCATTTTGATTGTTTCGTATCACAGGCACGTTAAGATATTCTTTTAATCCTTTGCATACTGCGTCACGAATGCTTTTATAATCAATCATCACTTACACCGTCCTTATTAAATGCACTTACATATTTAAGCGTATATTGATATACGCCTGTATACTCTGCATTTTCTAAATTATCCTCAATTCTGTATTGTCTGCCCTTATAAAGTACAATAGCTCCGAGCAACGCTTCATCAACAGGCTCTTGCATAATCAATACCCTGTCTTGCTTTGTAAGCGTCCCCTCAGACCTGTATACTTTATCCTCGCTGTAGGCTATGATTGCACCGCTCATTTGCTGTTCGGCTTTTTTGCCCTTAACATATTCTCCGCTGTCGTCATAGCCTCCTTTTGTTTCTGATACAACTGTAAAATCTGTTGTATATTTTTCAATCAATCCGCTAAAGTCAAAATAACTCATAAAAACTCCTAACCACTTACTTGATTCTGTGAG
>CANRKQ010000081.1 GCA_947631265.1 uncultured Clostridia bacterium | reverse complement strand
ATAAATTGCTAATATATTGTGTATAATAACATTTATTATATTTTATTACCTTATTACGGAAAGTATTTTATGATAAATATATTACTTTTTGTAATATATTTACTAATATCTTATGCTTTCTATCTTCATTTTATTTAACAAACAACGCCTGAACCATCAACCGGTTCAGGCGTCGTTTTAATTTATCAAAGATAAACTGTATGCAGAGTCACCGTTACCGGCGAAGCGCCTATGGCTCTGCTGCTTTTGGTGAGATTGATTGATGTAAGGCATTTGCTTAGAATTCAACAGTCATCTCAACCTGCTCGTGACCGTCAGAGGTCTCGTTGATCATTTTAGCCGATTTAATTGTTATAGGAGTAACAGGCTGTGCATTTTCCTCGCCGCCCGAATTAGTTTTTCTTTCAACGGTAAGAAACTTATCAACAACTTTCATACCCTCATCGTTCACTTTTCCGAACGCTGCATATTTTCCATCTAACGACGTAGCGTTAGTGTCACTATAACATATAAAGAACTGACTTGACGCAGAATCATAATTCATACTTCTCGCCATTGAAACAACTCCCCTAGTGTGGGAAAGAATATTTTGTGTAAACCCGTTCTCTGCAAATTCACCCACAACTGTTTTGTCAGAGCCGCCTGAGCCGTCACCTTTAGGGTCTCCCCCCTGAGCCATAAAGTCGTCTATAACCCTGTGGAATGTAAGCCCGTCATAAAAGCCTGATTTGACAAGATTTTTAAAGTTCTCAACAGTTTTCGGAGCATACTCAGGGAATAACTGAATAACAAAGCTGCCCGTCTGCATTTCTTTTTTAGAATCTTCAGAATCACTTTCACCGCAGCCGACAAAGCTTATACTCATAATTAACATTAGCATTGCAGTTAAAATAATTTTAATTCGTTTCAAAATAACATCTCCTATTTATTAATTTATAATAACTAATTTTACAATTAATATGTAAAAATGTCAAGCTGCCTTAGCATTTAAGCAGACAATCTATTATCTATTATTGTTCGTCATAGTAATAATAGTAACATAAATAAACATCAAAACGACAACAGCTCCTGAAAGAATAACATACATTGAGCCAAGACTTACCCTATCACCAAAGAAATAAAGATTACAGTCGATAGAATCTTTAATGTTCCCAATAACCTGCTGTGGAAAATGCATTGCTTTCATTTCATTAAACACACCTCTCATAGCATGATTGCGAATTAAAGAAGTACCGTAAGTACCCGGAAGTAAGGACAAAACCTTTTGCAGACCTCCGCCAAACTGAGAAATCGGCATATAAGCTCCGCAGATAAAGCCGTAGCCGGCGCTTATGATAGTTCCTACAGCAGACATCTGTCCCTGAGATGTGAGAAAGTAATTAATTATCGACGACAGTGCAGTACCGAACATTACAAGCACAAACACATCTAAAATAATCAACATAATATCTTCCGCAGACATATACCAGCCGACATTCACAAGGTAAATAAATGACGCTGCTGTTGCAATAAAGCAAATTATTAAAGTAGTCAATGCCGTTGATATATAGTAGCTGAACCCCAAAGTGATATTTTTAACAGGAGTAATTTTTAAATCGTTTCGTGCACCGGTCACCTTATCCTGAACCATCAGCATATTAGAGCAAAACGCAACTGTTATACAGCAAACAGCCAAAAGTGATGAAAAAAGCTGACCTCCCACACAGCCGTTTACAAGATCTTCTGATACGTTTAAATCCTTTGGAAATGCCATAGAAAAAGTATCTCTGAAAACATTACCCAAGAAGGTAACATAAAGCACTAGCAGTATTATTGGCGTTATCAAAGAAGTGAAAAACATTCCCTTATCCTTGAAAAACAGTTTGATATTCCGCCGAACTAACATAATAAGCGATTTCATTTATATTCCTCCTTTTGATGTGTTTTCAGCTTTGGTTAGTTTCTTTCCTGTTACCGCAAGAA
This sequence comes from uncultured Clostridia bacterium, assembly GCA_947631265.1. GTDB lineage: Bacteria > Bacillota > Clostridia > Oscillospirales > Ruminococcaceae > UMGS1601. Next base: position 4,118 of record CANRKQ010000081.1, on the reverse strand, counting down.
ACACATCGTCCATTTTGCCCTTTAGGATTTCATAGTCTTTGAATATTTCAGGATACTTAACTATCAATTGGGTAGCCACTTCTGTATTCGGAACAGCTATTCGAAAACCGTCACGAATCGTTTCATATTTCTTACCTAGCATATCCGCCTGCTCTTTTGTTGAATTATAAAGAGTGATAAAATCTCCCGTATATGTGTTCTTTAACTGCAAGGGCGTACCCTCTGCGGCAATTTCTCCGTTGTCGAGAATTACAACATAGTCCGCATCGGTAGCCTCCTCCATATAATGAGTGGTAAGAAACACGGTCATTTGGTTTTTTTGCCTTAACTGAGAAACAACATTCCAGAGAATTTTTCTCGTCTGCGGATCAAGCCCGGTGGTAGGCTCGTCAAGAATAAGAATTTTCGGGCTATGAATCAACGCCCTAGCTATATCAATTCTTCTACGCTGACCACCCGACAGCTTGCCGACTGTACGTTTGAGCAAATCCTCAAATTCAAGAAGTTCAGACAGCTCTCTTAGTTTTTCCTTAAATCTTTTACCTGTTATTCCGTAAAGAGCCGCACGGCTCTGCAAATTATCTTTCACCGTCAGAGCCTTATCCAAAGCCGAGTTTTGAAAAACAACTCCCACTTCGCTTTTAATTCTATCAACATTGCCGTCAAGATCGGCTCCGTCAATAATCACCTTTCCCTTATCCCTTTCAAGCTGACCGCACATTATTGAAATTGTCGTACTCTTACCTGCGCCGTTTAATCCCAAAAACGCAAAAAGCTCGCCCTCTTTAACTTTGAAGCTCAAATCTTTTACCGCTGTGACATCTTTAAACTTTTTAGTCAACCCACTTATTTCAATAGCGTTCATTTATGTGTCCTCCTATTCTGATATGTTATTTTCAATCCTTGATATATATCTGTTAGCATTTGACTTATAGTTTCAGTATCCCAATCTAAATATGAAGTTACAATCATTACCGCTATTCCGTGAACGTATATCCACATCTCTGTATGAAAAAGGTAAGCCTCGTCCTTGCTTATCCCTATGCTTTGAGATACAAGATCAATTATATCTGCAAACTCCTCTTTATTATTTTGCATTTTTTCCTCTGAACGATCACGCATAAAAAGAAGTTTAAACAATTCCTTCTCCTCTTTTGCAAAGCGGATATAGTACATTCCTATTGCTTTATAAGCAGGATAATCAGCGTCTTTTACTGCACATTTATTGTACTCCTGATAAATCACACCTGCATATTTTATAACATCTGCTTTCAACTTTTCCATAGTGGAATAATTACTGTAAATCGGCTGGGTGGAACAACCCAGTTTATCTGCTATAGACCTTGCATTCAGTCCTTCTGCTCCGTACTTCCGTATAATATCAACAGACGCCGAAACAATATCCTCTTTAGTAACCTTGACCTTAGGCGGCATTTTATCACCTCTTTATATAACATCTGTTATATATCAATTGTTATATTACACTATAATTAAGCTTTTGTCAAGAGAAATTTTATAACAAAAAAAATACCGCAGAGAAACTCCCCTGCGGCGTTAATTATGACTTATCTTTCTCAATCGGAATCAACAGTTCAACATAACTGTCATTTTTATTTTTGCTGAATAAGTGAATGACGGTTATTTCAGGTGCGTTTGAAATAACATAAGGCGATGTTAAAAGCCACTCGTTTATAAGCCTTTTACGCAAGTCAAGATGCTCGTTTATGCAGTTTGTTCCACGCTCCGTTTCAACCCGAACATATAAATGCTCGGGTACTTTTATCACACTTAACAGCTCAGCGTATTTGCCTGCCGTTTTTTCAAGATGGCTGTTAAAATATTCCGGTATGGTCGAACCGATAGTAAACGAGTATCCATTATCGGTAATATCTGATATAACGCAGTATTCTGTTTCACAGTCGTCCGACATTCCCTGCAACGCGTATCTAACGAACCTGGTGCTGCCGTCAACCATAAAATCGTGCTGCTGATTATACCTGTCTCCCGGCTCTCCCATAAAGTGTCTTTTAAGACCTGTAATTACCATACTAGGCTTACTCACAATTTTGTAATTCAACATATTTCCGCCCTCCAGTAAAATTTTTAATGACAGTCGGGAAAACGATTTTAAGTCAGCGTTTCTTTTCTTAGCCTGTGAAGGCGTTATACCGTGAAAACGAGCAAACGCTTTTGCAAAGCTGTCAGGACTTTCATAACCATATTTGATTGACGTATCTATGACCTTTGCTCCTCCGCTTATCTCTGCTCCTGCAAGCGTAAGTCTGCGGTATCTGATATATTCGCCTACAGTATAACCGCACAAAATGCCGAACACCCTCTGAAATTGATAAGGCGATGAATAACTTCTTCTTGCAATATCATTTATATCCAGCTTTTCTGTTATGTTATCCTCGATGTAGTCTATTGCACTTTTTATACCTGTTATCCAGTCCATAATGTTTTTCCTCCCGTCTGACAATATAATATCACCAGAAAAATACTATTACCCGATACTGCGTGCTTTTTAGTGTCGGATTGAACATCTTATAATTTTATTTTAATTGTTTTAGGCAAAAAAGTAAACCTGACAGCAATGCTATCAGGTTCACCTTATCTATTTTACTCTTTTTAACTGTTTAATTTTTGTTTTTGTCGTTCTTATAGCCCAGTAGTAACGATTGTTATACAACACCTTTACAATATCCCTGCCGTTTTTAATTTTTCCACTTCCAGCCACTACCTTGACTGTACCTGTTTTGATGCTTTTAAACTTGTTTTTCTTTTTGATATTTGCCGACTTATATAATCCTATTTTTTTATTTACAGTTGTTATCTTAAAGTCAATCAGCTTTTCTTTTTTCACAACAACGTGTCCCTGAAGATTCGGCTGATTCATCCAGTTTGAAAAAGACATCTCTTTGAGTATTCCATCGCTTGCTGTAAGCTTATTATCAGAGTTCTCATTAGCTTCTGTATAATAAACCTTATCGGCAATTACATACTCTACATATTTTACATGACCGTAAGTACCGCCGTTAAAGCAAGCAATAGAGTTTGACTTAGGGTACTTTGAAACCTGAAAGCCTGAGTTTTTGCAGTTTTCGTAAACATCTTTTCCGTTACCTCTTGCGCCGATAAACACACCTTTCTTTTCATACGCACGTCCTTGAGTATACCATACGCATTGACCTATAGATGAGTTATTAATAGGCGGTTTATAATATTTAGTATTAAAATTTGCAAGTCTTCTTCCGAGTGATTTTTTATAACTAATTCCCATTACATATTGCTCCTTTAGGAGCTCTCCTCCTTTCAGTTTTAATGCAAATATTTTTATTTCAACTTCCCTTTTATTTTATTCTGAAAATTTAATTTGGTTAAATAGTAATCACGTTAAAAGCATTGATATATTTCTTTTTAATTTATGAATAATTTCATTTTCTTTGCAAAAACTAACAACAGCAAAGGAGGGTTTAAAATGTCTAAAAAATCTGAAAACAAAAACAAAAAGTCCGAAGATAACAATCAATGGACTAATTCAAATCAGAAAAATAAGAATGACAATCGTGAAAGACGCGATGGCCCCGGAGGCAACTAATCACATCCTCGCTTATGCGGGGATTTTTTTATAAAACCTCCTTAATTAACAGCAAAAAATCAGCTTATTTTCTTTATATAGCATATAATTTAATCCTCACTGACAAGCAATACACATTACATTATACTTTATGATATAAAATAATTAATTATGTTTATTAAATAAGATATAATGAAATCAAATTACTAACTTTTTAGAACTGCTTTAGAATTTTTAATTTAGTTAAGTATAAAAATAAAAGCTTGACTTTACAAATCAATGCAAAATCAAGCTTTACAATATAAAGTTACTATAAAATCAATAAAATGATTTGGACAAAATAAAAAGACATCCGCAAAGCTTTCAAACGCCTATTTTGTACCGTTATTTACATTAAAAACGCGAGAAAAATAATAAAATCCACGCACTTACTAATGCGTGGATTGGATGCAACGTCACGTTGCTGGTTGCGGAGGCTGGATTTGAACCAACGACCTTCGGGTTATGAGCCCGACGAGCTACCGAACTGCTCCACTCCGCG
>CANRKQ010000080.1 GCA_947631265.1 uncultured Clostridia bacterium | reverse complement strand
GAAACCGTACCTAATTTTTTATCATATCCGCACTCTTCAAAAGCCTTGCTTACTATTTTCGTCAAGTCGTCGATTATATTTGTCATTAAACTTCTCCTATCTTTCCCGACATAATGTCATAGCCGGTCTGCCGGTATACATATTTGTTATCAATGTCAATTTTCAATTGAATTGCCTGAAATGCCTAGCTTGGTTTTACATTTATATTAACTTCATAATCGCTCATAAAGCTGGAGTTTATATCTATAACATACTTAAAGAACAAATCTCCTCCGTTATCATTAAGACGCGACTTGATGTTACTCGCCGTTACTCCGATCATAAATGCTCCGTAAGGAGTTCCGTAATGGCAATGGTGTTTTTTTGACTTTTCTATAATAAGCTGTGCCTGTGATGCCCCTGTTCTTTCAATTTGAATCTTTTTGCTCTGTGTGGCGGTTAAAACAGTTGACGAGCCTTCAAAGCCTGTAGCCTCCGAGTCCTCGTAAGAAATTATATAGCTGTCGTTAAGCTTATTGTATTTGCCTTTGGTGATGATTTCTGTATCTTCACTGTTAATACCGTCAGACTGTTTAGTATTCAATTTTATTATTACATCTTTTTCATCCATTTTTATATCATCCAACCTCTTGTTTCCAAAGCTATAATCTTAAAACGAATTCCTATTTTAACGAGGTCCTGTATATTTTTCCGTTTATATCAGAACCAAGAATAGTTTTCACATTTTCAGTAAAAAGCTCAACGCTGTCAGTACAATAAAGCTCAAGCTTTCCGTTGCCATTGTTACTCGTAAGCATATCGTTATCGGACAACGTACGCATGGCATATTTAGCAGCCTCAGCACCTGGGGAAATCAAAGTAACCTTATCTCCAAGAATATCTCCTATAATATCTCTAAGCAGAGGATAATGCGTGCAACCCATTATAAGAGTATCGACATTTTCGTCGATCATCACCTGAAGATAATCTGACGCTATTATTTTTGCAACCTCATTATCCCTGTCCGTATAGCCGTTTTCAACAAGCGGAACAAACATAGGACAAGCCTTTCCTATAAGCTTAGCATCAGGAATAATCTCACGAATAGCTTTCCCGTATCCGCCGGATTTTATCGACGCACTTGTCGCAATAACTCCGATTTTTTTGTTTTTCGTAGCAGCGCAGGCAGCCTTGACAGCCGGATATAAAACTCCGCTGGAAAGCTCGTTATCATCAAAAATCGGATACGTCATCATAACAGCGGAAACCGTTCCGCAGGCAACAATAATCATCTTTACATTGTGCTCGCGGAAAAATGCCACATCCTGCTTTGCATACTCAAAAACCGTTTCCTTACTTCTCGTTCCGTAAGGAATCCTGGCAGTATCCCCTAAATAAATTATATCCTCGTGCGGCAAAATCTTTTGCAGCTCAGACACGCAGGTCAATCCCCCTACGCCTGAATCAAAAACACCGATCGCATTATTATTCATCTATCTCTGTGCCTCGAACGCTAAATTTATAAGTCTGTGGATTTGCTCAGACGGAGGAAGTCCCTCATACTCCATAAGCTGAGGGTACATACTTATTGAAGTATGACCGGGCAGAGTATTAATTTCATTTAATATAATCTCACCGTCGTCAGCTAAGAAGAAGTCTACCCTTGCAAGACCCGTACAGCCCATAACAGAATATGCCTTTAACGCAATCTGCCTTATCCTAAAGATGTTGTCCTCACTGATTCTGGCGGGAATATATGTACGGGATTCATCGCTTTGATATTTTCCCTCATAGTCATAAAATTCATTTGCCGAATGTATCTCACCGACTGTAGATGCAATAGCGCCGCAGTTACCCATAACAGCGCACTCACACTCTATCCCTGAGATACCCGTTTCGACAACTACCTTTTTATCGTGCGCGAAAGCCTTCTTTATACCGTTAATTAGCTCATCTTTGTTATTGACCTTTGAAATTCCTACTGACGAACCGCAGTTTGCGGGCTTAACAAACATAGGATATTTCAAGTTTATTTCCATATCCTCTGCGATCTTGTCAACTTTCTCTATATCGCACCTGTTGATTGACATCCAGTCAGCTGTTTTTATACCATTTGCCTGAAGAATAATATGTGTGCGCTCCTTATCCATACAGTTTGCAGATGATATGCAGTCACATCCGACAAATGGGATCTTCGACAGAGTAAACAGCCCCTGAATAGTTCCGTCCTCGCCGTTTTTTCCGTGCAGTACCGGAAAAATAACGTCTACCTTCACAGGCTGAACCTGACCGTCGTTTAATATAGCGATAAAGCCCTTGTGCAGAGGATCGGGCGAAAGTATACATGATACATTATCTCCGTCCTGCTCCCACGAACCGTCGGCTATCTTTGACGTATCCCCTATATATAAAAGCCAGCGTCCTTTTTTAGTTATGCCGATGCAAACAACATCATATCTGTCTCTGGGTATATTGTTTATTATATTTGTCGCAGATAAAAGCGAAATTTCATGTTCATTAGACACACCGCCGAATATAACGGCAACTCTGGTTTTCGCCATTTTAATCACCATGCCTTTCTTCGCAATCCGAACCGCTCTGCTTATGACCCAACATGAATTGCTGTACTGTTTTTTGAGGCTGATACTATCAAGTACAAAGAGCGTTTTTTACGCAGCCCCACATATGTTACAGTCAACAGTAAAAATCATCAATACTGTATTAGTATAACACAAATTAATATCCTTTGCAATAGCGCGCTACACCCTTTAACTCAATCCCATAGACTTTCCTGTCATTTTTTGCTTTCTCTTTAAACACAGTAATTATGTAAATATGTAATACCTTTAAATTAGCTTCATTAAATCAAATTATCTTTATTTAGACAAGCTATTATTTGGTTAAACAAAACTGAAAGTAACATAATATAAAATTTAAAAACATAAAATCAAACACTATATATTGTATGTAATTTTAATGTCCTGCCCAATATTTATGGATAAAAATAAAAATTAATTAATTGTTCACGAACTGTTATTAATGGTATTATAAGTAAATAATATTTTCGCCTGATTTGAATTTTAAGCATTATATTATATGAATTGCACAAAATATTATTACTGAATTTATATATATCTTACTACTTTTTAACGCTATTGTAATATAATTTCCTGTTAAAAAATAATTAGATTGTTTATTTAAAAAACAAATAAAAACAATATAAGACTTACAGAAAATGACCTCTTGCAATTTTTAATTTTTATATTATAATAACTATTGGTGACGTTATCAGGAAGATATAAACACTATATATTGTGTTTTAATGCAAATATTGACGAATAATAATTATTCTGTTTTATTATAATAATATTACATCAGACAATATTCTAACAGACAGAAATATTATTTCAAGACTTTTACGCAACTTATACGCACGTGACGCACGCATTTGAGCTCTTAACTCAGAATTATGCGATTATGCGGCAATTCCGGCGGATTCGGAAACGGCTCGTTAAACAGCAGAAAGGAGACCCTTGGATAGTAAGGGTATGATGATAATATGAAAACTATGAAATTTGAACAATGGAGCGGATTTAATTACGGCATCTGGAAAAGAGAAATCAATGTCCGTGATTTTATTCAAAAGAATTACAGTCCATATGACGGCAGTGATGAATTTCTTGCCGGACCCACGCAAGCTACCAAAGACCTCTGGGATCAGGTTATGGAGCTGACAAAAAAAGAGCGTGAGGCAGGCGGAGTTCTGGATATGGATACCAAAATAATTTCAACTATCACCTCTCACGGACCGGGTTATCTTGATAAGGAAAAGGAAACTATAGTAGGCTTTCAGACAGACAAACCATTTAAAAGAGCTTTACAGCCTAACGGCGGTATTCGTATGGCTATGAAGGCCTGCTCGGAAAACGGTTACGAGGTGGATCCTGACATCTGCAAATTTTACACCATTCACAGAAAAACTCACAATCAGGGAGTTTTTGACGCATATACCCCCGAAATGAGAGCCTGCCGTTCAAGCCATATTATAACGGGACTTCCTGATGCCTACGGCAGAGGACGAATCATAGGAGATTACAGAAGAGTTGCCCTTTACGGAGTAGACAGGCTGATTGAGGACAAGCAGCACCAAAAGGACTCTACAAGAATTACAATGTATTCAGATGTAATCCGCGAACGCGAGGAGCTCTCTGAACAAATAAGGGCGTTAGGCGAGCTTATTGAGCTAGGAAAAATATACGGCTATGACATTTCAAAGCCTGCAAAAAATGTTAAAGAGGCTATTCAATGGACATATTTTGCATACCTTGCCGCTGTAAAAGAGCAAAACGGCGCTGCAATGTCTCTTGGAAGAACCTCAACATTTTTGGATATTTACGCTGAGCGCGACCTTAAAAACGGCGTCTTTACAGAAGAACAAATTCAGGAGTTTGTCGATCACTTTGTAATGAAACTGAGACTTGTAAAATTTGCAAGGACTCCTGAGTATAACGAGCTTTTCTCGGGTGACCCTACATGGGTAACAGAATCTATAGGAGGGATAGGCGTTGACGGACGTCATATGGTAACAAAGATGTCCTACAGATATCTTCACACTCTTGAAAATCTAGGTACTGCACCCGAACCTAATCTCACTATTTTGTGGTCGCCAAAGCTGCCTGAGAATTTTAAAAGGTTCTGTGCAAAAACTTCAATAGAGTCTTCTTCTATACAGTATGAAAACGACGACCTTATGAGGGTCACTCACGGAGACGACTATGCAATTGCCTGCTGCGTATCTTCTATGAGAATAGGCAAGGAAATGCAGTTCTTCGGAGCAAGAGCAAATCTTGCTAAATGCTTGCTCTACGCTATAAACGGCGGCGTAGATGAGATCTCAATGAAACAAATCGGACCTAAATACAGACCTTGTACTTCTGAATACCTTGATTATAACGAGGTTATGGACAAGTTCAAGGATATGATGAAATGGCTTGCGTCGGTTTATGTAAACGCATTGAACATCATTCACTATATGCACGACAAGTATTGCTATGAGAGATTACAGATGGCTCTTCACGACAAAAAGGTCACCAGATGGTTTGCAACAGGTATTGCTGGACTTTCAGTCGTTGCAGACTCTCTGTCGGCAATTAAATATGCAAAGGTCAAGCCGGTAAGAAACGAACAGGGTATTGCTATTGATTACAAGATTGAGGGGGATTTTCCAAGGTACGGAAACGACGACGACAGGGTCGACGATATCGCAAGCAATATAGTTCACATTTTTATGAACTATATTAAAGGAAATCACACCTATCGCGGTGGAATACCTACAACCTCAATTCTCACCATAACGTCAAATGTTGTTTACGGACAAAACACAGGCTCTACTCCTGACGGGCGTAAAGGCGGCGAGGCATTTGCGCCTGGTGCAAATCCAATGCACACACGCGATAAAAACGGCGCTGTAGCATCGCTTAAATCGGTTTCAAAACTTCCGTTCAAGGACGCTCAAGACGGTATTTCCAATACATTCTCTATAATACCAGAATCTCTGGGAAAGGATAATAAAATTTTCGTCGGTGATATTGACGTTGACATTGAGCTTTCCGAAACAGACAGCTTTAACAGCGAATACTAACCACACACCTTTAATAGCAACGGAGGATTATTATGCAAAATTCAGATAAAAGAATAGACGATATTGTTAATATGCTTGATGATTTTATGTCCGGAAAGGGCGGACATATGAACATTAAGGTCAATAATAACGGCGGAGTAAAATACAAGGAAAAGCAAAAAAAGGTTACGACTTCAAAGTCGCTCGACTGTTTGGAGGGAAACACAGCTTGCAGCTCGCCTACACTATTTGAAGGCTTAGACGCCGACGACGATCTGCTGCAATAAATAACAAGCCGTAATTATATTCTGTTTATAAGGCTTTTAAAATTACGGCAAATAAAATTCAGGAGGAAATAATTATGTCAAAAGTTAAGGCAAATAAAGAACAAATAGACAATCTTGTATCAATTTTAGACGGTTACGCAGAAGAGGGCGGACACCATCTTAATATAAACGTATTATCCAGAGATACGCTCTTAGACGCGCAAAAGCACCCTGAAAAATATCCACAGCTTACGAT
>CANRKQ010000079.1 GCA_947631265.1 uncultured Clostridia bacterium | reverse complement strand
GGTTTCAGGTATGAAAAAGCTGGAGGGGCTTGAATTTGATATTGTTTGTCCTAGCCACGGACCTGTTCTTACAAAGGGAGGAAAACTGGACTGCGTTTTAGAAAAATACAGAGAGTGGAGTACGCCTGTTAATAATGACAAGAAAACTATTCCTGTATTTTACTGCTCGGCATACGGAAATACCGCAAAGGCGGCTTTTGCTATCGGCAAGGGAATTTCTAAAGTTTCTGATGTTGAAACAAAGGTATATAATATAAACGATTATGACTTAACTGAACTTGCAGGGATTATAAATTCAAGCAACGCTTTTGCTATTGGTTCTCCGACGATAAACAGCGATGCGGTTTCTCCTGTATGGTCGCTTATCAGCACGATTGACGCTATTAACAACCGTAAGAAAAAGGCTTTGGTTTTCGGCTCTTACGGTTGGAGCGGAGAGGCTGTTCCTAATCTTATCGGCAGGCTTAAGGGAATAAAAAATGATGTTTACGGCGAGGGCTTTAAGTTCTGTTTTGTTCCGACTGATGAGGATTTAAAATCTGCTGAAGAACTGGGAGAAGAATTTGCAAAAGCAGTTTTAGGCTAAGGATTATAACACAAATGTGTTTATAATAAATTAAATATTGAGGAGGAAAATAAAATGGCAAAATGGATTTGTCCTGTATGCGGATATGTTTACGAGGGTGACACGCCTCCGGAGAAATGTCCGCAATGCGGAGTTTCTGGAGAGAAATTTAACAAGGCTGAATCAGCTGAAATCACTTGGGCTGACGATCATAAGGTTGGCAGCGCTCAGGGTTTAGATCCTGAGGTTGTTCAAGGTTTGAAAGACAATTTCAACGGTGAGTGTTCAGAGGTCGGAATGTATCTTGCTATGGCAAGAGTAGCGTTTAGAGAAGGTTATCCGGAGGTAGGTCTTTACTACGAAAAGGCAGCTTATGAAGAGGCAGAGCATGCAGCTAAATTTGCAGAGCTTTTAGGCGAAGTTGTAACAGACTCTACAAAGAAGAACCTTGAGCTTAGATATATGGCTGAGAACGGCGCTTGCGAAGGTAAGCTAATGCTTGCTAAGAAAGCAAAAGAGCTCGGTTACGATGCTGTTCATGACACAGTTCACGAAATGGCAAAGGACGAGGCTCGTCACGGACGTGCTTTCAAGGGATTGCTTGACAGATACTTCTCAGGCAAGTAAATTTACATAATAAAGCTAAAAGAACCGAAGATAACTCTTCGGTTCTTTTTTTCTCTATAGATGATGTAAAAGTTAAAATGTAAAAATGTATGAAAACAATTATAGAAAGGTGACAGCTTGTAAGTATAAAATAATATTGCGTTATGTATTGGGATCTAACAAAATTTCTTGCAAAGTTTCCATAAGCTTGTTGACATCAAGCGGTTTTGCTAAATGTCCGTTCATTTTAGCCTCCATAGATAGTTTGACGTCTTCATCAAAAGCATTTGCAGTCATAGCTACTATCGGAATATTAGCAAGTTTTTGATTGTCCAGGTCACGAATCGCCTTTGTAGCCTCATAACCGTTCATAATAGGCATCTGTACGTCCATAAGAACCAGATCGTAATAACCCGGCTGCGAATTTTTTACCTTATCTACAGCAATTGTACCGTCTTCTGCTGTTTCGACCAAAAATCCGCTCTCTGTTAAAATCTCTTGAGCTATTTCAAGGTTCAGTTCGTTATCTTCTACTAAAAGTAAACGCTTTCCCTTGAGTTCTTCCGATGTATCAGGCAGTATTGATTCCTTTTGAGGCAGATCTGCATTGCTAATTACAGATGCAAGAGTGTCTCTCAGCTCAGATAAAAAGATTGGCTTATTGCAGAATGCAGTAACTCCGGCTTCTCTAGCTTCGTCCTCTATAGCGCTCCAATCATACGCGGTGAGGATAATAATAGGTATGTTTTCACCGGCTAAAGATCGTATCTGCCTTGCGACCTCAATACCGCCCAAATCAGGCAGAGCCCAGTCTATTATGTAAGCATAGTATTCATCACCTATTTCTATAGCCTGCTTTGCCCGTAGAACAGCCTCTTTTCCATGCAAGGTCCATTCAGAACGCATACCTATCTGCATAAGCATTTTTGTAACGCTGTCGCAGGTGTCGAAGTTATCGTCAACTACAAGCGCCCTCAGACCTTGCAGCTCACTAATAGGATGAATCTGTCTGGATTCAGATTGCAGGCGGAACTCAAGATTAATAATAAATTCTGTACCCTTGCCTTGCTCGGTTTCAACATCGATTGTACCGCCCATTGTTTCGACAATACTTTTCGTAATAGGCATTCCCAGACCGGTTCCCTGAATACCGCTAACAGTAGAATTCCTTTCACGTTCAAAGGGAGAAAAAACATATTTTACGAAATCCTTACTCATACCAATTCCTGTGTCTTTAACACGTATTTCGTATGCACCGTAGCCCTTTGGAGCGTTATGCTTTTGCTTAATTGTCAGTGAAACAGAACCGCCCGCCGGAGTAAATTTAATAGCATTGCTGAGAAGGTTAAGCAGAACTTGATTGACGTGCAGCTTGTCGCAATAAATATCCTCATCAACAACATCTATAGTATCCATAAAGAAGTCGAGTTGTTTTTGCTGCATCTGTGTCTGAATAATATTTCGCATATCCTTGAATATATCTGAAATACTACATTCTTTTTCTTCTATATTAAGCCGACCGCTTTCTATACGGCTCATATCAAGAATATCGTTGATAAGGCTGAGCAGGTGGTTGCTTGATGACAAAATTTTAGAAAGATAATTCTGAACCCTTTCTTTATTGTCTATATTAGTTTCAGCCAACGTCGTAAAACCTATAATAGCGTTCATCGGGGTGCGAATATCATGGGACATATTAGATAAAAACATTGTTTTAGCACGTTCCGCAGCCTCTGCCTTTTGGAGTTTTTCCTGCAAGACTGCCTGCTCAACAGCTTTGTTGACCGCTATTTTGGCATTCTTGCGAACCCACATATAATAAACAGCAATAGCTATTGCCTCAAGACCGGCAATTATCAACCAAACTCGGCGGATAGCGTAAACGCTTTGAAATGCTTCTTTTTCCGGGACTGAAACAGCTATTGTCCATTGATTGATTTTTGCAGGAGAATAATAAAGATAGGTCCACTCATTGGCTTTTTGTGACTTATATTCAATATATCCTGTTTTTCTTTCCATCAGTTTCTGCAAGTTGTTTTCCCAACTTCCTTTTCCGCGCGTTTTTCGTGCTTTAAAATCTTTAATGTTTCCAAGCGACTCATGCCATGTATCCATAATAAAATCGCCGTTTTCAGTATCGATAATAAAAACGCTTGCACTGGCATTATAAATATTATCTATATTCATGACCTTAGGCAGCTCGGACAATATTGTTGTACCAAAAAGAATAGCAACAGTCTCATTGTTTTTGATTATTGGAACAAAATGCCGTAGGACGAGAGTGTTTCCGTCAATAAGGCTGGTCATACGATTGGATACATGCTCTCCAAGCGGTGCTTCCTTTTCAAAAGAAATTGAATTGCTGCCGTCTATTGAGTTACCGTTTGCTGATATTACTGTATTGTCAGGCATAAGAATGTTCATCTTCATAGTTTCCATTAAAGGCGAAAATGCAGTCATTGCTTCTTTCATAGTTTCTTTATCAAAGTTTTCCGCGGTTGACAGAATGTTAGCGGCAGAATTTAAAATCTTGCTGTCTCTGCTAAGCTTACCTGTAATTTCTTCAATTACGGTATTGACGCCCTCCTCCATACGGCTGAGACTGCGCTGACGTATGATTGAACTGATTTGAAAATACGCAGTAACAAAAAGTACGGTCAATACAACAATCATTATTATTGTCGCGGTAAGACTTTTTTCCTTTACTCTTATTTTACCTTTCATAATCATAAACTCCTAATCGAAATTATTGAAACTGTATTTTTTAATCACTATAATAAACAAATATATTTTAATAGTACCATATTTTTTTATGCTTCGTCAAGTATTAATAATGTCTATAAAAACTTTGAATTTTTTGGATAAATCATAGAAAAATTAATATAAATTTAAAATCTCTTGACATAATAATCGAAATATGATATTATACTTAAACAACGGTAATAAGGAGAGAAAAATATGTGCAATTCAATTATCCCAAAATATGTAATCGGGGGGGGGCTTATTAAGCTTACTGTTATTTGTTTTGCATAATTTTCTAATTAACATTTTAAGTATTGAGACGTATTATGCTTAGGTGTATTGCGTCTTTTTAGTTTTTATTTTGATATTTGAATTAACAAAGAATAACGATTATAAATATTACAACAATTTTAATACTATACACTATATGTAATAAAATGAAAAAAGGGCAAAGCCATTGAAAATAGGCGGCGCAAAGCTATGAGTCTACGGTGGAATAATTATACTGCTATGATTGTCAGGCTGCAAAACATTTACTATATCTTTAGTGATAGTTTTGCAGTTTTTTTAATGCTTAAGGGTGATGAAATATGAATGAAGTGATGAGACAGGAAAAGAAATATTTAATGACAATAGCAGACGGGCAGAAACTGTGTGGTCTCCTCGGGAGCGTTATGACGGAGGATGAGCATAACGGTGATTCAGGCTATCGTATTCGTTCTTTATATTTTGACACTTTACAGGAAAGCGACTACAATGATAAAATCGACGGATTAGAGCTGCGCCGTAAAATACGTCTTAGGATTTATGACCCAAACGCAGATTTTGCAATGCTTGAGGAAAAGAAAAAAGAGGGAGCATATCAATTAAAACGGTCTTTAAGAATAAGCCGGGCAGATGCCGAACAACTGATTAAGTGCAATTATTCAGTTCTTTTGAATTATGATAAACCTTTTGCCTCTGAATTATATGGCATTATGCAAAGTAGATGTTATCGTCCGAAAGCGGTGGTTGATTATCAACGCCGTGCCTATATAGCTAATGAAAATCATATTCGCATTACATTAGATCATCATATAGTAGCAACAGAGGCAGGTTTTAATATCTTTTCACAGAATTTGAATCAATACCCTGTGCTTGATCAGTTTAATGCGATACTAGAGGTCAAATACAACGGTTTTTTACTAAGCCACATAAAGAGCCTTGTCAATACGGCAGATCGTTCTGAACTGTCTGTGAGCAAGTATTGCCTGGCACGGAGTGCTGTGCTTAAATATCAATATTGATGACGGGAGAATAAAAATATGAGAGAACAAATTTTAAATCTTTTTGATTCCAGCGGGAATCTTACAACACAAATTATCGTAATGCGTCTGGCAGCGGCTGCTGTTATAGCCTGCTTTATCTTTTTATCCTACAGGCTATCGCACGACGGCAGCATTTACAGTAAAAAGTTTAACGTATCTCTGGTTGCCCTTACGTTGATCACAACTACGGTTATGATAGTCATAGGAAACAATATCGCGCTTTCACTTGGTATGGTAGGTGCGCTTTCCATTGTGCGTTTCAGAACGGCTATAAAGGATTCCAGAGATACTGTATATATTTTTTGGACTATCGTAGTAGGTATATGCTGCGGCTCGGGCGATTATCTTGTGGCGGCTGTAGGCAGCGCCTTTGCATTTATACTTCTGCTGCTTTTTGGCAGACTGCGTAACGACGGAAGAATGCTTCTGATAATCAGAACAGCCAGAGTAAATGAGGATAAGATTGAGGCTTTGATATTCCAGCGCTATTCAAGAAAAGCAAACCTGCGTGTAAAAAACACTACTGAAACAAGTATTGAATTTATCTATGAGATAAACAAAAGACTCTTAGACAGGGAAAAGAAAACAGGTGAAAGTATAACAGACGCTGTCTATGCCATTGGAAATATAGAATACTTCAATTTAGTTATGCAGAATGACGATATTAGCAGTTGATGTTAGCAATAAAGATTAAGCAATAAATACATAGGGGAGATGAGAAATATGAAAATAAAAATATTCGGAATAGTTATGACCGCGGTTATGCTTTTAGTATGTTTTTCATTTTCATCTTCTCCATTTAATACTGAGAAAAACAATAGACGATATCATCAGCATATTGAGGATATGAAATACACTCCGTGTACCGACCATAATAACGATGTGTTCTGTTCTCATCTTCCGCTGGTCGTTATTGATACTGAAAATCAGGAGATACCCGGTGTTCCTAGTGGTGAAAAAGACCAATTTGGTGAATCTGTTTACACCACAGCTAAAGATGGTAGCGACTATATCAATGTAAAGGTTTCTGTAATTGACAACGACATAGAAAGCAAAGGCAACAACCATCTGACCGATAAGCCGGATTTTACTACACGCAGTTTATTTCGCATCAGAGGTCACTCTTCACG
>CANRKQ010000078.1 GCA_947631265.1 uncultured Clostridia bacterium | reverse complement strand
TCTTGATGAAGTCAAAGAAGCTCTAAAGGCAGGCGCTGACATCATAATGTTAGACAATATGGATATTGAAACTATGCGGGAGGCTTGCAAAATAGTATCAGGCAGAGCAAAGCTGGAGGCAAGCGGTAATATCACTGAGAAAACCATTGCAAGTATTGCAAAAACCGGCGTTGACATTATTTCGGTAGGAGCTATTACCCACTCGGTCAAGGCATTTGATATTTCAATGAAAATTCAACGGTGACAGGTCCGGCAGGACTGAGCCCTGCTGACATAGGCAAGATACTTTTAGGCAAGAAACAGACGCTTTTCATTAAGACTTAGTAAAAAAGATAAGGTTCTTTCATCTTATATATAATATTCTTGCATCTTATATTCTTGTATCTTGCATCTAATAGGAGGCTATTATGAAATTTAAAAAATTATTCTGTATTAGTATTTGTATTTTTTCCGTACTTTCCCTA
This sequence comes from uncultured Clostridia bacterium, assembly GCA_947631265.1. Classification (GTDB taxonomy): domain Bacteria; phylum Bacillota; class Clostridia; order Oscillospirales; family Ruminococcaceae; genus UMGS1601. The sequence continues at coordinate 5,896 of CANRKQ010000078.1, read as the reverse complement.
AGCGGATGCAATATGCCCGATCTGTTTTATAAAACGCCATCACTTAAAGAAGTTCAGCAGCAGGAGATAAAGACAAAAACAGTAATGCCTGATCTAAACGGACTTACCTATGAGCAGGCTGTAGAAAAGACTGAGAACATACCGCTTATTGTTACAAAGCAGTACAACGACAAGGTGAAGAAAAACAAAATCTACTGGCAGAGTGTCAAAGCCGGCAAGGAGATTTCAATAGGCACGCCTGTGGATATTGTCATAAGCAAGGGCATTCAGATGATAAAGATTCCAAAGGTGTCGGATATGGATTACCTTGCGGCAAGTACAGTTTTAAAATCTGTTGGCTTTAAGGTGAAGATTAAGTACCAGCACAAGTGGGGCGAAGAGAGCGGCGACATTATCTCTATGAGTCCTCAGGAGGGTAAGAAAATGCCGTATGGCTCTACTGTTAAAATGACAGTTGACGCAGTTAGACCTGAGAACAGCACATCTGAGGCAACAATCTAAAAAATTTTTAAAAACACTTGACAAATATAATTTTCCGGAATATAATATATATTAATCAAATAATAAAATCCTGTGAGCAAAAGTAAGTAGCTGATTTTACGGTGCTACAGAGAGCCTTTTACGGTGGAATTAAGGCGCATACGATTTTCGGTGAATGGATTTGTGAGGAGCTTGGTGAAAGAATTTGTATTTGTGATAAATTCAAGTATTCAATGCCGCTGGTTTTCGGCGTTACTGAAAAGAAGTATTGATGCGATTTTACTGTTATGTAAAAAGCTGCGTACTTTGATGAGTTGGTAAGCGTAAGCTTATCATAAATTTGGGTGGCACCGCGATGTCTATCGTCCCATTAGTTTTCTAATGTGAAACGATAGGCTTTTTCTTTTTTATAGGCAAATGGCAAGAATCTTTTTCCACTATGCTGTTATTATTTTTTCTTGTTTATTGTTTATTGTTTCTGGTATCTAGCATCTTGTAGAGGAGGTATATATATGCTATATCCGTCAAAGGAAGAAATCAAAGACATTTTAAAAAATTACAAGACAGTTCCTGTATTCTACGAACTGCTTGTAGATTCATTCACACCGATTCAGTTATTCAACGCTCTGCACGAGGCTTATGACAACTGCTTTATTCTCGAATCGGTTGACAACAAGGACCAATGGGGTAGGTATTCCTTCGTTGGAATAAATCCAAAGGCAGAAATTACTCTTAAAGATAGGGTCGCTGTTGTATCGAAAAACGGCACTGAAGAAAAATATGAGGTCTCTGACCCTATAGGATTTCTGTCTAATATCTTAAAGGAGTATAAATCTCCCCGATTTCCTAACCGCCCAAAGCTTACCGGAGGTCTTATAGGTTACTTCGCCTATGATATGGTCAGGTACTTTGAGAAAACTCTGTGCAATCCGCCTAAAGACGACCTAGGTATGCCCGACGCCAATCTATTTCTGTTTGATGAGATAGTGGCTTACGACCACTTGAGCAACAGAGCCGTTATAATCCTGAACATTCACTCCAGCGGCGACATTGATATGCAGTACGACCGCTGCATAAAGAGAAAAGACGAGATTATCGGCGTTTTGAAAAGATATGTTTCAGGCGGTAACGTATCGGTTAGTAAAGAGAAAAAGAATATTAATATCAAATCAAATATCACAAAGGAAAAATACCTCAAAAATGTCGAGAAGGCTAAGGAATACATAAGAAACGGAGATATTTTTCAGGTCGTTCCATCGCAGAGGTTTGAGGTTGATAATCCTCCCGACAGCTTTGATGTGTACAGAATGCTGCGCTCGACCAACCCCTCCCCTTACCTTTACTACTTTAAACATAAAGATTACGCCTTTGCAGGCGCGTCACCCGAAAAGCTTGTGTCTGTTAACGGCAGAACTGTTATCACCAAACCTATAGCGGGAACAATCAAACGCGGTATGACCGACGATGAGGACTACAAGAATGAACAGCAGCTGCTTAACGATCCTAAAGAGCGCGCCGAACATACTATGCTCGTTGATTTGGGCAGAAACGATATAGGAAAGGTATCAAGGTTCGGCAGCGTTAACGTAACCGACTATATGATTGTTGAAAGGTACTCTAAGGTCATGCACCTTGTCTCAAACGTAGAGGGCGAGCTGGAAAACGGCAAGGAACCTCTCGACGCCCTAATGGCTGTTCTCCCGGCAGGAACGCTTTCGGGCGCACCTAAGGTAAGAGCTATGGAGATCATAGACGAGCTCGAGCCTACACGCAGAGGTCTTTACGGCGGAACAGTAGGCTATCTTGCCTTTGACGGCAGCTTAGACACCTGCATTGCGATAAGAACTGTACTTTTCAAAAACGGCAAGGCTTATGTTCAAGCCGGAGGAGGCGTTGTCTTAGACAGCGTTCCCGAAAATGAGTATCAGGAATCCTGCAATAAGGCATTGGCGGTGATAAATGCTATCAAAGAGGCTGCGGCAAGCCGTCGCTGGCTCTGACGCGTTAGAATGTTTGTCTAATATTTATCTTTGTGCCGAATGTGCCGAAAATTGATAATATATAACACTTTAATTAAATTTATATATAATATATTACAATATCATCAGACTGTTAAATATTCTTTGTTAGAAATTATTATTTTGGGAGGATTCTTATGATTCTGATAATCGACAACTACGACAGCTTTACCTATAATCTTTATCAATATATAGGCGAGCTTTACAGCGACATTAAAGTCGCGCGAAATGACGAAATTACCATTGCTGAGATCGAGGCACTTTGTCCTGAGGCAATAATTGTCTCGCCCGGTCCCTGCTATCCTAAGGACGCTGGCATATCGGTTGAAACAATAAAACACTTCAGCGGAAAAATTCCTATTCTAGGAGTTTGTCTTGGACATCAGTCAATAGCAGAGGCATTTGGCGGTAAGGTAGTTATTGCAAAAAAACAGCTGCATGGAAAGGCGTCAGACATAACTATAAAAAAAGATGATCCATTGTTTTTGGGACTGCCTGAGAAGATCAAAGCAGCAAGGTATCATTCTCTGATAGTGGACAATGAAACTTTACCCGAATGCCTTGAGGTTACTGCATACGACAGTAAGAACCAAATTATGGCGCTTCGCCATAAGAAACATCAAACCTACGGGGTTCAATTCCACCCTGAATCTGTTTTGACGGATACGGGTCGGAAAATTATAGAGAACTTCCTCAACAACATTGCAGGAATAAAAACGAAAGTGAGTGATAATATTATGATTCCCGACAGCGAAAGAACAGAACTTAAACAGTATATTGCAAAGGTGGTGAACGGCGAAAGCCTCACCGAGAATGAGGCTTACTCGGCTATGGATATAATAACCTGTGATAGAGCTACTCTTGCTCAGACTTCTTCCCTGCTGACTGCTATGTCGATAAAGGGTGAGACAATCGACGAGATAACAGGCTTTGCTAAGGTTATGAGAGAAAAAGCGGCAAAGCTTAAAAACTGCTCGGATTCCGTTGACATTGTAGGCACGGGCGGAGATATGTCAAACAGCTTTAACATATCTACCACCTCGTCGTTTGTTATAGCAGGTGCAGGTCAGAAGGTCGCTAAGCACGGAAACAGAAGCGCGTCTTCAAAAAGCGGCGCTGCCGACTGCTTAGAGGCTCTCGGCGTTAAGATTTCAACCATTCCCGAGCAGGCTGAAAAGTGCATTGATGAAATAGGAATTTCATTCCTGTTTGCGCAGAGCTATCACCCAGCTATGCGCTTTGTCGGCCCTGTTAGAAAGCAGATAGGTACAAAAACAGTCTTCAACATTATGGGACCCCTTTTAAACCCTGCGTTTGCCGAATATATGGTGCTCGGAGTTTACTCTCCCGACATTATGGACAATATGGCAAATGTTCTTATTAAGCTTGGAATCAAACGCGCAATGCTCGTCTACGGCAAAGACAGGCTTGACGAGATATCCATCTCCGATTCAACTGTTGTCTGCGAGATTAAGGACGGAAAAATCAAAAAGTACGAAATTTCTCCGGAGGATTTCGGCTTTAAGCGTGCGTCACAAGAAGAAATCAAGGGCGGCACACCTGAGGAGAACGCTCAAGTCACACGCGATATTCTCAGCGGAAAAGAGCAAGGCGCAAAAAGAGATATTGTACTTCTCAACGCCGGCTGTGCTTTATATGTAACCGGCAACGCAGAAACTATAGCCGACGGAATTAAACTGGCAGAGGAGTCTATTGACAGCGGTGCGGCTTTGAAAAAGCTGGAGGAGTTAATTGCGTTTACAAACTCAGAGACAAAAAGCTAGAAGCAAGATACAGTTTTACTTTGGTGATAAAATATGATATTAGATGATATAATCGAAAAGAGAAAGCTACAGCTTGAAAAAGAAATGTCAAAAGTGCCATTTGAGAAAATGAAGAAGAAAGCACTTAATACTGATTTTTTGACTAAAGACTTTAAGTCTGCAATTAATGGTGATAGTTTAAGTATTATATGCGAGGTGAAGAAGGCCTCGCCGTCAAAGGGTCTTATAAGACCTGACTTTCACCCTGTAGAAATCGCTAAGGAATACGAATCGGCAGGGGCAAACGCAATATCCTGCCTTACCGAAGAGTATTACTTTCAGGGCTCGGCTGACTTTCTGAAAAGTATTGCAGATTGCGTAAACATTCCCATTCTTCGCAAGGACTTTATTATTGACGAGTACCAAATCTACGAGGCAAAAGCAATAGGCGCATCGGCAATTTTGCTTATTGCGGCGGTTCTTGATGAAAAAATGCTGGGCAGGTTTTACAAGCTTGCCGCCTCCCTGTCGCTCGACAGCCTTGTTGAGGTTCACAACGAGAGCGAGCTTGAAAAGGCTCTTTCTGTCAATGCCGAGATAATAGGCATAAACAACAGAAATCTCAAAACCTTTGAGGTGGATCTAAACACCACCGGAAAACTGGCACATCACATTCCAAAGGACAAGATTATTGTCTCTGAGAGCGGAATTAAGAATAATAAAGATATGAAAGCTGTACATAAGCTGGGAGCGTCGGCGGTGCTTATCGGCGAGACGCTTATGAGAAGTAATAACATAGCCTCTACCTTAAAGGAGCTGAGAGCATATGACTAAGCTTAAGATCTGCGGCTTGCGCAGAAGTGAAGACATAGCTTATGTAAATGAGTTTCAGCCCGATTATGCAGGGTTTATTCTCTCAAAGCCGTTCTGGAGGCACATAAGCCTTGATGAGCTTGCTAAGCTTACAAGCGAACTTTCTAACAGGATAATTCCTGTTGGTGTTTTTGTCAACGAGACATTAGACACAATCATACCGTTTTCAAAATATCTCGGTGTAATTCAGCTTCACGGCGATGAGGACGACGATTTTATCAAGTCTCTAAAAGAGCATACCGACTGCGAGATATGGAAAGCTATAAGGCCTCAGAAATCTAATGAAATAAGTAATGCGTGTCAAGGCTGTGCCGATAAACTTCTTATTGACAGCTTTTCTAAAAACTCAGTCGGAGGTACAGGTACAGTCGGCAACTGGGAAATTATAAAAAACGCACATATATCAAAGCCGTTTTTCCTTGCCGGAGGCATATCGGCTGACAACATTAAAGAGGCGATAGAAACGGTTCAACCTTACGGCATAGACGTTTCAAGTTCGGTTGAAACTGACAAAAATAAAGACAGAGAAAAGATAAGAACTATCGTTTTGAAAACAAGAAATGATATAAATACAAGAAGTTAACGGATATTTTCAATTCTAACATTTTTCTCTGGTATCCGGCATCTTGCCCCTATTTGATATTAACTTTAAGGAGGTAAATATATGACCAATTCCATTAAGGGCCGCTATGGCGAATTCGGCGGTCAGTATGTCCCTGAGACGGTTATGAACGCAGTTTTAGAGCTTGAGCAGGCATACAA
>CANRKQ010000077.1 GCA_947631265.1 uncultured Clostridia bacterium | reverse complement strand
CAGCAGGGCAACGAGCTTAGAATAGACCAGAGAAGAATTCTCATAAAGCGCTGTCTGGATATGAACGACAGAGCGCTAAGATATATAAACATAGGTCTTGGCGGAAGGGTAAACGGTATTCCGCGTGAGGACGGTTTTCAGATAACCGTCGCTACCGAGATTATGGCTGTGCTTTGTCTTGCGTCGGATCTGGACGACTTAAAGAAACGGCTTGAGCGTATTCTGGTGGCATATGATTTGGACGGAAATCCTGTTTACGCAAAGCAGTTAAAGGGCTGCGGAGCAATGACCGCGCTATTAAAGGACGCTTTAAAGCCTAACCTTGTTCAAACTCTTGAGAACAACCCTGCTATTATGCACGGAGGTCCTTTTGCAAATATTGCGCACGGCTGCAACTCGGTGCGCGCTACAAAGCTGGCTTTAAAGCTGGGAGATTACTGCATTACCGAGGCAGGTTTTGGAGCCGACCTTGGCGCTGAAAAGTTTATGGACATCAAGTGCAGGTTCGGAAATCTTGCTCCTGACTGCATTGTTCTGGTTGCCACTATACGAGCTATAAAATACAACGGCGGTGTTGCCAGAGATAAGCTTAACGTGGAGAATGTTGACGCTCTGAAAAAGGGTATAGTAAATTTGAAAACTCATATAGAAAATATGCATAAATTCGGTGTTCCCGTAGTGGTTGCAATAAACAGGTTTCATACAGATACTGAATCTGAAATTGAATACATAAAGGATTTCTGCGCTGAAATGGGTGTAGAGGTGTCGTTAGCCGAAATATTTGAAAAGGGCGGAGCAGGCGGAACAGATTTAGCTCAAAAGGTATGCGATACTATAGACAAGTGCGAAGGTTGTTTAAATAATTTCCATACGCTTTATGATGAAAAGCTTCCAATAAAGGAAAAGCTAGATATAATCGCAAAGGAGATCTACCGCGCCGACGGTGTGATCTACACTAAACAGGCTGAGAAAGCTATAAGGGAGATTGAGGCGTTAGGTCATGCGGATATACCTGTTTGCGTTGCTAAAACGCAGTATTCGCTTTCTGACGATCCGACTAGGCTTGGAAAACCTGAGGGCTTTGAGATAACGGTTCGGGATTTGAAGCTTTCAAACGGAGCAGGCTTTATAGTTGCGTATACCGGTGATATTATGACAATGCCGGGACTTCCTAAATGTCCTGCCGCAAATAATATAGACTGCGACAATGACGGAAACATAAGCGGACTTTTCTAAGGCTCTGGAAAAATAATCATGAACGGAGAATGAAAATGGACTTTTTAAGAGATGTATTCGGAGAAAAAGGTACGATGATTTTTTTAATATCATGCGCACTAATCGTTTTGCTGATAGTGTTTATTATAGTGTTTAAATCGCTGAACAAAAAAAGACGTAAAAAAAGACTTGAACGTGATATTCAGCGGGTAAATGCGCTTGTTGCAAAAACCTTGCCGGGAATTAAAAATCTTACTATTGTGTTTGCAAGTAAAACGGGTTCTACCGCAAACTCAAAGGGAAAGAAATCATACACTTATGAAAATTTTATCTATGCTTTCAAGGAATGGGAAAGCTATGCAATACCGATCAAGTTTAAGGGTGAGAGAGTTATTGCCGCAGAGCCTGTAAGACTGGCACTTGACAATGTTTCAAAGATAGTAATAAGATATATGAAAACAAATGCAATATTTTACGATAACAACGGCAATGAAATCATAGAATTTACAGTTGCGGCTCTTAACACAAAGCAGATAGCTGATGAGTGTCCGTTTGAGATAGATCAGGTCGAGGCGGCGCAGAAGTATTTTACATTTATAGAGCGGTTTGACACTAAGGTACGTCATAAAAACGATGATGATGTTAAAGTTCATAATGTAAAGCCTGACGGTGAATTGAACAATGACAGTAAAATTGACGAGATATTGTCAAACGAGCCGTTGTATGACGACCATACGGAAGAGGCTCTTTTAAAGCAATAACAAATTAGGAGAAGTAATATGAAGGTAGTTACCAACTCGCCTGAGGAAACAATTGAATTTGCAAAAAGCGTCGGAAAAAAGCTCAGAGGCGGTGACGTTATTGCCTATGCAGGAGGTCTAGGAGCAGGGAAAACTACCTTTACAAGAGGGCTTTCTATCGGTCTTGGGATTGGCGATATGGTTACGTCGCCTACATTTGCGCTTGTGAATGAATACAGGTCTGATAAAAGCGACGTTGTGCTGTGCCACTTTGATATGTACAGAATTTCAAACTCGCTGGATCTTGAAACAACGGGGTTTTTTGACTATATGAACGATAACAATATTCTTGCGATTGAGTGGAGCGAAAATATAAGCGGTTCGCTGCCTGAGAATACCATATATATAAAAATAACAAGGCTTAGTGATAACAAAAGGGAAATTGAGATCAACGGAGATGAACGCTTTGACCGATAAGATGGATAAGGAGCAATCAAAAAGAATAATTCTTGGCATTGACACATCAGGTAAAATTGCGTCTTTGGCAATTGCGGACAGAGAAAAGGTTCTGGCAAATACTACGCTTGTTACCGAGCTTACACACTCGCAGGTTTTACTGCCGCTTTTGAAAAAGCTTTTGTCTGACGCTTGTTTAACTCTCGCAGACATAAACGCTGTTGCTGTTGCTAACGGTCCGGGGAGTTACACGGGGCTGAGAATAGGTATCTCTGCGGTCAAGGGGCTTTGCTTTAAGGATAATAAAAAGTGCGCCGGGATTTCTACTTTAAAGTCTCTTGCTATGAATGTATGTAACGGGGAAATGAGCGGTAAGATTGTTTTTTCGCTTATGAGAGCAAGAGCCAATGTGTCTTATTTCGGAGTATATAAGCTTACAGGAAATAAAATAGAATGTGTAAATGCAGATATGGTATGCAGTAATGAAGATATACTTAAATTCAGACAGGATAACGATTACGGCAGTATTATTCTTGTAGGCGATAATGCAAAGGAAATCAAGTACAGCTTGTTTAAAGAGGACGAAAGTGTTGTATTAGCGCCGATTGATAAAAGGTTTCAGAATGCAAGTTCGCTTTGTATGATAGCTCTTAACGATGACAGCGTATTTGATGACGCTTCAAAACTGAACGCAAGCTATTTGCAGGTTACAAAGGCGGAAAAAGACCAGCAGCAACGGTGACGTTGCATTCGGTGCTGCTTTTGGTTAGTTTGTAAAATGTATTTGTCTTGACAAACGGCAAGCTAGTATCTAAGTGCAATAGGCAGCAATTTACGTTTCTTGCTTTTGGGGCAAGGAACTCAATATATTAAGGAGAGTTAGTAAAATTATGATAGGAATCGGCAACGACCACGCAGGAATAGAGATAAAGAACTCTATAGTTGAATATTTTAAAGAAAACAAAATTGAGTATAAAGACTACGGCTGTATGAGCGGAGAGAAGTGCGATTATCCGCAAAAGGCTAAAGAGGTTTGCGAAGATGTAGTAAGCGGCACTCTTGAAAGGGCAATACTTATCTGCGGAACAGGTATAGGAATTTCTATTGCCGCAAACAAAGTCAAGGGAATAAGGGCGGCTTGCTGTTCAGATTATTATTCGGCAAAGCTGACAAGACAGCACAACGACGCTAATGTTCTGTGTATGGGCGGAAGAGTTGTGGGAAAAGGTCTTGCAATAGAGCTTGTTGACGTTTTTCTAAAAACAGAATTTTTAGGCGGACGTCACAAGAGAAGAGTGGATATGATAACTGATATTGAAAATGGTTAGAACCAGAGGTTAAGAATTCAGATGCAAAATGCTTGAGACAAATTACCTGATGCAAGATATTAGAGGTTGGATATTAAAAAAGTGTTCAGAAAGATCTGAACACTTTTTCTACTAGAGAGCCAATCGGCAGCTTTTCGGTTACCGTTGGATCATTCTGCATTCTATATAAAATCTCTTATCCTCGGCGTGACCCATCGAGAATGTCTTTCTGGGCAGAGCACCGTCCTTGATAACGGTAGGGAAAAGCTCTGATTTAAGCATATCTGGAAGTATAAACCCTATGCTGTTATCTGCCTGAGCCAATTTTTCCAATACATTAGCTCCGTGAATGTAATCAACTTTTCCGCCGTTTTCTTTAATATAATCGTCCAATACTGTTTGCAGCGAGCCGACTGTTAAATTTGAAAGCTTGTTATTGATAAACATTTTCTTTTTGGTACCCCTGCAAACGTATGTAAATGCCTGACCTGAACCGCTGTCTGATTCAGAAAGCAAAAGCGAATCTTTTAATCTTGCCAGCAGACTGTCGCAGTCAACCTCTGTAACAATGCGGTGTATAGCCTCAAATTGCAGAGCCTTACTGTGAAGGTTCACTATCTCAACCAGAGCGTACCTTGCAGGGTGTGAAGACATATCTTTATCGGGATTCTGCGATTTGAGCTCTTCATAATATGCTTTTGCAGTTGCAAGCGAGTGGTTTCCGTCGCCCATTGCGTATAGCAAAACAGGTGTGTTTGACAAGCCGTATTTTTTATTGAATGTGTTCTTGTCTCCCAGAGCAGTCAGCGCGCTGTCTATTTTGCTCTTTTGACCCTCTTGAACAAGGTAGCCCTTTATACTTCCGCCGTTTTTCATAAGAGTAAAATCATACAGCTTTTCCATATGACTTACATTCTTACCTAAAGGCTCGATAACAGTTTTGTTTTCGTCATCTATCAGTATCATAATGTGGGGCAGTTCGAGACCTGCTCCCCTTCTTACCTTGATTCTCGGAGGAATTCTCTCAACAACTGTAGCCTCAGTTGCCCGAACAGACGATGTGCTGCCTGCTGAATAATCGTACTGCTCAAGGTCTATCATACCTATTAAGCCTTGTCTTAGTATTCCGTTGCTTTGAACTCGCTCGGTATAGATATATGAGTTTTTGTATTCTTTAAAGATCCCTGACGACAGGTAACTGTCCATTGTTTTATGTATGCTTTCTATTCTTGATTCAACATTGCTGTCTGAAAGATAAATCTCAGGAAGTATCATATTGAGTGTAGAATTTTTATCTCCGACAATTTTTTTGACGTCTTTCCAGTATTCAGGTTCGCTTGTATACTGGTCGCACGCAATTACTGACCAGACAGACATATCGGTTTTCTCATTCGGCAGAAGAATATCTGCCGGCTTAAATGCTGTTGACATAGTTTGTTCTCCTTAGAAAATATATTTTATCTTTCGCCTTTGTGTACTATACCTGTTTTATTCAGTACCATAACAATCAGCGGGATAAATATGATCTGAATTGCTATTCCGGCAAGGACATTTAAAAATTCTTCATTTATAAACGTATCGGCTGTGTAAATTTTTTCTTCGGATTTCAGCATAAAATAATACACAATGTAGAATACCGTTCTACCGCTGAACATCGAAAGCAGCAGAGAAACATAAACATTCTGCTTTAAAGTTTTATAAAGAAGTCCGCAAAGAACGCCGAAAGTACAAAGCTCAATTGCTGTCGCAACGCCCAGCGGATACATTGACATTGTGCCGAATATAAGCGAGTACAAAATAGGTACTAATGATCCGACGATACCGCCGTATCCGAAACCGCATATCATTCCGCACAGCAGAACAGGAAACTCCATAGTAAGCAATTCTGTGCCGAAAAGTCTTACTCCTCCAAAAAACCACGGAAGTAATACACCTAAGACTCCCAGTATAATAGCTATGACAAACAGTTTTAAATTAACTCTCATATAAATCACCATTCCTGTGCTGCTCTTTACGCATTAATTTTAGCAATATACAAAATTATAGCATAAGTGTCAGATTATTTCAACAGCTTTTTATATGCTTTTATCAGACGATCTTATCTTGCTTTTTATTCTGATTATGTTATACTAATAATTATATTGAACTTAAACTACATCAAATAAACTAGAAACGGAGATTTGGTATGAACGAACTGAAAGGTCTTATTGACTGTCATACGCATACATACTTTTCGCCCGATGCAGACGCCGAACCTGAACAAATGGTAAAGAGGGCGGTTGAGCTGGGGCTAGAGGCTTATGCTGTAACAGATCATTGCGAGTGCAATCGCTGGTTTGGCATAGATTACTATAAAGTCAAGCCTAATGAGCACGACACATATGACTTCGGAAAGGATTTTAACAGGTCGCTGAACTGTATTACAAAGCTGAAGGATAATTACAATAGTAAAATTAATCTAATCTGCGGAATTGAGCTTGGTCAGGCAACGCATGATTTTGAAATTGCCGATAAGGCGGTGCAGGATGAACGTCTGGATTTTATTATAGGCTCAATGCATGAGCTGCCTAACCGTAGTGATTTTTGCTTTATCAAGTATGAAAATTTTTCAGACAGAGAAATAGATAAGCTGCTTGAGGATTATTTTCTGGAGCTTTTAAAGCTTTGCAAATGGGGAAAATTCGATGTGTTGGGGCATCTTACATACACGCTAAGATATATTGAGGGCGAGTATGGTCTGAAAATTGACCTGTCGAAATACGACGGCATTATCGAAGAATGCTTTAAGAC
>CANRKQ010000076.1 GCA_947631265.1 uncultured Clostridia bacterium | reverse complement strand
GGAGTCTGCAATGAGGGAGATCCTCTGCTTGAGCCTGTAAAGGATATTGTCAGAAGGGAAGTTTACACAAGAAACTCACCTAAAAACACAGAGATAGTAATAGCAAAGCTGGGAAATAATGCAGGTCTTATAGGCGCGGCATTTCTGGGTCTAGCAAAGAACAAAACGAAATAATTGTCAACGGTAATCAACAGTAATCTAAAGAGTAATTATTTTCAAATAAGACAGGTCGGAAAATATTATGGGACTTTTCAACACAAAGGATAAAATCGAATCAGAGGCAGAGTTTGACAGGCTTTTTGAAGAGCTTGGACTTGAGATAGAAGAGAACTCAGAAGAGAATAAAAAGTCAGACAATGAAAGTATAAAGCGTAAACGTGAGGATAAATAGGAGGAAAGCTATGAAGAGAACCGACTATATTTCGTGGGATGAATATTTTATGGGTATAGCGTTGTTTTCTGCACAGCGCTCAAAGGATTCAAACACTCAGGTGGGAGCGTGTATAGTATCGAATGAAAACAAGATACTTTCGGTCGGTTATAACGGTATGCCCACAGGCTGCAATGATGATGAAATGCCATGGGAAAGAGACGGCAAAAGTGCTCTTGATACAAAGTATCCGTTTGTATGCCACGCAGAGCTGAATGCGATATTGAACAGCTCTACGGGTTCGGTTAAGAATTCTAAAATATATGTCACGCTTTTTCCCTGCAACGAATGTGCGAAGGCTATCATTCAAAGCGGAATAAAAGAAGTCGTTTATATGGAGGATAAATATGCTGATTCTGAAGAAGTGATAGCGTCAAAAAGAATGTTTGATATGGCAGGGGTAAAGTACATAAAATATTTAACTACCTCGAGAACTATTGAGATCAGACTTTGATAATACATACGAAAGGACTTATACATATATATGAAGCGCAAATACTGTATACTGGGAGAGACATTAAAACACACGATGTCTCCGCCTATTCACAAAAGGCTGTTCGAGCTTAGAAACCGGGAGTTTGAGTATGAGGTCAGGGAGATAAGACCTGAGAATTTAAAGGAAAACGCAGACGAACTCAATTCAATGGCTGGATACAATATAACAATTCCGCACAAGGTAGCGATCATTGATTGCATTGACAGGCTTGACAAATCTGCAAAGCGATACAATTCGGTAAACTGCGTTGACAATAAAAACGGTGTCACGACGGGCTATAACACAGACTGCGACGGCTTTTTGGAGACTGTGCGTTCAATGGGCGCAAAGCTATCGGGAGAGGTTTTGCTGGTCGGCTGCGGCGGAGCAGGAAGAATGATAGCTATTGAGTCTGCTTTGGCGGGCGCTAAATTGAATATTGCTGTTTTAGAAACTGATATGCCGCTTGCAATTCAGGTTGAAAAGGAGATAAAGGCTATAAAGTCTGACGCTGAGATAAATGTAGTTTTGAACACTAAAATCAATACAAACAAGCGGTATGATTTGCTAGTCAACGCCTGTCCTGTGGGTATGTATCCTAAAGTTGACGCATGTCCCGTATCAGATGAGGTAATTGAGAGATGCGACGCAGTTTTTGATATTGTATATAATCCGGGAGAAACCTTACTTTTGAAGAAGGCAAGAGCGATGGGCAAAAGGGCAGTCGGAGGAATGGCGATGCTCGTATGGCAGGCTGTATCGGCTCATAAAATCTGGGACGTAGACGAGTATACAATAGATGAAGTAAATAGCATAATCGATGAGATGAACAAAATTGTAAAGAGAGATTTTAAGTAGTTTTGAAAATGTCAGGAGCAATACTTCTTTAATGGGAGTGTATTAAGATATGGGACCAATATATCTCTGCGGTTTTATGGGCTGCGGAAAATCGACTGTGGGCAGAAGACTTGCAAGTTCACTAAAGTGCAGTTTTACAGATATGGACAGCTATATAGAAAAAGAAGAGGGAAGAAGTATAAGAGAAATATTTGAAACCGACGGAGAAGAATATTTCAGAAATCTGGAAACTGAGACAATAAAGAAATTGGGAAATAAAAAAGGAGTTATAGCAACAGGCGGAGGAGCTCTTTTGAGGGCGGAAAACGGACGTGCCGCTAAGAAGTTCGGTGTACCTGTTTTTATTGATACAAAGTTTTCAATATGCTATAATAGGATAAAGGGTGATAAAAACAGACCGCTGGCTTATAATTCTACGAGAGAGGAATTAAAGAGATTATATTATAAGAGAAAGAACCTCTATAAGAAAAACAGTATTATAACAGTAAGCGGCGGTGTTCCCGTATATGTTGTTGTAAAAGAAATTATTAAAGAAATAAACAAACTTGATAATAAGGAGAAGACTAAAGATGAAAAGTAACAATATAAAAGAAGGTTTAAATAACGCTCCTCACCGTGCGCTGTATCACGCGCTCGGGCTGACTGACGAGGAGGTTTCCCGTCCTCTGGTGGGTATAGTATCATCGTATAACGAAATAGTACCCGGTCATATGAATATTGATAAAATCGTTGACGCTGTTAAGCTGGGGGTTGCAATGGCAGGAGGAACGCCTATTGTTTTCCCTGCAATTGCAGTTTGCGACGGAATTGCTATGGGACATCAGGGTATGAAATACAGTCTTGTCACCCGCGACCTCATAGCTGATTCAACAGAGGCAATGGCAATGGCTCACGCATTTGACGCGCTGGTTATGGTTCCTAACTGTGATAAGAATGTTCCGGGGCTATTAATGGCGGCGGCGAGGGTCAATATACCGACTATATTCGTTTCGGGAGGTCCGATGCTCGCAGGTCATGTAGATGGAAAAATGACCAGCTTTTCTAGCATTTCAGAGGCAGTAGGCGAATTTAACGCCGGCAAGATAGGAGCCGATAAGCTTGACGAGTATGAAAGACACGGCTGTCCTACCTGCGGCTCTTGCTCGGGAATGTACACGGCAAATTCAATGAACTGCTTGACTGAAGTTCTGGGAATGGGGCTTAAGGGCAACGGAACAATTCCAGCTGTGTATTCTGAGAGAATAGAGCTAGCAAAGCACGCAGGAATGCAGATCATGGAGCTTTTGAAAAAAGACATAAAGCCGAGGGATATAATGACCGAAAAGGCTTTTATGAACGCGCTTGCCTGTGATATGGCACTGGGCTGTTCTACAAATTCAATGCTGCATCTTCCTGCAATTGCTCACGAGTGCGGAATAGAGATGAACCTTGATGTGGCTAATGAGATAAGCGACAGAACGCCTAATTTATGTCACCTTGCACCTGCTGGAAATACATATATGGAGCAGCTTAACGAGGCAGGCGGAGTTTACGCTCTTATGAACGAGCTTTCAAAGAAAGATCTTCTTAATACCGACTGTATTACCTGCACAGGAAAAACGGTGGGAGAGAATATAAAGGACTGCATAAATAAGAATACAAATGTCATCAGGGATATTGATGATCCATACTCAAAAACAGGCGGAATTGCTGTTTTGAGAGGAAACTTAGCACCCGACAGCTGTGTTGTAAAGCGTTCGGCGGTAGCGCCCGAGATGCTTACACATTCGGGACCTGCAAGGGTTTTTGATTGCGAAGAAGACGCAATGAGCGCTATTCTGGGAGGTAATATAAACCCTGGAGATGTTGTTGTAATCCGATATGAAGGACCTAAGGGCGGACCGGGAATGAGAGAGATGCTAAATCCTACTTCCGCTATTATGGGAATGGGACTGGGCGAAAGCGTTGCACTTATTACCGACGGTAGATTTTCCGGCGCTACAAGAGGCGCTGCAATCGGGCACGTTTCTCCTGAGGCGGCAGTAGGCGGACCTATTGCTCTTGTTAAAGAGGGAGATATAATTTCTGTTGATATTCCTGCAAACAAGATAAATGTTGAGATAAGCGATGAAGAAATGAAAAGCAGAAAAGCAGAATGGAAACCGAGAGAGCCTAAGATTACAACAGGTTATCTTGCAAGATATGCGTCTCTTGTTACATCGGGAAACAAAGGAGCAATTCTGGAAATTAAAAAATAATAATTATACTTTTAAAAGTATTACACAATATATAGAATAGTTAAGCGTAGGGGATATAATAAATATCTTTCAGCCTTTTAAGTATCAGAGGAATTTTCATTATCAGGCTGTTAAATAATAGGATATAAGGAGTACTTTATTTATTAGGTATTTCATAAGAATGAAAGGTGGAATTATAATGAAAAGGATTATCAGCGGAGTTTTGGCAATTTCATTGTGCGCGGTAATGTTATGCGCGTGTGATGAGGTTGAGAGCAGTTCTGTTCAAAAGCCAATGAGTACAACAACATCATCGGTATCATCTGAGGCTGTTTTGGGAGAATCAGATATGAATGCTTTGGCAGAGCAGCCAGACGAATCACAGTCTGAGACAACAACAAGCGGTACTGATGAAGAGGCGTCATATTTGAAAATCACAATGAACGACTGGAATGATATGAATACAGATTCAAAGTATATTAATATGGAGTCTATTTTGAAATACATTACTGATTCGGGCGTAGTTACATCACTTGATGTTGTCGATTTGGTGACAGCTCTTGATAAATCGGGAAACACATCTAAGAAGAAAACTGCGTATGAGCTTGTACAAAAGGAAATAGAAAAGAACGATAAAAAGTCATCTTAATTCATATTAAAGTGAGGGACATCTTTTGAAATTATTGCTTAAACGGGTTATTATTGCACATGAGTGTGATAAAACAGAAACTGCAGATATAGCCGTTGAAAACGGAATGATAAAGAATGTGGGAACAGATCTTGATTTCGCAGCGGATAAAACTATTGACGGAAACGGAAAACTTGTTGCGTTTCCGGGATTGTTTGATATGCACGTTCATTTTCGAGACCCGGGACTTACCTATAAAGAGGATATTATCACAGGCGCTGAGGCTGCTAAAGCAGGAGGTTTTACAGGCGTTGCGTGTATGGCTAATACTGTTCCTCCCATTGATTCGATTGACGTTATAAAATATGTGAAGGAAAAAGCTGTTCAGACGGGGATAGATGTACTTCCTATAGCATGCGTAAGCAAGAAGATGGCAGGTAAAGAGCTTACCGATTTTAGTAAGCTGAAAAGTGCAGGTGCTGCTGCATTTTCAGACGACGGACATCCTGTTGAAAATGCTGAGCTTATGCGCAGGGCGCTGGAGCAGGCAAAGAAAACAGGTGTTACAGTAATATCCCATTGTGAGGATTTGAATATAATAAACGGCGGTATAATTAATAAAGGCGAGGTCTCAAGGGCTCTCGGCGTGAGAGGAATGGACAGGGCAAGCGAGGACTATATGACTGCGAGGGAGATTGCTCTTGCTATGTGTATGGATGCTCATGTTCATATCGCACACGTTTCTACTAAAGGCTCTTGCGATATTATTCGAGCGGCAAAGGCTGACGGAGTGAGGGTTACCTGCGAAACCGCTCCGCACTATTTTACCTTCACAGATAAAAAGCTTTACTCAAAGGACGCGGATTACCGTATGAGTCCTCCACTTAGAACTGAGGATGACAGAAAGGCTGTCGAGAGAGCTGTCTGCGATGGAACAATCGACTGTATTATCACCGATCACGCTCCTCATAGCGAGGAGGACAAGTCTGATTTTTATACTGCGCCGAACGGCGTTGTGGGTCTTGAGACCTCTCTGGCGGCTACGCTTACTAGACTTTATCATACGAGACTTTTACCTCTATACAGAATACAAAAGCTTATGAGCGAGAACCCAAGAAAAATTCTGGGACTTGAGCCTGTTACTCTGACTAGAGGCAGTATTGCTGATATTACGGTATTCGATCCTGATTTGGAGTGGACTGTTGAAAAGGAAAATTTACATTCAAAATCAAAGAACAGCGTTTTCAAGGGAGAAAGGTTAAAGGGCAAGGTTTTGTATACAATTTCTAAAGGCAAGGTTGTCTTTGAAGAGCAATAACATCGAAGGGAGGAAATGCTCTGAAACTGAGCATTGGTGTTTTATGTCATTTGACAGACTAATAGAAAAAATCGTAAAGACGCAAAATCCTACTGTTGTAGGTCTTGATCCAAAGCTGGATTATGTTCCTGACTATTTGAAGAAAAAGGCTTTTAAAAAGTACGGCAAGAACCTCAAGGGAGCTGCTAAGGCGGTTTTGTCATTCAATAAGGGGATAATTGATGAAATATGTGACATTGTTCCTGCTATCAAGCCGCAGGCGGCGTATTATGAGATGTACGGTTATGAGGGAGTTAAAACTCTTTATAAGACAATCAGCTACGCTAAGAAAAAGGGTATGTTTGTCATTACAGACGGAAAAAGAAACGACATCGGAGCGACAATGCAGGCTTATGCTTTGGCTCATTTGGGAGAGGTTTTCATCGACGGTGAGGCATTCGAGCCTTTCGGTGCAGACGCTTTGACCGTTAATGGATATTTGGGAACAGATGGTATTTCTCCTCTGCTGAGCGAATGCGTTAAGAGGGATAAGGGTATATTTGTTCTTGTTAAGACTTCAAATAAGTCTAGCGGAGAGCTGCAGGATAAGGAGCTCAAGAACGGAAATACTATATATTCGGAAATGGGAAAAAAGTGTGAAGAATGGGGAAAGGACGCTATGGGTAAGCACGGATATTCATCAGTCGGTGCGGTCGTTGGCGCGACTTACCCCGAACAGCTTGCCGAAATGAGAAGAGCTTTGCCTAA
>CANRKQ010000075.1 GCA_947631265.1 uncultured Clostridia bacterium | reverse complement strand
GGCACCGCCAAGCGTCTGCTGATGACGAAGCATTACATTGGCGACGATTTCTATCCGGCCATCATCGACGCGACTGTCTTCCAGAATACACAGGAGGAGCTGAGGAAGCGGGCCGCTGCTCTTGGCAGACTAAACCGGGCTCCGAAAGAAAAAGTGCTCAAGGCTCCTACTGTTTTTACGATCCGGGACATCAAGAAGCAATTCGATAACCCGGTGACGCAGGCTGAGTACATTTACAGCCTGATCGAAAGCGAGGTGAGCTGATGGGAAATGTCATGATCATCCCGGCAAAAAGGCAGGTCGGGAACAACATCAAAAAGGCTGAGAAGCCAAAGCTCCGAGTCGCAGCGTACTGCCGCGTCAGTACTGACAGCGATGAGCAGGCCACCAGCTATGAGGCTCAGATCGAGCATTACACGGAGTACATCTCCAAGAATCCGGAATGGGTGATGGCAGGCATCTTCGCTGATGACGGCATCACCGGAACAAATACCAAAAAGCGTGACGAGTTTAACCGCATGATCGACGAGTGCCATGCCGGAAACATCGACATGATCATCACCAAGTCAATCAGCCGGTTTGCCCGTAACACGCTGGACTGCCTAAAATACATCCGAGAGCTGAAGGACCTGAACATTCCAGTTTTCTTTGAAAAAGAGTCCATCAACACAATGGATTCCAAGGGCGAGGTACTTTTAACTATCATGGCTTCCCTTGCACAGCAGGAAAGCCAGAGCCTCTCACAGAACGTGAAGCTCGGCATTCAGTATCGCTACCAGCAAGGCAAAGTGCAGGTCAACCACAACCGCTTTCTTGGCTACACCAAAGATGCTGACGGCAACCTTATCATTGATCCGGAGCAGGCCGAAATCGTTCGGCGCATCTACCGAGAATACCTGCAGGGCCTTAGCATGGATAAGATCGCTGCTGGTCTTGAAGCAGATGGTATTCTCACCGGCGCGGGTAAGGCGAAATGGCACACCAGCACCATCAACAAGATCCTCAGGAATGAGAAATACATCGGAGACGCACTCCTGCAAAAGACTTACACCACGGACTTTCTGACAAAGAAGCGCATCAAGAACAACGGCACCGTCCCGCAGTACTACGTGGAAGGCGACCACGAACCGATTATTCCGAAGGATATCTTCCTACTGGTTCAAGAGGAGCTGGTTCGCAGACGTATGGTTCATACCAGCGGCAACGGCAAACGGCGGTGTTATTCCTGCAAGCATTGTTTCGCGCAGATCGTTTTCTGCGGCGAGTGCGGTGAATTTTATCGACGCGTCCATTGGAACAACCGAGGCTGCAAGTCCATCGTCTGGCGGTGTTGCAGCCGTTTGGAGGCTACCGGCCACGCCTGCCACAGCCGGACAGTCAATGAAACACTTCTTGAGCAGGTGGTAATCGATGCCATCAACCGAGTGCTCTGTCAGAAGGACGATTTCCTGCAAACTCTACGTGCCAACATCGCAACGGTAGTCCTTCAGGGTGATGCCCTCTCGCCGGAAGTTATTGATGAACGTCTGAACAAGCTGCAAAAGGAGCTTCTGAAGAAGGTCAATCAGAAAGACGACTACGACGCCATTGCAGATGAGATACTCCGACTTCGGGACCAGCGCAGGCAGGCCGAAGTGGACAGCGTCATCAAGGATGAACAGATGAAGCAGATCCGGGACTTGCAGGATTTCGTCAAGAGCCAACCAGCCACCATCACGGAGTTTGATGAGGCACTGGTCCCGAGGCTTATTGAAAAAATCACGGTTTATGAGGACAAGTTTATCGTAGAGTTTAAGTCAGGCGTCATAATTGATATCGAAGAATAATGTCTATGATGCACAAAGCCCTCTTGACCTTAATGGCCAAGAGGGCTTTGGTATATAATAAATATTTGCTTAAAACGGCAACGATGCTCTCTTCAGAAATTCATCGTCATTCGAAACTGTCTCCAAATTAAAATAGGGATTGGCATGAT
The DNA here is from genome assembly GCA_947631265.1 of uncultured Clostridia bacterium. Taxonomy (GTDB): domain Bacteria; phylum Bacillota; class Clostridia; order Oscillospirales; family Ruminococcaceae; genus UMGS1601. The sequence goes on along the minus strand of CANRKQ010000075.1, from coordinate 4,709 downwards.
AAAACACCGTATCTTCTTTTTGAACATAAAACATGCATATGTCGCCTTTTATATCATTATCTTTTATATATTTCCGATAATGCAACAGACAGTCATTACTGACCTCATTATCTGCTTTATACCTGCCAAGGATATCAATATTGCTTGAACCGGTAATCAATATCGTATCAAAGGGACACTCATGTGAATAGATTTCATTTTCTCTTTCGCTAACAAAAAGGATATACAATTCTTCCGGCATAGAATCAAAATCGTGGCTTGCTTCGATATATGCATATGATAAGTTTTGATCTGGTTCATCTTTCAATTTTTGCTGACGAACACCAGAAATCGTATGCCTCCGATTTTCGATATAGACATCCCTTTTGTATTCTTCTTTGAATACATCAATAAATTCATTCCACGAATTACTCAGGAAATCAATTGTTGCTTGGAGCTGAGTAGATAACTCTCTTTTTTCATGCGCTTCACCTTTTCGTGAAAATGCCCCAATTTGCGCCGTGTTCGGACTTCCGAGTATTCCCATAGATAGTTTGTTGGAAATATCTGCCGTATGCTTAGTCCTGTTATTTATCGCTTCAATATACTGAAATTCATCTGAAAGTTTTATTTTTTCCAACCATGCATACATTTTAGGAAAAGCTGCGCTATAAGTTTGTTGCTCAAAAGTGCGAAACATAATTTGAATATCAACTGAATCCACTTTTTTACCTCTGTTTGCCAGCAAACCTGCATTTATAATCTGGCTGATGGAATCAAAGCTGTTCATTGCATATTGAAAAAAATCTCTTAAAAGCTTATCAAATAAAAACCATGGGTCGATTTTCTCTCCTACGACTCTTAATTCGTAAGTGGGTGTATTATCTGTTGTTACAGTTACCCGTTTCACTTTTTTTCCATCTGCAGTAACATCGTCCACAAGATCGGACAGAATATCTTGTTCCCATCGCATTGTTCTAATTGACATCTTTTCTACTATATTATTTATTGTATCGGCACAATATTTTACTGTTATTATATTCTTTTCTGTATATTCAATAAACTGCCATGATGAATATATTTTATGCGATATTAAATCTTTTTTAAGTGACTCATCTATCATGAATAAATCTTCCTTTCATAATTCTGCTCTATGTCCATCAGCCATGCGCTCTACATCTACCTCAGACACTCAAACACATGGACATCTAAACCGGCCACTCAACCCTATGACATCAAAATGGCCTACTCGACCCTCCGACCAAAACGGTTGATATGTTCTGACAGAGCAATTTTCACGGTCAAATACGCCCTCCGGTGCTAACGGCCTAATACCAGAAAACCCGTATTTATGGCACTTTTTCGGCAGTCAGTCCTTAACCCGTGACATCAATACCACCGTCTCCACATGCGCCGTCCTCGGGAACATATCAACAGCTTGTCCTTTAACTGCCTTGTAACCGTTATCACATAAATACTTTACATCTCTAGCCGCAGTCGATGGATTACAGGAAACCATTATAATTTTATCGGGCGACATTTTAATCATTGCATCAAGTGAAATGCCGTCGCAGCCCTTTCTTGCAGGATCGGCAATAATTATATCTGGCGTTTCTCCCCTCTCAATAAGCATATTAGCAACCTTTCCCGCATCTCCACAGATAAATTCAGCGTTTTTAATTCCGTTTATTTCTGCATTAAGCTTTGCGTTTTCTACAGCGTCGGGAATAATCTCTACTCCTATCAGCTTTTTTATGTTTTTTACTAGTGAAAATCCTATCGTTCCTATTCCGCAGTATAAATCAAGGATAGTCTCGTTTCCATGTAAATCAGCATAATCCTTTACAATCGCATAAAGTTTCTCAGCCTGTGCGGTGTTTATTTGATAAAATGATTGCGGTGAAATCACTACTTTGTTTCCACAAATAATGTCGGTAATGTATCCTTTTCCAAAAAGAACCTCGCTGCGCTTTCCGAGAATAACATTGGTCTTGTTAGGATTGATGTTCAGAACAATACTTTTTATCTCCGGAAATACTTTTGATATTTCCCCGGAAATATTTTTTAATCTGTCATCAAGCTTGGTCATCACAATACATAGCATTATTTCTTTTGTGTGAAAACCCTGCCTTATATAAATATGACGAATCTGACCCTTTCCGGTTTCTTCATTGTATGCCCTAAAGCCGTTCTTGTCTAACAGCTTTACAGTAAAATACGCGATCCGATTGAAAATCTCAGGCTGTAAAAGACAGTCTTTGTTATCTACTACTCGGTGAGAACGCTTTGAGTAAAATCCGCATTCCAGTCTGCCGTCTTTCTCACATACCGGGTACTGAGCCTTATTGCGGTAATGCAGAATTTCCTCACAGCCGAGTATATTATCAAAGTCAATCGACAGCTTTCCTATTCGCTCAAATGAATCCTTTACAAAGCTCTGCTTAGCCTCAAGCTCGGCCTCGTATTTTAAGTGCCGAAATGAACAGCCACCGCACTTTCTATATGTGTTGCATTCTGCCTGAATTCTGTCTCTTGACGGAGTGAGTATCCTCTCTATGATACCGTAAGCGTAGGTCTTTTTCAGCTTTACAATTCGACAGTCAATTTCATCACCGATTGCGGTAAATGGAACAAAAACTGCCATTCCCTCATACCGCCCAACACCGTTGCCTTCGTTTGTTAAACTGTCTATTTTAATTTTTATTATATCGTTTTTCTTCATGAGTCCACTCTGCAATCATTATCTATTTTTTTCTATAAATTCCTTAGCCTCGTTTTTCTTCTCAAGCATAATATCGAAATGCTTGATGTACTCCAGCGGAAATTTGTAGTTGAAAATTCTCTTTAAATGTCCGTCTCTTGCAACCAGCTTTGTAGACGCCCCCGCACCTAAAGCTATAATAGATTGATTTTCCTCCATAATATAAATATTATACAAACTTTCCTTGCCGGGCTTTGACCAGCCTATGTTTTCCAAATTTTCAAGCATATTTTTTTGCCTGTACAAATAATACGGATCGTACCCGCTCTCCATAAGCCTTTTGGACGCGTAGTCAACCATCTGCTCAGCCGGGTTGTCAATAACCATATCGCTCTTTCGGTTTAAATATGCAGCGCGCTTTATCGAAAGTGTATGAACCGTTACATTTTCAGGAGAAAGCTCTAAAATCGCATCTACCGTTTTCATAAAGCTTTCAACAGTATCGGTCGGCAAGCCCGCAATTAAATCGGTGTTAATGCTTTCAAAACCAATTTTCTTTGCCAGCTTGTAACTATCAGTAAACTGCTTTACAGTATGCCGCCTGTCTATCGCCTTTAGTACGCTGTCATTCATAGTCTGAGGGTTGATAGATATCCTGTCCGCACCGCAGGACTTTATAACCTTAAGCTTTTCTATGGTTATTGTGTCTGCTCTTCCCGCCTCAACCGTATATTCCCTCAAATCTGATAGATCAAAGTGTCGGGAAATAGTCTTCATTATCTTTTCAAGCTGATCTGCCTCAAGTGATGTCGGAGTTCCTCCGCCGAAATATATAGTGTCAAGCTTTAGACCTTTACCTGAAATTATATTTGCAGTATAAACTATCTCATCGCAAAGACGGTCAACGTACTCTGGAATAAGCCTGATACTGCTCTCTACAGACTGAGAAACAAACGAGCAGTATGAGCATCTCGATGGGCAAAACGGTATAGATACATAAAGACTGAATGTATTTCCGTCCATATTTTCAAGAGCTCTTTTTTGCGTAAGAGCCGTTTTGTATGCAATGTCGATTTTAGACTTTTCACAAAGAAATATCTCTGAAAGCTCGCGCTCAATAGCATTTCTCGACATACCACTGTCAAGCATTTTGTTGACGCGTTTAACTGGACGTATACCCGTGAGTATTCCCCATTTTGCAGACTTGCCTGTAAGTGCAGTTAAGCACTTAAACAGAAGTCTTGCAAGGAAGATTTCACAATTGCCCTCATAGTTGTCAGAAGAATTTAAAATACTCTGCGCTCTTACAACACTTTTTCCGTCAATTCTGCAAACGGTATAAAGATATGTTTTTTCTTTTCCTCTCTTGCGTCTTATAAAACAAAAGTCACCGCTGAAATATTCCGGCTTTACCTCGAAGTGAATATCAAAAAGAGTTGCAGGAATAAACAGCTTGACTACGCTTTCCAGTTCATATTTAAAATCGTTTCCGCTGAAAATCAATGTCATTTTAAATTGCCCTCATGTAAGGATTAAACGCTTTTTCGTCTGCTAAGCTAGTAGGCGCTCCGTGTCCCGAATAAACAGTATAATCAAATTTAATTTCTTTCAGCTTATTAAGCGACTTGATAAGCGTTTCAGAATCTCCGTCAACCATATCCGTTCTTCCAACCGACCTGTAAAAAAGAGTATCTCCCGAAAACATAACGTCGCCGCATATATAACACACCGAACCGCTTGTATGCCCCGGAGTTGATACTGCCTCAAACTCAAGCTCGTCCTGAACTATAATATCCCCGTCATCAAAAGTTTTTGCATTTCTATATGGCTTTAGATGAATTCCGAGAAAATTTGACAGGCTAAGCTCTGCGTCATATAGTTTACTGTTATCAGCAGAGTGAATATAAACCTCGCAGCCGGTTTTATAGGCTAAATCACAAACTGCTCCCGTGTGGTCAATATGCCCGTGCGTAAGCAATATCTTTTTCAGGTTAAGTCCGTATTCCCTCAGCTGAGAAATTATATAATC
>CANRKQ010000074.1 GCA_947631265.1 uncultured Clostridia bacterium | reverse complement strand
TGATGAGCTCTTGTCGGCTTGCTCCGGCTGGGGCTCTTTTTCTTTTTCCCATATTTCTAATGCTGTAATTGCCATAGATATCGCCTCTCTGATTTCAGGTCTTTCAGACAATCTAGGTGCCACCTGTTCTCTTAGTCGGTTAATTGCTTCTTCTACTGTCATTTACTCTTCCTCACTTTCTGCTTTTAGCCAGTCTCTTAGTGCTTTGTGACATTTGTCGATGATATCTGTCGAGCAGGTACTCCTATTAGGACATATACAACAGAAAAACATGAAGTTGTCACCTAAAAACTCTGCCATCTTATCAAAACTCAAGGACTTTATCTTTTCGTAGTTTGTCATTTGATTTTACCTCCATTTTCTTGCCTTGTACGGTTTCCGTGCAGGGCGGTTTTTCTTTTAAGCATTTCTGCATTGCTTTGTTTATCTCGTTTAAATTGCTCTGATATTGCTCTTGGTAGGTCATTCGGTCACCTCAAACTTTTCAAAATCACAAGTTTGAATGACCTCATTTTGAGTATGGGCATATTTTTTTAAAGTTTTATTTCTATTCTCTCCATACTTATCTGCTAGTTTAATCATATTATTTACCCATTTTCCTGATATGTCTGCGATCTCTTGTACAAACAGCTCATATTCTTTGTCAGTCATTCCTCTACCTCCATTCCTTTTACTTCAACGCTCTTTCGCTCCTTCGGCTTAACCGTAATAACCTCGTATGGTTCTTGCAATATTGCTCCTGTTATGTATGATACTATCGCTATGACTATACACATCAATAAGGTGCTTTTTGTTATTCCGGCTATGATGAATAGTACGAAAAAGCCTATTACTCCTAGTACCATCTTTGTTACGTCTGTCATCTGGGTCAACTCCTTAACTTGATTTTCTACGTGGAATACTAAAATACTTAATTACTGCACTTATCTCGGCCATTTTCTCTTTGCCAAAATCACAGCTAGGAAAATCAGGTCTATTGTAAAGATTTTGAACAGTAGGCAAGCTCCAGCCTGTTAATTCTGCCATTTCACGAATACCGATAAACCTCAACAACTTAGTGTTCTCGGAAAGTTGCTTTTGCAAGGTCAATAGCTCTTTAAACTTTTCAAGCTCCTTGTCTAAGTCGTAATCTGGTTCAATTCCTATTCTCATTTTTTTCACCTCCTCTACTCTTATAGTTTCAATCATCGCAATAATGCTATAATGGCAATGATTATACCTAACACCCCTGATCTTTTTTCTTGTAATTTATGCCTTTTCGTAGTATAATTTGTATACTAATGTGAAAAGGAGAAATAAAATGAACATTACTAAAGATGAATATAAACTTTTGAAACGATTTTACACTCATAAAAATGTAATAATTAATAATGAAACCTCAGAGATTTTAATTCAAAAAGAACTTATAGAACCTCAGTCAATAAAATCACAACGAAATGGACTTCTTCTATACTCACCCGAGCTTGTCATTACTAATGCCGGCAAACTCGCCTTTGAGCAATACCGTGAAGAACGTCTTAATAAAAGAAACATCTCTATACGTTCTTGGATTGCTATTGTTATATCGTTAATAGCTTTAATTGTGACAATTTTGAAATAATTATTTTGAAAAAATTGCAATGATTAGAGTTATTATTGAAATAACCAAAGCAATATCAGATATAAAATATGAATGTTTTTCCTTAAAAGCTTTTTTCACTCTTTATCTCCTCCCCCCTGCTCTTTCATTTTTTGATTAAAGTAGCTTTTTAAGTTACTTTATCGGCAAAAAAAATTTGCATAGGATCTTTAATACTTAATAAAGTAATGAGCTTATTAACTTCATCTGTACCAAACTCTTTTTTCTTCATCCTATTACTCATTGTTTTTGATGAAATCCCTATACGTTCCGCAACCTGACTTTGCGTCATACCTTTTTTTACCCATTCTGCTCGCAAAGCATTAGTATTTACCATTATAACACCTCCGTAACTTATTAAGTTACTAGCATTATAACACCTAAAAAGTAACTTGTCAATACCTTTTTTATAATTTTTTAGAAAAATTATTCTTGACAAGTTACTTATCTTACGTTATAATGATATTAAATTTGGAGGATAATAAAATGACTATAGGTAATAGAATAAAAAATCTTCGTGTGCAAAGAAATCTTTCTCAATCAGAATTAGCAGAAATGATAGGTACTATTAAACAAACTATTTATAAATACGAGACTGGCATCATTACAAATATACCTACTGATAAAATTACACAATTAGCAAAAATATTTAAAGTATCACCAGCATATTTAATGGGTTGGGATAATGAAGAAGAAAATATATTTGATAAATATGACAATTTATCTCCTATTAAGCTGAAAAAATTTCCGATGCTCGGAGAGATAGCCTGTGGTGAACCAATATGGGCAAACGAAGATAGAGAGAGTTATGTAATGGCAGATATGGATATAAATGCTGATTTTTGTTTAACAGCAAAAGGTGACAGTATGATAAATGCAAGAATATATGATGGTGATATTGTATTTATACGAAAGATGCCAATAGTAAACAACGGAGATATAGCAGCAGTTATAATAGAAAATGAAGCTACTTTAAAACGTTTATACTATTATCCTGATAAAAACAAGCTTATTCTCAATCCTGAAAATCCTTCTTTTGAACCACTTGTATACACCAATGAAGAACTTAATACTATTCGCATTCTTGGAAAAGCTGTTTATTTTATGAGTGCATTGTAAAAAGCTCAAAATGATAATATTATAACGAGGCATATATAATGTTTAAAAAAATTATTTTATCCCCTTTCATTCTCTTGAAATATATCTATTTATTTTATCTTTATATTTTCAAATACACATTTATATTTTTTAAAAAACTTTGTTATTATATCTTTGTCTTTCCTGTAAAGCGATTGCATAATATCAAACATTCATACACTAATGTTGAACAGTTTAATGGAATGGACGGGCATGAATTTGAATATGCGTGTGCTGATATTTTACGAAAAAACGGTTTTGATAATGTAGAAGTCACAAGAGGATCTGGTGACTTTGGGGTTGATATTATTGCAAGAAAAGGTAACTTAAATTATGCAATTCAGTGTAAGTGCTACAATCATAAATTAAATAACGCGCCTATACAAGAAGTTGTTGCCGGTATGAGTGCATATAATTGCAATTCCGCTGCAGTAATGACAAATCAATACTTCACTGAGCCAGCTAAACGGCTTGCAAGAATAAACAATGTTGAACTTTGGGACGCTGATATATTATCTCAGATGATGTCTAAAAGTCGTTATGCAAAAAATCACAAACAATCAAGTAATGCTAATCAAAGAGAAACTCAGCCTATAACAAAAGTAAAGATTCAAGATGTACAAACCAAAGAAGACAATTATAATAAGCATGAAACACCTGAAAATGACTATTCTAGGAGTTCTTTTACAAACAAGCAGCAAAAAATCTTTACTGATGAGAATATTCAAATATATAATAACTTAGATTATATGGAGGAAAACTACAAACTATACAAACAACATCTAACTCAAATATGTGAATACACAATTAATTTTTTTGCAATTAATACAATTCGCATAACAGTAGCAAATATTGATATTAATTATGAAAACTATGAAGAAATTTTAGAAATTAAAATTCTTGACAATAAAACTAGAACTTCACATATCAAAAAGTTAACTAACGATTTAGCACTACATTTAGGCGTTGAGTATGTCGAGTATGTTTTTCCGACATCAACAAAAGGAACAATCGGACTTAAAATGCCATTACCTTCTTTCATGCATGAACAAATAAAATTACATAATAAATTTTAAAAAGATAATCAATTGTAAAATTAAACATAAAATCCCCACCAGTACCGTAAATACTGATAGGGATATAAACAAAATATAGATGTTTCTTCTATACTTCGACAAAAATATTATACGACATTTTCAAGATAATGTCAATAGGAGGAATTTTTATGAAAAGACTACTAGCACTATTAACGGGATTAACCTTAGCTTTGGCAGGTCTAACCGCCTGCAATGAGAGCGACAGTAGCAAATCACAAAGTAGTAATGATTCGGAAACTAGCACATCATCTACTGAATCAAAGGTTACGCTATCTGACGTTAGCAACTGGTTAACGGGAGAAATTTGGAATGATGCTTTTTGTAATATAAAAAGCTATATTGATTCCGGCACAAGTGCAACTGGAGAGGAAATGGATATAGATTTTACTATTTCCAACCTAAAAACTTCTATGGAGAAAAAAGATGAATACTCAAAATTCATAGAAGGTCTTGAAGACGAAAAATATACTGAATTAAAAGAAGTATGGACAAAGCTCTCAGAGCAGATTGATGTTTTATACAATCAAGTAATAGAAAACACACCTGTTGCAAATGACAGCTCGTCTACTTTCAGTACTGATTTATTTAAACAGTATTTTGACAAATTTTATAATTTGTCTTATGAATTAATGTACGAATAATATCATCTAATAAAAACGCCCCTGCTGAGCTGCAACTCAACAGAGGCTAACGAATTAATCCCAGTGACATAAAGGGCTAATTCTGCCCTTTTATTTTAGCATAACATTTTTTGTATGTCAAGATAGGAGGATAAAATAATGGGAAAAACAAAAAGCAGGGCTAACGGAGATGGCACATTCTTCTATAATGAAACTAAAAAACTGTGGGTAGGACAGATAACTTTAGGTGTTAAGGATAATGGCAAACCAAAGAGAGTAACTAAGTATGGAAAAACAAGAAAAGAAGTCAAAGCCAAGATTGAGGAATACAAGTCAGAGCTTGGTGGTAGGGAAGTACCGAACAAGAACAACATTACACTAGTTGAGTTAATGGAACAGCTTGCTCAGCAAAGCTATGATTTAAACGAAATATCAGAGTCAACATATTACCGAAAGAAAGAGACAATTAAGATATATAAAAAGCATAACATTTCAAATATGCCTATTCAAAAGATTACTGAGCAAGACGTGCTAGAGTTTTATAAATCAATCACAAACTATTCAAATTCAGTAATAGGGAAGTTATGCGGAATATTAAAGTCTACTCTAAAAGAGGCTATACGATTGCGAATTATCAACGTGAATGTTGCAGAGTATGCCAAGCTGCCTAAGTCAGATAAACCTGACAAAAAGGTAGAAGCCTTTACAATAGACGAGCAGAAAGAGTTAATAAAGGTATTAAGTACTGAAAAGGTTTTATATAAAAATCAGTTGTTACTTAGTATGTACACAGGAATGAGAATGGGCGAGATAAATGCCTTAACCATTGATTGTATTGATTTAGATAACAATAAAATAGAAGTTAAACGTACTATAGCACGAGGCGAGAAAGGAAAGCCAATACTAGGTAAAACGGCTAAGACCAAAGCCGGACAAAGAACGATAATGTTAAATGACATAGCTAAAAGAATTATAGAATCGGCTTTATCTGAAACGAAAGACAACAAAGACAACTTGATTTTTTTAGATAAACGTGGTAAACTTATATCAACAGCACAAGTAAATAGTGAATTAAAAAGGCTTTGTCAAAAGCATAGTATCGGCAAAGGCTGTAACGTCAATCAGCATATGTTAAGGCACACATATGCAACTAGGTGTATAGAAAGCGGAATGCCAGCAACTGTATTACAAAAGATACTAGGACATACAGATATAAGCACCACATTAAACACATATTGTGATGTGTTTGCAGAGTATGAAAGGCAGAATGTAGATCAGAGTTATGACTACTTTGTAAGAGTAGGACTTGTGTTGCAGTAAATACTGCAACTGTGATTATTTTTGTTTATCAATCATTTATTTAAACAATAAATATAATTGTAAAAGGACGTTTTTTAGCATGGAAATAAATTAATATAATTTAAAAATAACTCAAATTATATACTTTTCTTTTACCCCAGCCAGATTTTAAAGCACGATAAACACCTATTTATCGTGCTTTTGCTATTTTATATGCTGCTAGCATCGGTATGTTGAATGTGAAAGTTCAGACAGGCAAGAAAACTAAAATTTTTATAATAATTTATCTTGAAAACGAACTATTTTTTTGCTATAATATAAGTATTCAATTTGGAAGGAAGTGACTGAGTAATAATTAAAAAGAGGTGATTTTAATGAACTTGACATTAGATTGCACATCGGTATTTAAGGCTGTCATTGATAAGATGCCTGAAAAAAATATTTTTGTGTTTGGCTGTATTTGTGTTATAACAACATTTGCTACTTACTTTGTAACACATGATCATACTTATAAAATGGCAATGTTAAAATAAGTATAGTATTTCTATGTATTTTGACCTGTGATTTATATTTGAATGTCTTGAACATAGTATTTGAATTATAGTTTCATACATATTGTTTGTGTTTCATAATTATCATCTCCTTTCCGTGAGCCTTGACGATATATAGGCATCAAAACTCGGTCATTGTACTTTAGCATCTACTTTCGGGTAGATGCTTTTTTATGTCCACACGGTCAAACGCGAAACTGCGAGGATAAATGCAGATTTTGCACCTGTTTTTTAGCGGTCAAACAAAACGAAGCCTCAGTTGATGCCTCTTAGTGTCGGCTGAGGCTTTTTTGTTTTGCTTTGTAACATCAAAAAGAGCCAAGTTCCATTTGACTCTTTTCTGAATGATAAGTATGCCATAAAATCGTAAGTTTTACGGAACCATTTTGATGTCAAATCCACCGCTCAAAATAAAATCGCGCAACAACTTGTCAATCTTCATAGGTACTTTTGGAG
>CANRKQ010000073.1 GCA_947631265.1 uncultured Clostridia bacterium | reverse complement strand
TTTGTATTAACATCTGTGACAAATCAGAGATTATATTATCTCAAGGAAAATCTTGGCAAAAGTATAGAAAGCGTTAAGTCTGATCCAGACTATTATGATTATATATATAATGCTGATGATTTAATAAATTTAAGAGGGAAGAAGTATCATTCTAAGAGAAATCACATTAGCATATTTAAAAAGCAGCCATGGGAGTATAAAGAACTTACTCCTGATTTATTTGACGACTGCATTGAATTTGTTACAGAGAAATACAACATAAGAACTGATAAAGATGATTATTCAGCAATTGTTGAACAGTTCGCTATAAACACCTTTTTCAACAATTTTGAATATATGAATCTTATGGGCGGGGTTTTGTATCAGAATAACAGTATCGTAGGCGTTACAATTGGTGAGAAATTAAATTCAAACACTTTAGTTGTCCATATTGAAAAGGCTGCAAGCGAGGTAAACGGAGCTTATCCTACAATATGCAATGAATTTGTAAAGGCAAATGCGTCTAATTTAAAATATGTAAACAGAGAAGAGGATTTGGGTCTCGAAGGACTAAGAAGATCAAAGAGGTCATATCATCCCTGTTTTCAGCTTGAAAAGAATACAGTGGTATTTAAAAAGGTATAGTTTATTTTCAATTATATTTCAGAAAGGATAATAATGATTATGGTATATGTATTTTTGGCAAACGGCTTTGAAGAGGTTGAAGCTCTTGCGCCGGTAGATATATTAAGACGCGCCGATGTTGAGGTGAAAACTGTAGGAATAGGTTCTAATATAATTCGCGGTTCGCACGGCATACCTGTTGTTACAGATTTAGACTCCAATGAAATAGAGCTTAACGAAAATACAGAAATGATAGTTCTTCCGGGAGGAATGCCGGGTACTGTTAATCTAGAGGGAAATGAGAATGTTCAAAAGGCTATAGACTTTTGTGTGGATAATAACAAATATATTTCTGCAATATGCGCAGCGCCGTCAATTCTCGGACATAAGGGCGTTCTGGACGGTAAAGCTGCAACCTGCTTTCCTGGATTTGAAATAGAACTTGGTAAGGCTTGTTATACTGACAAGTTAGTTGTAAACGACGGAAAAATAACTACGGCAAAAGGTGCGGGCGCGGCGGTCAAATTCGGTCTTAAACTGGTTGAGATTTTAGTATCAAAGGAAAAAGCAGATGCGCTTGAGGCTTCACTTCAATGCAAGTAGATAAAAATAAATTAGACATACAAACTGAAAAAGGTGTTCTGAGAAAGGATATTTTAATAAGACGAAATTTAATCGGTAAAGCTGTAAGGAAATCAAAGGATATGAAAATCTATAACAGAATTGTCAGTCTTAACGAGATAAAAAATGCTGAAAATGTGTGTGTTTATGTATCTAAAGACAGTGAGGCAGACACAATTTCTGTTATTGAACAGCTTATTAGCATAGGTAAAGCCGTGTATGCGCCTAAAAGCGATGCAATAAGTAATTCTATGACTTTTTACAGAATAAACTCTATTTCAGAGTTGAGTTTAGGCGCTTTTAATGTTTTAGAACCTGATATAAAAAGTGAAAAATATGAAAAATATGAATATTCTGATGAGTGTGACGTTTGTATAGTTCCTGCGCTAAGCTTTGACAGACAAGGTTTCAGGCTGGGATATGGTAAAGGATATTACGACAGGTTTTTAAAGAACTTTAAAGGAATTAAAATCGGAATATGCTTTGATGATTTTATAACAGATGAACTTCCGAGATTTGACACAGATATAGCTGTTGATATAATTGTCTCAGATAATGAAAAAATATTATGTAAGGGTGGAATGTAAAAATGGATGAAAAGAAAAAAGATCTTAACAACACCGCAAATAAAAATAATGACGATATTGATTCACAGTTGGACGAATTTTTAAGTGAAAGTCTTAAAGCATCAGAGGCTCTTAATAATGTAATCGGAGAGGAAAAAAGTGAAAATGTTGTTGCCTCGGCTGACGTAACCCTGACAAACCTTGAAATCAGAAAGCTTTCAGCAAAAAATGATGATGATAATGAGAGCGAAAAGGTACATAGCGAGAAAGATGTAGCTTTTAAGAATGTATCTAAGGAAATCTCAAAGGATGATATAATTTCATCTACTGATGAAGAATTATCGCTTAGCGTTGATGAAATCTTAAGTAAAAAAGATGACTCAAAGCCTTTAGATAAGAATGAAATTAGCTCTAAAAAAGCAATAGCTGAAAGTAAACCTGCTGTTCCTATTGATGAGAGTAACGAAAGTAATAAAATCAAGACATACAGCGTTAACAGCTCAAAGGGAAAATTTGATTTAAACATTGATTATTCAAAAAGCGGTATGGACGAGCTTAAAAATCCGGGAAAAGCCATTAATGCCATTTCAAAGAATAAAGCTGGTAAAAAGCCAAAAAAGAAAAGAGTTAAAGTAAACAGTTCAATTTTCACAGGACTTATTGTAACAGTTGTTGTTTTAGTAATTTCTGTTTCGCTTGCATTTTTCGGGATTTCTCTTGGTCTTGAGTATTTAGGCGTTAACAAAAGCGATGAGGTAATTAAGCTTAGTATTAAAGAGGGCTCAAATACTGATGAAATTGCACAGCAGTTAGCTGATGAAGAAATAATAGATAATAAATTCTTATTTAAGGTAATTGTAAAATTAAAGAAAGCCGGTTCAAAAATGAAACCGGGAGATATTGAGCTAAAACCGAGTTCGTCATATGCGGATAAAATAGATGCGCTGATTGAGCAAAGGCAGTCATTTGAAACGGTTTCTATAGTTTTCCCTGAAGGAAGTACTCTTCTTGACGCGGCAAAGCTATTAGAAACTAAGGGAGTTATTTCTGACTATCAAGAGATGATTGACACTTTCAACAATGAGAAATTTGGGTTTGATTACGAAAATCTTATTGACAATCATGATAAAAAATTCTATTCTATGGAGGGATATTTTTATCCTGATACCTACAATTTCTACCTTGACGATTCCAGCTATAATATTGTTAAGACGGTAAGAGAGCATTTCTATACAAAGATTGAAGAAGGTATGAAAGATGCATTAAGCAAAAGCGGTATGACTATGGATGAGGTAATAACGCTGGCGTCAATTGTTCAGGCAGAATCAGGTTCAATTGAAGATATGCCAAAGGTTGCATCGGTATTTATGAACAGGTTGAATGATTCGGCTAATTTTCCGAGACTTGAATCTGACGCAACGAGCGACTATTACAAAGATGTAATTAAGGTAGAAGCAAAAAATTCTAAGTCATATACAGAAAGTGAAATAGCGGAGTTTAAAGATGTATATGATACTTATATTGCAAACGGACTTCCTGCAGGACCTATCTGCAATCCTGGTCTTGAAGCAATAAGTGCAGTTCTAAAGCCTGAAAAAACTGATTATCTGTACTTTTGTTCAAATCTTAAGACTAAAAAGACTTACTTTGCAAAGACTCTGTCAAAACATAAGAGTAATCTAAAAAAAGCGGGTTTAGACGACTAAAAAACTATTAAATATATGTGTAATAAAGTATACTTTATATATTTGTCTTTTTCAAAAAAATCTATTAATAAATCTTTTATGCATTTAAAAACAAAATTACGACCCGGAAAAAGAGGTCTTTGCACTAATAAAGCAGGGAGATTAATATGAATCTAAGCAATATAGAGGTTCTGTCGCCGGCAGGCGATGCGGAAAGACTTGACGCAGCGCTTGATTTTGGAGCTGACGCAGTTTATTTGGGCGGAAAATCATTCGGTATGAGAGCAGGACCCGCAAATTTTGACAACTCAGAGCTGAAGAATGCCGTTGATAAAGCGCACAAACGGGGAGTACTTGTATATCTGACCGGCAACACATTACCTCACAATGATGAAATCCCATATTTTAAAGAGTTTATTGATAATGCAGTTGACGCAAAAATCGACGCTGTAATAGTAAACGATATAGGACTTTTATCGCTGGTTAAAAAGTATGCGCCAGATATGGAAATACATATTTCCACACAGGCGGGGATTGTGAACTATGTAACTGCAAACGAGTTTTATAATATGGGTGCAAAGCGTGTAGTTTTGGCAAGAGAGCTTTCGTTAGAGGAAATAGCTGAAATCAGAACAAAAACTCCTGATGATCTGGATATTGAGTGTTTTGTTCACGGTGCTATGTGCGTCAGCTTTTCAGGAAGATGTCTTTTGTCAAGCTATTTAGTAAATCGTGACGCAAACAGGGGAGAATGTGCACAGCCGTGCAGATGGGGTTATCATCTTATGGAGGAAAAACGTGACGGGCAGTATTTTCCCGTATTTGAAGATGAAAAGGGAACATACATTCTAAATGCAAAAGATATGTGTATGATTGAGCATTTAGACAAGCTGGCAAAGGCAGGAATTAAAAGCTTTAAAATTGAGGGAAGGGCAAAGTCCGCATATTATGTTTCGGTTGTAACAAACGCATACCGAATGGCTGTTGATTTTTTAAGAAATAATCCTGATGATTATGATAAATTGCCTTTGTGGATTAAAAACGAGGTTTACAAAGTAAGCCACAGAGCCTATTGCACAGGTTTCTTTTTCGGTCACCCTAATGAGCAGTTAGACACTCAGTATTATGAAAACAGCGGATATATCAGAGAGTATGACGTTGTGGCAATAGTAGATGAATGCAGAGACGGCAAAATCTATGCAACTCAGCGAAATAAATTCAATAGGGGAGACGAGCTTGAAATTTTAGCTCCCGGTAAAGAGCCTGTTAAAGTTACTGCTGATAAGCTTTATAATGATAAAAATGAAGAAATAGATACCGCAAATCACGCAATGATGAAGCTATCATTAGAATGTGATAAAGTTTTTGCAAAAAATTCAATCATCAGAATTAAAAGATAGATTTATGCCTCCTTTACCGATTTTGTTTGTGTAATAGGGGGCTAATTATGTTAAAGGAGAAATTTCAGTGGTAAGTGTTGAAAACAGTATTAAAGTTGCACTTTTGCAGCTTCTTCCTGAAAACAGCCTTGAAGGTAACTTGAACAAAGGAATAGATTATTGCAGACGTGCAAAGAAAATTGGTGCAGACATCGCTCTTTTCCCTGAAATGTGGTCGTGCGGTTATAATATTCCCGAAAGTATAGACGAACTTAACAAATTGGCAATAACTTCGAACAGTAGTTTTGCATTATGTTTTCAAAGTCTTGCTAAAGAACTGAATATGGCTATTGGAATAACATTTCTTGAAAAACACAAAAGTGGTTTCAGAAACACAATATGCTTAATTGACAGGTTGGGTGAAGCTGTTTTAACATATGCAAAGGTTCATACCTGTGATTTCGGTGATGAAAGAGTTCTGACAGCAGGAGATGATTTTTATGTTGCAGATTTAAACACTAATTCAGGAGTAGTTAAAGTTGGGGCAATGATTTGCTATGATAGAGAATTCCCGGAAAGCGCAAGGATTTTAATGCTCAAAGGTGCTGAGATAATATTAGTTCCAAACGCTTGCCCGATGGAGATAAATAGGCTGTCACAGTTAAGAGCGAGAGCATATGAAAATATGGTAGGTATTGCCACAACAAATTATCCAAAGGGAAAGCCAGACTGTAATGGGCATTCTTCTGCATTTGACGGCATAGCGTATCGTCCTGGCGAAGCAGATTCCAGAGATACTTTGATTGTAGAAGCAGGGGAGGCAGAGGGGATTTTTATTGCCAATTTTCCTTTAGATGAAATCCGTGAATACAGAAAGTGCGAAGTACACGGAAATGCCTACAGACATCCAAAAAAATACGGTTTACTTATTGATGAAACAATTAACGAGCCTTTTATAAGAAATGATTATAGAAAATAATAAATGCCTCTTGTGAGAAATTTCACAAGAGGTTAATTTTTATTCGTTATTTTTTTGTCTTTTAGGTGCTTTATTATTCGCCAATGGCGAGGCATCAGCAGCTTTTTTTAAATTTTCGCTGGAAAGATGGGTATAAATCTCAGTAGTGGCAATACTTTTATGGCCTAAAACCTCTTTAAGAACCAGAGGATCAACTCCTCCATACTGGTACATCAATGTAGCCGCTGTATGTCTTAGCTTGTGAGTTGTTATTCCCAGATTGTTAAGACCAGCACGTTTAAGCATCTCTTCGACAATCTGCTGAACTCTGCGCTTATCAATTCTCTTTCTTGCCTGAGAAAGAAATATTGCGTCAGGATCTCTAGAATTGGTTGGACGTACTGAAAGATAGCTGTTTAAAGCGTCAATACAAGCGTCGTTCAGATATACTATGCGTTCTTTACTTCCTTTTCCAAATAATCTCAGAGTTCGATTATCCTTACTATAGTCATTTAAGTTAAGTCCAACTAACTCACTTAGACGCATTCCGCAGTTTAAAAAAAGAGTTATCATACAATAATCGCGCTCTTTATTTTTAGATTCAATATTTCGCAATAATTGCAGAGATTCATCTAATGAGAGATACTTAGGCAGCTTATTTTTTACTTTTGGCAGTTCTAAATCATCTAAAGGATTTTTTTCTAATAGCTTAGCTTTAGTATGTAAATAATGATAAAACTGCTTAAGCGCTGAAGTTTTTCTTGCTCTGGTCGCAGCATCGTTTTGTCTTATGTCTCTTAGATAGTTTAAATACTCATAAGCATCATACAAGGATACATTTTCAATATATTTAAACGGAACATCAGCAATAGCAATTTTAGAAAAATCAGCATCATCTGAAAAATCCTTATGCTTGATCTTCAAGTATCTTAGAAAAGTTCTTATGTCAATATAATATGCCTCTTCGGTCCTGTCAGCACGGTT